>CALLDR010000111.1 GCA_937997955.1 uncultured Emergencia sp. | reverse complement strand
TGGCAAAAGTTAAAATCACAACTGGATTTTAAGCAGAGAAAAACCCTGTGACCGTTGCAATCACAGGGTTTCTGGTATCCCCGGCGGGAATCGAACCCACAACTATGCTTTAGGAGAGCACTGTTATATCCATTTAACTACGGAGACATATAGAATTGTAAATCATCGGTCACGGTATCTGGCCCGGCCCGGCTGGTATACCGCTATTACTTATCATACCACGGTTCGCGGCGAATTTCAACCATAACCTTTCGTCATTTTCAAACCCGTCTTTCATTGATGCTTTCGCTGTCCTTTGTACTTTTTTGACAACTTCCAAGATTAAGGTTGAATACTCCCTGCTAATGTAGTAAAATGTAGGGAGTAATTGTTAAAAAGTAAACAAACTGAGTGTAGGGAAAATTTAAAAAGATCAGTTAGTTGCTTTCTCAAAAAAATCACATCTTTGTGATGCATAACAGGAGGAGATTATGTACAAAGTTAGTAATCTGGCGGAAGAGTACAGAAAGAAACTAATCACAGCGGACGAGGCTGCCGCCCTGGTAGGACCGGGCAGCCGCATCCACTTCGGTCTGGGCTGCGGCACCGTCGTAGACATCGACGAGGCTCTGGCAAGACGCGCGGACCAATTGGAAGGTGTAGAAATTCTCAGCACCGTCGCCATCAGAAATGAACCGTTCAAAGTATATCAGGCTACCACATCTAACGAGCAGGTGAGATTCGCCTCTGCTCATTTCAGCGGCTTTGACCGTCAGATGTGCAAAGACGGACGCTGTTGGTACATACCGATGCTGTTCAACGAACTGCCTCACTATTGGCACAACAACGAAAACCACGTGGATATCGCTTTCCTTCAGGTGGCGCCGATGGACAGCCACGGCAACTTCAACCTGGGACCTCAGGTATCCGACATCTGGGGCGTCATCAAAGGCGCCAGCAAGGTGGTAGTAGAGGTCAACGAAAACATGCCGATCGCTCAGGGCTATCAGACCCAGCTGAATCTCTACGGCGTAGACTACGTGGTAGAGGGTTCCAATACTCCGCTGGCGGAGCTGCCGACTAAGCCTGCTACCGAAATCGACAAGCAGATCGCGGAGCACGTAGTCGGGCTCATCGAAAGCCACAGCACACTCCAGCTGGGTATCGGCGGCCTGCCGAACTGCATCGGCCAGATGCTGGCAGAATCCGACGTCAGAAATATCAACGCTCATACAGAAATGTTCGTAGACGCTTATGTGGACCTGTTCGAGGCAGGCAAGCTGACCGGAAACAAACCGATCGACAAAGGCAAAGCCCTCTACACCTTCGCGGGCGGCACCAAGCGGCTGTACGATTTCATCGACAACAACCCGATCTGCTGCAGCGCGCCGGTAGACTACGTCAACAACGTCAACGTGATCGCGACCATAGACCGGTTCGTATCCGTCAACAGCTGTATACAGGTAGACCTGTACGGACAGGTATGTTCCGAATCCGCTGGCCATCAGCAGATCAGCGGAACCGGCGGCCAGCTGGACTTCGTCATGGGCGCGTTCCTGTCAAATGGCGGCAAGAGCTTTATCTGCACGCCATCTACCAGAACCTCGAAGGACGGCACCAAGGAGTCCCTGATCGCGCCGACCCTGACGCCGGGCTCCATCGTCACGACGCCGAGAACCGCGACCAACTACATCGTGACAGAATACGGCGCGGCCAACCTGAAGGGCAAATCCACCTGGGAGCGCGCGGAGCTTTTGATCAACATCGCCCATCCGGATTTCCGCGAGGATCTGATCAAGGCCGCCGAGAAAAACGGCATCTGGAAGAACACCAGCAAATGCACATTCTAAACAGCCGCATTTTAAACAGACACATTCTAATCCATACTATATATCAAAAGAGCCGGGACTGGATCACATCCAGCCCGGCTCTTCTCGTAGAGGAAGTATTCGCCGCAGGCTTTAATTCACATCGTTTCTGGCCAGGATCTCAGCCGGCGTCTTCCGCATGGTATTGGCCGCAGGCAGCAGCCCCGCCAGCAGGTTGAAGCAAAAGACCAGAGCCAGGCTGATCAGGAACACAGCCGGATTCATCAGATACTGTCCTCCGATCATCGGTATCTTGGAGATGCCGTTTAAGATATACCCCATCACGGCCATGGCCGGCAGCGTCGTCAGCGTCGTCATGGCGATGATCTCGCCCATGAACATCTTGTAGATATCCCGCTTCTTCAGGCCGATGGCCCGCAGCACGCCAACCTCTTTGACCCTGGACAGGAAGGAGGACCGCAGCATCAGATACATCTCGATCAGGGAGATCAGCAGAATGATCCCCGCCACCAGGATCGTCGCCGCGATCTGCCTCTGAATACTGTTGATATATTCCTGCCTGCTCGCGGCGTAGTTATCCGTCACCTTCACGTTTTTCTCCAAAAGGGTCTCATAGACCGCCGCTTTGTCAGACGGTGAGAGGACCAGGGAGCTCTGCGTTTCCAGATAGGCCGTCTCCGCTGTCCGGCGGCTGACGTAGACGGCGTCCCGCTGACGCTTGTCGCTGTAGTAGCCGCAGACGGTCAGACGTTTTCCGTTTACCTTCATATCGATCTGGCTGCCCAGCGGCGCCTCATACCGGTAAGCCTCACTGATCAAAGCCTCTCCGTCGGAGTCCGGCGCGCTGCCCGCGGTTACGGCGATATCACTGTCGTCTTTTACCAGATCATAGCATATCGGCCCGGTCGAAACGGCAGAATCCTCCGATTCAGTCTGATCGAGCTGATTCATCAAAACGTCCGTCATCAGGCTGTTTTTCACGTAGATAGACGGGCTTCCGCAGTCCACGATACCGGTAATCGTAAATTCTCCCAGCCACGGCAGCTCCGCGGTTCTGCCGATCAGATCCTCTGGAGCCGACAGGCCGATCATCTGGGTCCGGTCATCTCTCAGCAGGCTCTCAGCTGTCATCCGGTCGATGACCATATCCCGGTCCTCCACCGCCAGCTTTCCCGCGGCCAGGTCATCTTCTGCCACCATATCCCGGTCAGCCAGCGATCCTTCCAGAAGGGCGGACACGCCTGACGTCTGGTAGTAGTCGTCCAGAGGGAACAGGAAGCTTACCCAGGAAGCTCCCGGCAAAACGTAATCGACGCCGTCCATCTTCTCATATTTCTCGCAGAGCTCCGGCGTCAGCTTCGCCCCGTCTATGGTCAGGTAGTTCTGGTTCACCTGGACGAACTTGTCGTCAGTGATATTGGTGATCCCAGCGATATTGCTGACGGCATAGATGGAAAACATGGACGCCAGCACAAAGCCCAGCAGCAAAATCTTTTTGATGATGGAGTAGGAAAAAATCTTCCTGTAGCCTCCCGCCAGCATGGACGGCAGGGAGTAAATGGACGTGTATTTAGGCTGGAACCCTTGGTCTACCTGGGCGTCGTAGTCGAACTCGTAGTCCTCGTAGATATCCTTGGACAGCTTCTGATAATGTCCGTCTACCAGCTCCACCGCGTCCGAACCCTGGCGCAGGTCCTGAGGCAGCTGGACGTAGAGATTTCCGCCCCGGATCACCACTTTGATCTCCGGCTCCTCCCCGTCGTCCTCTCTGTCGCTGTAGTATTTTACCCGCAGCCCGCCGCCGGAAAGCTCCCGCTGTACCGGCAGATCCCGCAGGTAGATCTTGTTTTCCAGACGGTAATCCAGATCATCGCTGTGGGCGTTCTCCCTGTCGCTGACGATCCTGCCATCGACGATCTCCACGATGCGGGAAGCGTAGAACTCGGCGATCTCCCGCTCGTGGGTGACCAGGATCACCAGCTTTTCCCGAGAAATCGCTTTGATGATGTTCATGATCTCGATGGTATTTCTGCTGTCCAGATTGCCCGTCGGCTCGTCGGCGATGATGATCTTCGGGTTTTTCACCAGGGCCCGGGCAATACCTACCCGCTGTCGTTCCCCGCCGGAAAGCATCTTCGCCGGCCTGTTTCTGTACCGGTCGATGCCGACCCGTTTCAGAATGAACATGACCCTCCGCTGGATCTCTTCTTTATCCCGGATTCCCATCATCCGCAGCACCAGCGCCACGTTGTCAAATACCGTCTCGTCCTCGATCAGGTTGTAGTTCTGGAAAATATATCCGACCCACGCGTTGCGCAGCTCATCTTTTTTGTTGTCGGAGCGGACGTTCATCCGCTGGCCGTCGATCAGGATTTCTCCGCTGTCCACCTTGTCCAGGCCGCCGATGGCGTTGAGCAAGGTGGTCTTTCCACAGCCGGAGTGACCCAGAAAGGTCACCAGCCCCTTATCCCCCAGCTCGATGGAGGTGTTGTCGATGACGTGGATCTCATTACTCTTTTTCTTGTTATAGTATTTGTTTACACCGGTTAATCTGATCATCCCTTACACCTCCTCTTTGTACGCGTTCATGGCCGTCTTTTTAAACAGCTGCCGCGCGTATCTGGCCGCCAGCAGAATG
The DNA here is from genome assembly GCA_937997955.1 of uncultured Emergencia sp. Taxonomy (GTDB): domain Bacteria; phylum Bacillota; class Clostridia; order Peptostreptococcales; family Anaerovoracaceae; genus Senimuribacter. Next base: position 44,674 of record CALLDR010000111.1, on the reverse strand, counting down.
GACATGAGACACAGCACCGCGTACAGCAGGACGAGATCTCCTATGGACAGGAACCCCGCCAGATTCTGCAGATAGTCGCTGTGTATCACGCCGGTCTTCACCAGGGCCAGAATCGCCATGCAGAAGAAGAAGGCTATGTTGAACACGGCGAACAGTTCCACCTTCAGCAGGCTGCTGCAGTTGCCCTTGGTGGCGCCCAGCATCCGAATGGTGGAGAAGTAGGTATTTCTGGATTTCAGGATCAGCTTTACGATAAAGTAGGTGATGAAAAACAGCACCAGCAAAATGCCTGCCAGCATGACGGCATACAGCGTATGCAGGATCACGATGAAGCCTCCCGTGGAATCGGCTATGCCGTCTTCCATGCAGAACGCCTTAAATCCAGCTTTTTCAACGGCCGCAGCCGTTTCTCTGACGTTTCTGTAATCCTCTGCCATGACGCTGGACTGGTAGCTTCCCTTGTCAAAGACCTTTTCATAGTCGTCCTCATTCAGGAAAACGGCCCCTGTCACAGCGTCAAAATCGCTGCGGGATACCAGCTGCTGCAGATTCTCCTTGTTGTATACAGCGCCCACGGTATAGCTGTATCGATCGGTAAAGTACAGGCTCTGGTTGGTCAGCTCCAGGGACTGTCCAACGGCGCTGCCGGAAGCCACGGACGCCAGATCCTCCGGCACGTAGACCTGGCCCGGCGGAACCTCCTTTGATGGAATCAGCACGACCCCGCTGGACACGATCTTCCCGGCAAAACCGATCTCCTGGCTGCAGTAAAGCTCCAGGACAGCGCTGCGTATGACGTCGGCGGCGCTGTCAGGAAAGCTGAGCCAGGCCTCGCAGTAGACGTCCGACTCTGACAGAGCCTTTTCCTCCGCCTCGGTCATAAAGCCCCAGCCGACGATCCTGATCTTCCCTTTCAGCAGGGCCTCGTCGGTGTTCTGGTCCAGCATATCCACCCTGCTGTCCATGGCCATATCCATGACGCTATTGGCATAGCCGCTTCTCGGGATCGTCAGAAACACCTCGTTGTCCTTTTCCGGCAGCCTGCCTTCCTCGATCCGGCCCGCGTCCGGCATGCCCTCTTTGACGCTGCCGACGATGTAGAAACTGCCGTTTTCCAGATCGTCGGTCAGGGTCACCATCAGGTCCAGCATCAGGTCATTTCTGACCACCTGCTGCACCCCTCCCAGAGCTTCCAGCGTCTCATAATCGGATTCTGTCAAAGGCTGTCGGTCCGGCCGGGTCACGATGATCCTGCTCCGCTCCGTGTTGTTGAAGTACATATTGTACCCGCCGGTCTGCATGTCGCTCATGTTCATAAACGATGTGTACTGGGCGATGACGCCGCCGCACAGGAAAATGAACACAGCCAGCAAAAGCAGGAATTTTGCCGGAAGATTGAAGGTGTTCCGCAGTCCCAGACGCAGGACGCCGCCGGCCTGCAGGCTGTCCGCCCGTGCCGTCTCCACCTCTTTCTCCGAACAAAGGGAGTCCGGCCGGGCTATGGTCTTATCCTCCACGACCCGTCCGTCGTGCATGGTGATCTTTCTGGTCACATACGGTTCCACCTGGTCGTAGTTGTGGGTGACGATGATGATCAGCTTATCCTTTGACAGCTCTGCCAGCAGCCTGATCACGTCCGCCGCCGACTGACTGTCCAGATTGCCCGTAGGCTCATCTGCCACGATGATGGGCGTCTCCTTGGCCAGCGCTCTGGCGATGGCCACCCTCTGCTTCTGTCCGCCGGACAGCTTGGACGCCTTGGTTTTGGCGTAGGCCGACAGTCCCACCTGATCGATGATGTCCATCACCCTTGCCGGGATTTCCTCCCTGCTGTAGCCGCTGGTCAGCAAAACCAGCTCCACATTCTGATAGACCGTATAGCTGTTGATCAGGTTGAAGGTCTGAAAGATACTGCCGATGTATTTCTTTCTGTAGTCCTCTAAATCTTCTTTGGAAAATCCGCTGGTCGGCCTGCCGCCTACGTACATCTCGCCTTCCTCATAGGAGTCCAGGCCCGAGATGACGTTGAGCAGGGTGGATTTGCCGCTGCCGCTTTCGCCGGTGATGGCGACGAACTCGCCTATATCAAAGCTCAAATCCACCTTGGAAAAGCCGGTAGACACCAGACCGCCCGCGGAATAGAACTTGGATACCCGTTCTAGTCTTAACATGATGTTCCCCTTTCTGAGTCTTCTTTTCGAGTCTTCTTTCTGAGTCTTTTTTCCGAGTTGTTTTCTGCGTCATTCCTCTCTTGCTGTCAGTACTATACCACAAAAGACTCTGGGAAATCCATAGAACGGATCCAATCTTAAGAAACGTAAGGAAAATTTAAGAAAAGTGTGCATAACGGAGACAAAGCCTCCTGGGGCGCACATGTCGCCCGCGAGGGGCTGCGCTTCGCAAGGGGCTTTTCTTTTATAAGCCGATAGCGGCCGCTACAACAGGGATCGTTATAACGGCTGCCAACGTAGTAAAGGAAACTTCTCTCGTAACAGACAGATAGGCTTTTGGATTATATAATGTAGCCAGCATAGCTACCATTCCTCCTGTAGGAGAGGCTACCAGGGCCAGACAAGTCGCCAACAGGTATGTACTGTTCGTAATCTGCTTCATCAGCAGCAGGACCAGGATTGGCATAACCAGCATTTTCAATACTGTAAACAAAATCAGACGGACATCCGTGATCATATCCTTTAGATTGACGTCCTGCAGACCGTATCCGATCATCATCATAGCCAAAGGCGCAGTAAGACTGCCTACCATGGTCAGCGACGTTTCAACGACATCAGGGATCGGAAGATCAAGAAAATACACAAGACAGGCGGCGATACAGGAAAGCATTCCCGGTGTCAGTAAGGATTTTGGACTGAATTTCTGTTTTTTCTCTGAACCTCTGCTGATCAATATCACACCATAGCTGTAAAACAGCGTGTTTACCAGCATGATGGCAAAAGTCACGTAGATTACGGCTGCCGTCCCATACAGACCCTGTACCAAAGGCAGGCCGATAAACGTGATATTCGTACACCAGAACATCGTATTTACTGTGGCATGCTCTTCCTTCGGATATTTCATCACGATAGGAACCAGCCAGGACAGAAGCAATACAATGGCGATCAGCAGACATAACACGCCAAATATAGCCCCGATCTCGCCGATTGAAATCCGCTCGTTTGACGTCATCGCAGATGAAAGAATCAGACACGGGCACGCAAGGTTGATCACCATGGCCGAAAATTGGCTCTGGTTCGCCTTCGTTATAATGCCGCTTCTTCTGGCCAAAAGCCCAAGAATTATCATAATCAAAAAAACCAACATCTGTTTTAGTACAATCATAGGTCAAATTCCTCGCTCATTTTTCAGATAATAACACACTCCTGCACATCCTCCCGCTTTGCATTGACATAGTATCCACAGAGGTGTTAAAATATTCTCTAAATACAAGTCAATGCAAGGGAGATTGCACATCTATGTATAACAAACAACTTCTCACATTTATAACGGTAGCTGACAGCGGAAGCTTCGCTAAAGCCTCTAAAAAGCTTTACATCTCCACAGTTTCCGTCATGAAGCAGATCAACGCACTGGAATCTTCCATGGGATTCCAACTGCTGAGGCGCACCAATCAAGGAGTTTCTTTGACCTCCGCGGGACAATCCATATACGATGACGCCAAAGAAATGATACGCCTTTCCCAAAAATCCATCAGCCGGGCAAAAGAGATCGCCAGTGCAGAAAAGAAAGTAATTCGCATAGGCAGTTCCAATCTCCGCTCTTTCAACGTCATGATGGATAACTGGTCTGCCATCGATGATGAATCACTGTCCTTTCAGATCAAGATCATTCCGTTTTCTGACGACAGTATTGACATTACCTCTGCCCTGGATCTTCTGGGCAAGGAATTTGACTGCTTCGTCAGTCCGTGTGACCTCAAGCAGTGGAAGGATCAATACAACATCCTGTTGCTGAAATCCCTGCAATACTGTCTCGCCCTTCCCCGCAAGCATCCCCAGGCTCAGAACTCTCGTGTCAGTCTGGATCAGCTGAAAGGGGAAACGCTGATGCTGCTCCGCCGGGGCCTTTTCTCCGCCGTAGATGCCCTTCGCAGCGATATTGAAAAAAATTATCCGGAAATCACCATCAAGGACATTCCCCGTTCCTACAATACGGAGATTTTCAACGAATGTGTGAAACAGAAATACCTTATGGGTATTCCGGGCAACTGGTCCGATGTCCATCCCTCTCTTACCACCCGTCCCGTCGACTGGAACTGCAGTATCGACTATGGCATTATCTATGAAAAGGAGCCTAGTCCGCTGATGCAGCAATTTATCTCCGCGATCAAAAAAACGCTTCCGCAACAAGATAGTGAAGAGCAGCTGTAAATCACCGACTGCCACAAGACCGCCAGAAAACCGGCGGTCTTTTTCGTATCAAATTTTACATATCAAATATAGCTTTTTAATCTCCTAATCCGCTCAGCCCCATTTTCCTGCCTCTCATATAGAGCAGCACTCCCGGCACCATCCACGCAATAATAAATACCCATACGATCATCATATTCTTTACAGTCGAGATGCATAAAACAGCACAAACGATCGTCGTGATGACAGCTAACAAAGCCGCCAATACTCTAGGCATCTTGAATACGGCCTGCGCATATGCCTCCGGAAACTTTTTCGGCAGGAATACAGGGAACCAGGCTACAACAGCTGTGCCGATCAACAGAGAAAGGGATCCCATCGTTGCCGGATAGGTCAGTTCCCAGCCTGTTAAAATGATGATAGCGGCAATAGTAAACAAAACCAGTATAGCGTTTACCGGAGCATCCTTGCCGTTCTTCTTTGCCAATGCTTTAGGCAGCCATCCATCCCGCCCCATAACGAACCAATATCTGGAATTCATAGCAATGCAGGCGCTTACAGACGTAAGGATGGCAAAGACAGCGGCAATAGTGATCGCCATACCCAGCCATGGGAAATATTCTGCCGCGGCGTCTGCCAGGCCCACATTGCTGCCTGCCAGACGCTCCCATGAGATAATCCGCGGCATGATGTACGCAACACCGATGTATAAAATGCCTACAATTGCTACTGCGATGATCGTCGCCATAGGAATCGTCTTGTGTGGGTTCTTTACTTCCTCACCCAGATCGGCCACCGTCTGAAATCCAAGGTAGGAGAAGAACAGACTTGCCGCACCTGTAATCAAGCCGCCTGTACCGTTCGGGAACAGCGGTTTCCCCAATGTCGGGTCCATGTTCGGTATGCCGAGAACGATGAAGGCAACCAGCACCACTACCATGATGATGACCATCAGATTCTGAACGATCTCCGCGGATTTAAGGCCGACGATATGCAGCACTGTAAACAGAATCAGCACGCCCATAGAAAAAACCACCGGCGGAACGCCTGGAATCCATGCGCCTAGATAGCCGGAAATACCCATGCAAACGGTTGCGGTAATAGAACACCCTGACAGCAGCAGAGCCCACTGGAACAGAAATCCGACCGCCGGATGGATAAATTTGCACATATAACTGTATTGCCCCGAGGTGACAGGGATCGCGCTGCCCAAGGACGCATAGGACAAGCCCATACCCAATGCCGGGATCAGTCCAAGGATGTAGCAGATAAACATGCCCGGTCCCAAAGTTCCGGCCAAAGATCCAGAAATCACAAAGATTCCGGCGCCGATGACACTGCCCACTATAAATGTTACCGCACCGACCAATCCGATTTTTTGCTCTTTCTTTTCCGAAATATTACTCATAATAATTTCTCCTTTTTCCGTTCTGTCCAAAGCTGTGTTTACACTAGGAATTCGCCCTTATCTATAAACATTTTTCCATCGGCGTAGGCAGTCACTTTTGAGAAAGTTGCGTCTTCATGCCACCAGCCAGCGACGATCTTTCCTCCAGTAAATGCAGCGTTGGACCCAATGCCGATATGCGCGCTTCCATACAGTCTTTCATCACCTAAAGGATGTCCTGTAATCCGTCCTTTTGGATTGGTGCCAAAGCCGACCTCCGCAATATTAAACACGTCTGGATCTCCTACGGATTCCATTAAACTTCTGTAATATTCTGCGTCAGCTCCGCCAGAAATGCTGACAATATATCCGTCCTTCACTTCAAAGGTAACCGGTTCATTCAGCGGCCTTCCCATCGGAGAGATGCTTCCGTCCACTACAAACACACCGTTTGCGCTGCCGTAATCTACGCCGAAAGCCAATTGTCCGGTTGGAATGTGCTGTGCTCTTCCCGGGGTCAAGACTCCCGTGCAAGCTCCCCAGCCAGATAGGGTTCCTACTGTCATAGACAGGTCTGTTCCCAGTTCCGTCGTCAGTCTGATCTCCTTGGCGTTCAAAACGACTTCTTCAACCTTCAGGGACAACGCCGCCAGTTCCTTGATCTCTTCTTTGGATTTCGGCATCATCTTATATATGATCTCATCATGCTGCTTCACTTCACCGGCGCACGGCATCATCAAAACTCTTGTTCCCGCCGCTAAGGCTTCCTTCAGTGCCATCGTGTGTGTAATGCCTTCCGTCGGCACTGTGATCACAACATCGGCCATCTTCATCGCTTCTGATACGATGGCCGGAAGTTCTCCATGCCCCTGCCGCGCTTTCATAAACAAGGTCAAAACTTCCGCATCTGTCGCATTCAAAGCCGCAATGATCGCATCCTGCAGTGCTTTACCGCCAAGGCATTCCTGATAATACCAGTCTGTAAGGATCAGAACCTGCTCGCCCTTCTTTACCTGCATGCAAGATTCCACCATCACCTTTGCGGTGTCCATCATTTCTATAAAACGTCCGTCCATATTTTTCCTCCATATCTTAAGATGTTTACTAAAATTGCAATCAGAGAGATTAATCTTTCTATATTAGTTATATCATTTCACAATAAAATAGGGAATTGACTAATGTGTTAAATCTTCTTTAACCAAAAGTTAATTCCCTTGGGAGTATGTTGTATCTCTGTACACAATCACATAACCACGATTCTATACTTTTCTTTGTTGGCTCTGCTGCGGCCTGCTCCTGCCTCAGCCCTACAGCGCCCCGGCGGCGGCGATGATCTTCGGTATCAGCTGCTTTTTGCGGGACACCATGCCCGGCAGCCTGATAATGGCGCCGTTTTCATAGCTCTCGTCCCATTCCCCCTGAAAGGCCTCCTCGACCAGTTCTCTGGCGCCGCTGCCCACACAGAGCAGGCCGGTGGCCTGGGTCAGAAAATTGGTCAGCATGAAAAACATCATATCCATATGCTGCCGCCTGCGCACTTCCTCCATAAAAGGCAGCAGCTCCTGCTGCAGCGATTCCAGCTCGCCGCGGTTAGGCGATGTCAGCTGCCCCACGCCGAAGGATAGCTGATCCGTGGCAAAGGTTTTGAAGTCCCGGAAAAAGATTTCTTCCGCCGTCTTTCCCTTCAGATTGCTGCCCGCCGCAAACATCTTCTCAGCAAAGCTTTCCATGTCCAGTTCCGCGATGGCCGCCAGTTCCTCCGCGGCCTGCCGGTCTGTCTCTGTACAGGTCGGGGAGCGGAACAGCAGCGTATCCGAGATGATGGCGCTGCACAGCAGGCCGGCCGTGGCCCTGTCCAGCGGCGCTTTCTGTTCCCGGTACATCTGGTATACGATGGTGGCCGTGCAGCCCAGAGGCTGGTTGCGGAAGAACACCGGCGACATGGTCTCTACGGAACCGATGCGGTGATGGTCGATGATCTCTTTGATCTCGGCCTGCTCGATGCCTGCCACGGTCTGATTTCTCTCGTTGTGATCCACCAGGATCACCGACTTTCCTTTTGCCCCTAGCAGGTTCCGCCGAGAGATCATGCCCTGGTAACGGCCGTCCTCGCCTATCACAGGGAAGTCCCGGTGACGCTTGCTGGTCATGACTTCTCTCACCTCGCTGATCCCGTCTCCCTCTTCAAAGGTGATCAGTTTCTCCGTCCGCATGAAATGGCCTACCGGAATACTTTGATGGATCAGCCGCGCCGTCGTGAATGCGTCGTAGGGCGTGGTGATGACGACGCAGCCCCGGTCCTTCGCCAGCTTGCGAATGGTAAAGGAGACCTCCGCTCCTTCGCAGACCACGATACAGCCGGCCTCCATCTCGATGGCGCACAGCTGGGATTCATAGCGGTTTCCCAGGATCACCAGGTCGCCTTTCTCGATATAGTTTTCCAATACATCGGGATTTGCCGCCGCCACCAGGACCTTGCCCTGAGAAAAATGCGCCGCGGAGTCTCCCACGACGGTGGTTCCCTGCAGGGTCTCCACGATGTTGGCGTACTGGGTATTGGCCTGGGACAGGATATGGCTGTCGTACACGCTCATATAGGACTTGGCGATGTCGCCTACGGTGATCAGCCCTTCCAGAACACCTTTTGACGAGACCACAGGCACCGTGTAGATGTCGTTCTCCTGCATCAGGTTCCACGCCCTTTTGATGGACAGCCCCCGCCTGACGCCCTTTGTCCGGCGTATCTGGATATCCCTCACCTGCGTCTCCACGGTTTCCATCAGCCGCGGCACAGGCACGGCGAAGTGCTCCAGGACAAACCTGGTCTCGTCGTTGATCTGCCCTGCCCGCGCGGGCGTATAGCTGCCCCCGGTCCGCTCCTTCAGCGCCGCGTAGCAGATCGCCGAACAAATGGAATCCGTATCCGGGTTCTTGTGGCCGATGACGTATGTCGTCTCTTGTAACTCCTTTGACTGCATATATAGAAAACCCCTTTCTCTTGATCAGGCTTTCATTATATGCGCGGGCCATGCCGCCGTCAATCGGAGAAAAGTCGTAGATTCCGCCTCTTTCCGCCCGCCTTGCTTCGCGGATCGCTTTTCTCGGGCGCGGCGTCTGCCGGAGTGGACCGGCCTGGGAGCTGATGCTTGGTTCTGGTTGGTCCGTTTGGCGGCTGCAACTTCTTTGGCCGCTTTGACTGCTTTGGCTGCCTTGACTTCTTTGCGCTATTTGAACGCTTTGGCCGCCTTGGTTTCTTTGGTTTCTTTGGGTTCTTCGGCATCTTCAGCGTGCCCGATGCCCAGCCGCTGCAGGAAGGCCGTCAGCCCCTCTTTGATGTCGTCAAAGGTTTCATCAAAATTGCCGGTGTACCACGGGTCCGCAATATCGCGGTCTTTCCCCGCGAAGTCCAGCAGCCTGTACACTTTGCCCGCATCATCGCCGCTGATAATCCGGTTCAGGCCCCGCAGGTTTTCCCTGTCCATGAGAATCAGATAATCGAACTCCTCGTAATCCTGCCTGGTCACCTGGCGCGCGCCTCTGCGCTCAAAGGGAATGCCCGCTTCCCGCAGCTTGGCCTTGGTTCCCCGGTGGACGTCGTTGCCGATCTCCTCCCTGCTGGTGGCCGCCGAAGCGATATAAAAGTCTGCCTCACGGCCCGCTCTGCGGACCATGTCCTTCATCATAAACTCAGCCATCGGCGAGCGGCAGATATTGCCGTGGCAGATGAATAATACCTTTATCATAAACGAAAATCCTCCTAAAATGCCCTATTCTGCCCCGATTTGCCGCAGTTTGCCGATTATAATTTTCGCTCAAAGATTGTTAAATTTGTCACGGAATAAGCAAAACGGGGCAAGCCCGGGACATGAAACGTAGTAAGATCGTAGTAGAAAGTGGGGTGTGTTACTACTGCGGTTATTCTAGCATAAACCTATAGTATGAAACAACATAAGCTTGATTTATTTCCAAATGCCGATTGGCACGAGAGGATAAAAAGTACGTCATTTGCCCCTCGACCTGTCCGACTTAATCCACCGCTGATTTTGTTCTTTCAATCGTAATGGGAAACATATCAATAATTTGGAATAAGCTATAATGCAACTTCTATCAAAATACTTAGTCGATCGCCTCAAAAACGACTTCTTTAATCGGATCAGGAAAGCATAACAGTCTGGTCTTCTACATTTACGACAATCTTAAATATTATCTACAATACATATATGACCATTAATTCCACTGCTCTCATAAACAAAATAGCCCTCACGTCTCTGCCACTTCTGATTATAACCTCCTAGAAAATATTGCTTTTCTCCCACTATTTCCCAGAACATCTTAACATTTGTCTTCTCTATATATTGATTTAAAATATCTCTTCGTATTATGAGTTCACTATGCTCATTACCCATGATTAATAAATCAAATGCTGCAATTCTTTCATCATAATAGTAGATACCATCCACAGATTTTTCATAAAGCCCCATTTCCTGAATAATATTACCAGCTGGTATCATAAATGAAGTTGTTTCTTCCTGTGAGGCATCATATTCTTCTTCCCATAGGACATTTATTGATGCCGGGATTGCTTTTATTGAAACTATTTCATCCTCCTCTTCCGGCATCGCAAACTCTGCTTTATAGCCAGGACTCCAAGCATATTCGCGGCTAAACAGAGAATAACAGTCTCTTGTATTAGACGACCGACTTTGAATAAATCCCGAAACTATCAACTCTTCTTCCGTAAGTTTCTCCATTTCATCAATAACAATATACATTGATGCAATCGACCAAATATGCTGTTCCCCAATTGGAAAGCCCATAGCAGATACTTCTTTATTTGGCGATTGCAGTTTATTCTCTTGATAAAAATACAAAGAAACCCATTCCACTCCTGATTCATCTTTGTGTATCAATCGGTCAGGAAAATCCTGAAACATCTTATCATCAGAAATCACCCAATTTTCCACGTCTGGGCCAGATGCTCCGAAATCCAAAAAACTCCCATCACCATACTCTGGCAATTCTATTTTAGGCATATTTTTTATAGGCTTTATCCTAATATTTAAAGTAGGATCAAAATCTCTCACATATGGCTCCCATGGTCCTTGATATACATAACCCGTCTTATCATTCCAATCCCAGCCTCTTACTCTATAAACATCTGACAATCGTGCCAGAATATTGTACATGGTTATCCACTGGTACTTTTTTCCGATTCTTTCTACTTTCTTAACATGATGTCTATCAGATCCTGCTCTACGTGAATCATATTCGCCAAAATATTTCGAGTTATAACCCAAATTCTCAAAAATAAATTTTAACGCATAATAATAGACATTTGCCACATCCACATCATTGAAATAGTCAACCGCTGATTGGAAAGTATATCTTCCAAAGTCTCCATAGAATCCTGCACCTTTCACAGGAAAATCAAATTTCATAGAAAATAGCAAATCCCATACTCCAGGTTGATTAAACTTTTCATCACCATAATCTATTTCCTCGACCTTTGGAATAGCTACAGATCTATAAGGTGGTCTGATTTTTGAAATATCAAAAATCTTCGCCTCATCTGAGTATTCCCACAAAAAGCGTTCTATTATTAACCGTGCATAATCTCTTAACAAAATATCCGGGTATACATATTCCTGGTCAAATATTTCGGCATAAATCCATTTCGCTAATTCAGCAAATTCCTTTCTGAATTCTACAGTTCTTTTCATAACTGCGCCAAATACAATTCCGTACATTCGCTGAATAATATATGGATCATTAACCGACTTGAAATCCTCAAGTAATCTTTTACACAATCCAAATTGAGATTTCATTATTTCAACCATCGCCTTTGAGATTCTATCTCTGAGAATACGATTTGAAGAAGATAGCATCCATGAGAAAAGCATCAACAAAAGATATGTTTTATTCTCTGACAACCCCTCAAACTTGTTTCCTGCTTCTATGAAATATGCCAAACTTACAATACGATTTTCTTCGTTTAAATCATTAATTGCCATTGTCCACAAATAATCACGACGATTAAGCTCATACATGTTCAAAAGTTTAGTCAATCCTATTGCATTTAATTCACTGTTCGCTTTGGTTGCATTTTCAATAAATATACTCCACACCTGATCAGGATGTACAGAATGCTTATTTATTAACTCTAAAAAATCATCAAAATTAACATAAGAACTTCTCCAAGTAAATGTCCTAATGTATTGATCTACCAATAGACGTTTGTCCCATTCGTCTGTTATGCAATCAACTATATCTATACATTCTTCACCATACTTCATCGCATATAAAGATGAAAGCATTGCAAATATAGACTCATTTCCATAATTTGTTATATTTCCCTCTTCATCTATTTCCAGCAATTGCGTTGTACAATATTCTCTAATTCTCCCCTTATCTTGTTCACGATCAATAATCCTACTTGCTTTTAAATAATCTTCAAGCAAGTTATATCCAATATAAAAAGTCTCCTCCTGGTTTCTTACATAAGAAGCTAAAATGCCAGCACGCTCAATGGCCTTAATGTATGCCGTCTTCTTTGTCACACCATACATAGCCCACACAGGTAAATTTAGCAACACGGACTTGGTAATCGTTTTGTCTTCCTCTATATCAATCATATTATAAAGTAGTTCTCTAAGCATCTCGACCGATTCACTAAAACCTGCTTCTTTTGAACCTTCTCTATCTGCCTGTTCTATAACTTTTCCTATGAGATCTGTTAATCCCTCTTCCTCACCTGTATAAGTTTGGCAAAACCATGTAAGAAACAATGGATTTGTCATCTCAGTTTGAAGATAATACTCCGGTGAAAATGGTATCCCACAATTTGACAGAAACTCATATATGCTGGCCGGAGAGTTATCATTCAGTCCATAGTGAACTATTTGGGCAATCCTCCCATTTTTTCGCTCCAAAAGTACATTCTCACTTAATGTTAATTCTTCAAATCCCTTTCTCAAAGAAATAACAAGTCGTATATTTTTGTATCTCTTGATTTCGACTATTAACCGATTTATTCCATTTTTCCATATTTCACGGTCCCTACTCTCGTTTATTGCATCAATGAATATTACAGCATCTCCTCCTGCCGAATATGCCTTTTCATCTAGCACTGCCAATAAAGACTCAAAAGATTGTTCTGTACTCAATCCCTCAAGACCATTCATAATCTGTATTTCGATATTTTCATCCGAAGTATATGTCTGCCCCAAAAGCAACAAAGCCGGGCGAGCATTTTCAAGTACCCTTTTAGCAGAACTTGCCAGGAGTTGAGACTTTCCAGTACCCATTTCTCCCGTAACCAGAATTACTCTATTAGTGATATACTCCAATTCCTTTTTCTGAAAGCCAAGATAATCTGGTAATGCAATTAAATGATCTACAAGAAAAGCTCTATTCCTTAATTTCTCATAATCTAAATCCCTTGTCTGACAAGCCTCCATTTTTGCATATATTTCATCTTGTTTTACCTGTAGATCCTTAAAAATAGTTTGTCCACATTCTCGAAAATCATTTTCCCACCTAAGTGCATCGTAAACAGTCTCGGTCGTAATATCTGGTATGTCCCTTACCATATCAGATAAAGTATTTATTATCTTCTTATAGTAGCCATCACATCTCCATCTAATATCCTTTATCTCAGACAGCAAATCCTTCTTCTTTCCATTAATGATTCCGATTCCTGCATCTTCTCTTAAAAAAATCGACAAATTCTTCTGCGCTTCAGTATTTACGTTAAAAAGAGAGTTATATCTTTTCCCTAAATTATCCAGACTAATCTGAAGATTTCTTTGAAACCATGCCTCATCCAAGAAGTCAAGTCCAAAATAACATGACAAGACCGTCGGATACTCAGCAGCACAATCCAATATTGCTTGTCCGGTAACCAAGATGATATCAATTCCTGCATCATTTAACATTTTTTTAATATCCTTATAAGAATTACTTGTTTCCGCAATGTCTTTGTTACAATACAAATAAATTGTGTTTAATACACCCTTGTAATGCTCTATCGCTGTTTTTGCAGATTTTTTTATCTGATTATAACCAATTCCATTATCAAAATATTTTGCTTGAAAACTAATCCATGCCTTACCATCTCTTGATAAAACAGGTGCAACTTCTACTCCGGGATGATTTGGATCAGAATGCAGAATAACACCTTCTGCACATAATTCTCTTTGAAATAATGATCTGCACAAATTTTCAAATATACTTCTTGTATCAGCATGAAGCTGTTCGAAATGTTCCCATGTTAAATCATATTGATTTGTTCCAAGCATTATATTTCACCTCTTTTTATGATAAATACGATTTCTCCCAAGAATCCACATTTCACTCTAATTTACCGACTATATTTTTTTCTTTCCCATCAATCAGTTATCCAAGCTTTTCTCATTCAGCAGGAAATCATAGACACTCATAACCAGCACCCCATCGTCATTGTAATATGGTGCAGGCGCATCTTTCGTGATGATGATCTTTTTGAAAAAGTCACCGGTCAGCATCAGAGAACGCTGCTCCTGTTTCATCTTTTCCTGATCAGGAATCGCATAGGCCGACTGAATATAGTAACGTTTAGAGCCTTTGTTGCATACAAAATCAATTTCCAACTGTTTGCGGATTCCGTGACCTTTTTCATTGGTTTTATTCAAAGTTACCACACCCACATCCACATTAAAGCCCCGTATCTTCAGCTCATTGAAGATGATATTCTCCATCGCATGCGTTTCTTCCAGCTGACGAAAATTAAGACGAGCATTCCGCAATCCCAAATCGGTAAAATAATATTTGACCGGTGTGTCAATATATTTTTTCCCCTTAATATCATAGCGGACAGCACTGTCAATCAGGAAAGAATCGCAAAAGTAGTCGATATATCTTTTGATGGTCGTGTTGCTGATGGTCTTCTGCTTGACGCTTTTGAATGTAGCCGACAGCTTTGTCGGGTTTGTAAGTGAACCGATAGCAGATGAGAGAATATTCAAAAGTTCTTCCAATTCTGCCCGGTTGCGTACATTATGTCTGCCTACAATATCCGAAATATAGGTTTCTTCAAACAATGACTTCAGGAAATGAATCTTTTCCTCCGGACTTGAAATATTCACGATAGGCGGCAGTCCGCCGTAAAGCATGTATTCGTTCCAGCCATCCTGTTTCGTTCCCGAATAGACGGACATAAATTCAGCAAAGCTGAGAGGATACATATGAACCTCATCTCCCCGTCCCCGAAATTCGGTGATCACATCCTTGGACAAAAAACGGGCATTACTTCCTGTCACATATACATCCGCATTTTTCATGCGGATCAGGCCGTTTAATACAGATTCAAATTCTCCCAAAAGCTGCACCTCGTCCAACAGAACATAGTGCATTTTATCATCTTTGATCTGCTCCTTGAGATAGGGATACAGAACATCTGGATCACGAAAACGCTTATTTTCAAAGGAGTCAAACGCAATTTCTATAATGTGCTGTTCATCTGTTCCTTCTGCCAGCAAATAATCCTTAAACAGGTTGAACAACAAATAGGATTTTCCGCAGCGACGAATGCCCGTCACCACTTTGATAAGTCCATTGTGCTTTTTATTGATAAGCTTATTCAAATAGATGTCTCTCTTAATTTCCATATCATAACCCTTCTTTCTACTGAAAGTTTTTGCGAGTTATCGCTAAATTATTCAGTAGTATTATACCTCGCCAGAATTGGTTTCGCAACTCCTAATAAAATTTTTTGCGAGTTATCGCGATTTCATGCAGCAGATTCCGTGCCTGGACGGCAAACTCTACGTATTTGGCATTTTCGACTGCTTTGACCTCATGGTGCTGGAACAACCGCTGTATATACTCCGCAATCGGAGGCATGCCGCCGTCTGACAAACGGCATCGATACTATGCCAGCATATTCCAAAACAAATATTCCCGCGCATTCCCACGCCCCCACTGCATTTTTTATTCTTCCAACATTTGCAGATAACTATCCAGCCTCATATTCACATACCCGGCAAACAGCTTTTCCATCGCATCTAGATTATGTTTTGCATGATATTCATCAAAAGCATTATAGTAAGCAATCCGATCCGTAAATTTAATGTCAATCGGCGGATATCCGGCTTTCATCAATTCCAGATTCACAAGCAGTCGTCCTGTCCGGCCATTTCCGTCGATGAAAGGGTGGATACCCTCAAACTCAATGTGAAAGCGAGCAAGCCGGGGAATGATATGCTCTGTACTGTTTCTATAAAATTCCAGTAACTGTTCCATCTTAGGCTGTATCAGATATGGCTGCGCTGGTTCATGCTTTGCGCCCATAATTCTTACCGGAACTCTTCTGTAAACGCCTCGGTCCTCCTTTTTATCAGCCAATACCAAATAATGGATCTGTTTAATAATGCTCTCTGATAATGGTACCTGAGCTTTTACTAAATCCTGCACATAATCAAAAGCTTCCTTATGTCCAACCGCTTCCATGTGGTCCTTCAGCGGCTTCTGATCAATCGTCAAGCCACGCAGCACCAGATCTGTCTCTCGCAGAGTCAACGTATTTCCCTCAATCGCATTGGAATTGTATGTGTATTCAACTGCAAATTCCTCTGTCAGCCGCTCCACCTCTCCCGCTGTCAAAGGCCGTCGGGAATCCAGTTCGATTCTCTTCCTGTCAATCATTTTCAGCAGGCTTTCTGCTGTTTTATACCTGCCGTCCTCCGGTTTCTTCGCAGCTGCAGGAATTTTCCAGCTGCGCCCTTCGCGGGTAACACCCGGAATCTTCCCTTCTGAACATAATATACGAACCCTTCTATCTGAAATGCCCCATTTCTCTGCTGCCTGCTTCACTGTCATGTACATAAATTTACACCTCACTTCAAACAGTAGTATACCCTATTGTCGGAACAATATCAATGCTTGCGGAATAATATCTTTCGTTTATCGGAACAATATAAAAGTCCAGAAGATACCATACTTTATCTCCCGGACCATTACTTTTACACTTTTAATTTCAGTTTCCTCAATCGTAGTAAAACCGTAGTACCCCACCGGACCTATTGCCCCGATTCGCCGCAGTTTATCGCACTAACCGCCCTCAGGCACTATCATGCCGCTGTCCTGCCGCGGCTGAATAATACTTTGAAAATTCTTTAATACTCAATTTTTTAGTACTCAATTCTAAAGTAATCCAGATATGCCTTGTATTTATCCTGTGCAGTCAGGCAGGTATCTCTCAGATAGCCTTTTTCATGATTCCATTCTTTCAATCCACGGTAGTAGAACATCTTCAGATTATCTTCGATGATAAATGGAACAATATTGTATTTCAGGCATTCCTTAAACATGATCAGTCTGCCTGTACGGCCGTTGCCGTCCTGGAACGGATGAATCCGCTCAAACTTCACATGGAAATCCAGAATATCCTCAAGGGTCTTTTCTTCCTTAGCATTATATTCCGCCAATAATGCCTTCATTTTATCCGACACTTCCTCGGGAAGAGCTGTCTCCATACCGCCAGCTTCGTTTGGCAATCTTTTATAATCACCAACAGCGAACCCATCTTTTCTCGAATCACTGGTGCTGTTCTTCAAGATCAAATGCTGCTCTTTGATGAATTTTTCTGTCAGCGCTGCTTTTGCGTTATCAATAATCATATCTATGCAGCGGAAATGGTTGGAGGTTTCAATCACATCATCCACATTAAGGGTTTCATTTTCTACGCCAATGGTATTGGTTTCAAAAATGCACCTGGTCTGATCGTAGGTCAGACGGCTGCCTTCAATATGGTTTGAATTGTATGTCAAATCAATCTGTGTCTTATGATAGATACCACCGGTATATTCACCGGCCTTTTGCTCCTGCAGGATATCCAGAAGCGTTATCGGCTGCGCTTTCTTTTTATTGGTTCTCTCTGGCTTTGCGGCATTTTCCGGAACATTCCAAGTCTTTCCAGTTAAAAACGCTCCGATCACACGACCCTGAGCACAGTAGTTTCTAACGCTGCGTTCCGATACGTTCCATTTTTTCGCCATTTCAGCAGTTGAAAGATATCGCATACGATTTCCTCCGTTATAAATCAAATCAAAATACTGCTCCAATCTACAATATAGCATATCACATTATCGGCAAAAACATCAATATTGTCTATTTCATTTTCACTGTTTTTTCCGTTATCGGAAAACTTATTCTAATCACTTTCTTGTCACTTTCTATTCATTCTTCCATAACCGCGACCATCATTTTTGCACTCAGTTTGAAGCTTCTCTGAAACAACAAGCGCTCTATCAGCAAAAATACCACCATCAAAATCCGCGTTCTCATAAAATTTCTTATTCAATTATATCAGGGCTCCCTGTTCAACCAATGGTAATCATTTCACGATTTGTCAATGGCTTTTCATGTGTTGCCCATGAATGTTCAAACAACGATCTGTTTGCCCTTGAACAAAACAGTATTCCCAGACTCAAAAGAAGCATTCATCTTTCTTTTATATCTGTCAATTTATGTTGAAATTTATTTTTTATCAGATATACCTTATAAAAGTGGCAAATCGCCTTGAAATTCAGACATACTTGTGCTACTATAAAATTAATCTCAGAAAGGAGGCTGACTGCTATGATTAAACGAGAAACTTATATGAACCGTATCCGCCCTTTTATTGGAAATGATCTGGTAAAGGTCTTGACTGGTATCCGGCGCAGTGGGAAATCGGTCATGTTGGATTTGATCCAGAATGAGCTTGCGGATCAGGGCGTGAGCCGCAGGCAGATGATCTCCCTGAACTTTGAAAATATGAGAAATGCCCGGTTCTGCACTGCAGAGGCACTGCGCGATGAAATCATGCAGCGGGTATCTCAGATAGAAGGCAAGGTATATTTGTTCTTTGACGAAATACAGGAGGTTGCCGCCTGGGAAAAGGCCATCAACTCCTTCCGGGTGGAACTGGATTGCGATATCTATATCACCGGCTCCAATGCCAAACTGCTTTCCGGCGAACTGGCGACCTATCTTGCCGGACGGTATGTGGAATTTGTAATCTACCCCTTTTCCTTTGGAGAGTTTATGGAACTGTACCGTACTGTTTACCCTGATACGGACACACGTCAATGCTTTACCAGGTATCTGAAACTGGGCGGTATGCCGTATCTGAGCAATCTCCGCTACGATGAGGCGGCCAGCCGCCAATATCTTCGGGATTTGTTCAATTCCGTAGAGTTGAAAGATATTGTCAAACGAACGGGCATCCGGGATGTAGATATGCTGGAGCGAATCATCTCTTATATCACCGCGAACATTGGAACCACATTTTCCTCCACAGCAATTTCCAAATACCTGAAAAGTGAAGGCCGGTCGGTATCGGCAGAAACGGTGCTGAACTACGTGAAGGCCTGCACGGATGCCTTTTTGTTCTATCAGGTAAAACGCCAGGACCTTCAGGGGAAGAGGATACTGACGGTCAACGAGAAATACTATGTTGCGGACCACGGCATTCGTGAAGCGGTGTTTGGCGGGAATATGAAGGACATTAACCTTGTTCTTGAAAATATCGTTTACATGGAGCTGCTGCGCCGCGGCTACACCGTCACAGTCGGAAAAGTCTCCGATAAGAAAATCGACTTCGTCTGCGAAGATCAAGGCAGCAAGCTGTATGTTCAGGTCGCCTACCTTTTGGCCTCGGAGGATACCATCAAGCGGGAGTTTGGCGTCTTCGACCGTGTCCGTGACAACTTCCCCAAGTATGTTGTCACCTTAGATGAATTTGACATGAGCCGCGACGGGATCAAGCACCGCAACATCCGGGATTTCCTGTTGGCGGAAGAATGGAACTGAATGAGGACATAGAAAAACGCGGCAGAAAACGCGTCCCGTCAAAACAGAACGTCACTGAAAAATCCACATCATAACCGCTCCTGCCACGACAGCGAAGACGACGCCCAAGGGAGCAGCTGTCAAAACGCCTTTTACGTGGAACCACTTCTGGCGGTACTCCCGCTCCATATGCTCTGTGCCGGGCAGCCGCCATCTTTTCACTCTCGCAAAAAAGATCCAGTCGAGAATGAATGTATCAAATGCCGCAATCACTGCTACATAGGAAAAGACCAGCAAAGTCCCCTGCCAAAAGGTCCTGGCGCCGGCAATATGCGCCATCCATGCGCAGAGAAACAGCGCGGCGATCAAAACAGCCGCCTTTTTTACGATCATTACCTTCTTCAGCGCTTCCTTCTTTTTCTCGACATTTTGACTTCTGTAATACGCTTCCTGTATTTCCGGCGGGAAATCTGAGATAAAACTGACAGGATTGATCGTGATCGGAATCGTAACCATCAAGGTAAAACATACAATCATGACCAGAAGCTCCGTTCCGTAAATCATCCAATCCATATTACACATCCTCCTTGATAAAATTCACCGCGCTTCTTCTGTAAAATTTGCCGACAGCACATAGCGTCTCTTTTATATCGTTCCACACATTATGATATTCTAAGATACTGAATCATGTTTTCATATCCCTGTTTTGCTTCGGGAACAAGAGGCATTGTGGCATAACAGTGATACAGTCCTTCTCCTATCTCCAGCGTTACTTTTACACCGCATTCTTCCATTCGTTTTTTCAGAGAAGGCGCCGCAGCAGAGAACAATTCATCTCCTCCAAAGCACAGGTAAATCTCCTTCAGGCCGGTGTAATCGCCTTTCTGAAGATAGCGCATGTATTCCGGCACTTCTTTGCCCGCAGACATCCCGTCAAATATGGTTTCCAAAGCTTTTCTGCTCATCACCAGGTCTGTTTTGTCAAGCTGCTCTGCCCTCCGCATTTCTTCATCGCTGCAAAGCATCGTTCCCGGAGAGGAAACGTATACCTTTCCAGGCATGGGAAGCTTCTCTCCCTTCGCATTGATATGGGAGATCAGGCCAAGGGTATGATTTCCGCCGGAGGAACCGCCCAGAAAAGCGATCTCTTCCGCCGGATATTTGATCAAAAGCTCCTTGTACAGTTCGTACATCATGTCGTACACATCATACAAATTGTGACCGCAGCAAAGGGGGTAATACGGAAGGATCATATCGCGCCCCAGTTTTTGAGCATATGTAACCACTTTCTTTGCCTGGGACGGTTTGGGATATTTGAGCATACCGCCGCCCGTTACAAAAACACAAACTCCCTTTGCCGGATTTTTATGCTTCACATAAAGCACGGGAAATCCGTTTATCTCAAATACGGAAAAATCAAACTCCGGATGGGAAAGTTCCGGAATATCAGGCTGGGCTGCCGCCGTCTTAAACGTCTTCTGCAGCTTATCATAAGGCTGCGCCATGATCCTCTGGACATTTACAAGTTTGAAGATTCTTTTCAAGGCTTTATACTTTACTGACATAATTCCTTCCTCCTTTAAAAATCAGGCTTTTCTGGCTTTTGAGTTATGGCCATATTTGTGATAGTTCTCATAACGCGATCAGCGTAAAAATTCCCGCCAGCGCGGAACAGTAAAACGGTATCGCGATACAATGCCTTATCTGCTGCCGACGGTTAAATCCGAAATCCTTCCACCCCGCACAGCCCTTTGTTTCAGGGAAAAAATGCTGAAAAAACTGCGTCTTTGTCAGCAGAATAAAATCAAGCGCTATAATATCAAAGGCCTTCCAGCCTCCGAACATGATCAGAAATCGAATGAGAAAATCCCAAAAGCTGTAACCGTTATGTATTCCGTCAACGCCGCCCCAAAGGACAAGTCCGAACATTCCCGCAACGAGTAAAATCAGCATCAAAATGCCGAGAATCCGCTTTCCGCTCATCGGCAGATTATCCAGTCTCGGTGCAAGCCGCTCCTGTACGTCAGCGGGAAAGTTCTTTGCCAGCGCTTTAGAAGGCAGCGTAAGCGTCGCCGTCAATATCGCAAGAAATAAAAGAGCCATCATTCCGAGCGTTAAAAAAACGGTGAGTATCATTTGATTTCCCTCCATGTTTGCGCTATTTTTGCCGTCAAAATTTTTTCAGCGGGAGACAAGACGATCTTCGTCAATCGTTACCGCCTTCGGTTAGTACCAGCTAACCAAATTATACCACTAAAGCATGGGTTTTTCAACCTGCTGAAAGGCGACGGATAAAAGAGCCGGCGAGAATATCCGGGTAAAGGTCATGCCGTTTCATTTTATCTTTAACTTACTCTATCTCAATATCATCTATATTCATTAAATCTATATTTAATTTTCTATCGGTTATTTTCTTGCCGCAATTTCTTTCGTTTAAACGTTTTATCTGCCCTAATACGATTACCGTTTCTTCTTTTGTCATTTTTAACAGATTAAATCCTATATCGGTTTCAATGGGTTTTTCCAATGCTTCTTCGCATTTTTTTAACAGGACGTCCTTTTCTTTCTGACTTAATCTTTCAGAGACGTCCCGAATACTATACGCATCAAAATCGAACATTTTGCTGGGCTTTGAGGCAATTCCAACGGGACTGATCTGATACAGGCCCTCCCTGGCCCCATCTGTTTCACCATATCCTATGATTCTCTTTACGCTGGCCCCATAATTGTTTTCAAAGCCGTAAAAGTATTCTTCATCATGGCTGTTAAAGTAATTGGGGCTGTTTTGTCTGTACAATAAACCTTCTTTCAAGCCCTTCAGCTTTATAGTCCCTCTCTCTCCAAAACCGCCGGTTCTCCCTTTATACTCCTCTAAATCCACCTGGCCCGCAAAGTCGATAAATTGATATACGCTTTCCTCGTCTATGCTGACAGGCTCTCCGTCTTCAAACTCGACCCTGCCCTCCAACTCTCGCGGCAAAGCAATTCGATATTTTTCCTTCATTCTTTTATTTATTTTTCTAAAGTCGTGAAAAACGCTGACAGAATACTCTTGCAAAAATTCATTGTAAAACAAATAATCACTCAGCAAATTTAAAAAATACCCTCGGTTGTAACTGCTGTCTAAGCCTCTCTCCTGATAAAACCTGTTTAAATCCGGTCTGTGTGATGATTGTTCTCCGTAATGGAGTCTCGCCTTTTCCGCCTTCAAATTCCTTTTCATATCCGGCGCTAAGATCCCTTTGATAAAGTCTGCTTCAATTTCTTCCGGATGCTTTTCAATATATTTTTTGGCGATTGCCAAATACATGATTAATGATGGCATTATGGATTCTCCTTTGTTCTGCTTACATAAATCTGCCCCTCGCTTTAAACAGCAGTATATCCTATTCCCGAAACAATATCAACTCCATCGGAATAACATTTTCCGCTCAACAAAACAATGCAGGGCAATCGACTTCCCTCTGGTTTTGCCGCTTATTACGCATACCCTCCTCGCAAAGCCCAGATGTTAACATCTGTTGCTTGCGGCAACGGGCAAATTCTTATACAATAATGGCAGCAGCTGAAAACGGCGGCTGGCCGCGGCTGAAGCACGGCTGACACGCTACCGAGATTTGACTGAAAGAAAGAGATAAATATATAAGCAACAGGGAGGTCATTATCAATGTTAAATGAAAACATAAAAGCAATCAGAAAATCAAAGGGTCTTTCGCAGGAAGAGCTTGCTGTCAAGCTGAACGTGGTGCGCCAGACGATCTCTAAATGGGAGAAAGGACTGTCAGTCCCCGATTCTGAAATATTGCTCTCCATATCGGAAGCCCTCGAAACGCCCGTAAGCGTTTTGCTCGGAGAAACCATAACCGAATCGAAGACCGATGACTTAAAAGTGATTTCCGAGAAGCTGGAAGTCATAAACCTGCAGCTGGCCCAGAGGAAAATCTGGAGACGAAAAGCCCTTCGCTGGATGTTCATCTCATTGTGCGCGGTCACAGCGGCAGTCCTGGCGGCTCTGGTACGCTTAAACAGCCCTTACTTAGGCTGGGATTACAGCGATCCTGAAACCGCCGTCGCCGGAACAGCTTTTCACGCGTTTGAATGGCTGTTTGTCAGGTTCGCGCCGCTGATCCTCGCGGCTGCCATCGTTGGAATCATCTTGACACGGAAGAGGGAATAGGGGCAACAATGCAGTCTTTCCCAGAGCCACTGGTTTCGTTTTTCAAGATCAGATGCACTCTTTGCCAAACCTTTGGCGACTATTCCATCAGGCAATTTAAAATCGGCTCGATATATTTCCTGTCTGAAATATCATAGGACGCAGAAATCATTCTTATCATCTCTTTCTCAGCTTCTGTTTTATCCTTTTTTGCTTTAAGCATTTTTATAAACACCTTCATCAAAAGTTTTGACGAGGCGGACATTTTTTCATAGTTAAATCCGCCCGGGCAATAGAATACGCTTACTTTCTCCAATTGACGTGCTGTAAAATTCTTTTTAAGCGCAGGCTCGACTTCTGGACTATCGACTGGACTTCCGCCGACACAAAACGCGATCAACCGCTTATCCTCCCATTTATCCAAGTTCTCTTTAAACCAGCCGATTTTGCTGATGCTTCCCGCGCGTGCCCAGCCGCCAAAAACGATTGCCTCGTATGCGTCCATATTTTTATCCTCTGCCTCCGATAATGCGAGGCAATCGGCCCCTGCCGCTTCCGCGATCCACTGTGCGTACCGCTTTGTAAATCCTGTTTGTGAATTATAGATTACGATCGTTTTCATCTTCCATCCTCTTTTCTAAATTCTCTATTCCTGCGTATAGCTTTGATAAAAGCGTAAAGAGCGTTTCAATTTCTTTTGCCGTGTACACCTCAAAAAGATATTTCAGCTCTCCTTGATACTCTGAAAAAACGTTCTGAAAATAATGATTTGCCTTCTCTGTAGGGCAGATGCACATGGCTCTTGTGTCCCGCGGGCTTCGCCGAATCACAACAAAGCCCTTCCTCTCCAGAGCGTCGGCCAGCTTTTTAACATTCTGCCTGGAGCAGCCCAGCAGATCCCCTGACTGGGTAAACGTCAGCGGCTCTTTCGATTGTCTGACAATGGACAGCAGCATAAACTGCTTCAGCGATATCTCCGGAATGCGGCTATCAAAAAGGGTTTGCAGCTTATTTCCGGCAATAAATAATGTGCTGAAAATAGCTTTGCTTTGATTTTCCGTGGTATTTGAAAAGCGCGTAATCAAATTCTCTAATTTCATGGGGCCTCCTCATGCGTAACTTGTTGCGTTTTAATTATAGCAACTAGTTGCGCATTTGTCAACAGGAACATAAAAAGGAATGGTCCGCTGGTTGCCGTCCCGCAAAGCGGTTGCCTTACCCAAGAATCCTGCTCCCCTGTGATTCAACCCCCCAGGTGCTCATCTCCCCACGCCTTCATGCAGTCCAGCACGGACAGAAAGCTCTCCCCGAGCTCGCTTAACGTATATTCCACTCTGGGCGGCACTTCGTGAAAATCATGGCGTATGATGAATCCGTCAGCCTCCAGCTCCCGCAGCTGTTTCGTCAGCGAACTCTCCGTGATCTCTCCGATTTGCCTGCGAAGCTGCCCAAACCGCCTGACATCGCATTTGCCGATGTACCATAAAAGCTCGATCTTATACTTCCCGCCCAGCAATTTCTGTACGGTAGAAATTGTCCGGCAGCGGCTGACAGCCAGTTCCGATTTTCTCATCTTTCGTCTCTCCTGTTACTATGTATTTGCCCTTTCGCAGTTATTATAACGCCTTTCCTTTCATTTTGCACGTACTGCAAAAAAGTACAGTACTTTTCTTTTTGCGGTTCAGCGCTATAATCATGTCAGCGGGACAATGACGCGCAGGCGTTGTCCCGCGGTCTGCGCAAAAAATTTTGATCAATGAGGTGTTTGTTATGCATTATACAGGAACCATTTGGCGTCCGCCTTATGAAGCTGATTCACTTTTGCTGGAGGTCACAGCAGGCTGTACACACCACAGGTGCAAATTCTGCACGCTGTACAGCGATCTGCCGTTCAAATTCAGAATGTCGTCCATGGAAGACATCGAAAACGACCTGCTGGAGGCCCAGGTTCTGCGCTGCAGTCCGGTTTCCATGATGACGGAACGGCTGCGTGGGATTTCCAGGCCAGAGCCCATACGGCGTGTCTTTTTGACCGGCGCCAATCCCTTTGTTCTGAAAACCGAAAAGCTGCTGGAAATCGCGGCTCTCATTCACAGATATTTTCCCTCTGTGGCGTCCATCGGCTGCTTCAGCCGCATTACAGACGCGGCAAATAAGAGCGGCGAGGATCTGCTCGCACTGCGCCGGGCGGGCTACAACGGCCTTACCATCGGCGTCGAGACCGGCGACGACACGGCGCTGGCTTTCATGGACAAAGGGTATACGTCCCGGGATATCCTGACCCAGTGCAAAAGGCTGGAGCAGGCGGAAATCGAATACGCCTTCTTCTACTTGACCGGCATTTCCGGGAAGGGCAAAGGCGAGGCCGGAGCGAAGGCCTCCGCGGAAATCTTCAATCAGCTGCATCCCTTTCTGGTGGGACCCAACATGATGACGGTCTATCCGGATTCTGACCTCTTCCGGGAGATCCAAAGGGGCAGATGGCAGGAGGCGGGAGAACACGAAAAATACAGGGAGCTGCGAGCCCTTGTGCGAAATCTCACCATCCATACCCGTTTCGCGGCCATGGGCGCTTCCAACGCGTTTCAGCTGCGGGGAGAGCTCCCCAAGGACAAAGAACGGCTGCTCTCCACCCTGGACAGCATTATCGCGAAAACCAGCGAGGCCGAGCTCAGACGCTACCGCAAAGAATTGAAGCATCTGTAGGCCGGGCGGGCTGCGGCCTGACTGCAGTTATCTGAAAACAGGTTTTTTTGATTTTTAGGTACAACTTATGGCTCTGTTTTCGACCAAAAATAGCAAAAAATAAAAATTAGGTACAACTCGGCTCCAGGCAGCAAAGGGAGTGACCCTATTGAAAAGAGAAAAGTTGTACCTTTTTTATTATTTCAGATGAATTTTTTGCTTTTCAACGGCCTTTGCCGGGACAAATGACGGCAATACGGTAAGAGAGCAAAGGGTGTAGTTGTACCTAAATTTCAAAAAAGTTGATTTTAAGACAACTCCATTTGGCCTTGTCAATCTCAGTTGACACTTTTCCTCAATTAACTTAATGACATTGGTCAGACTGTACGCTGTTTTAGTCGGTCCTCTCTGGCTTCAGCAGCCGCCGCAGCTTTTACTTACCGTGCCGGTATGATCTCCAGCCAGTATCCATCGGGATCCTGAATAAAGTACACGCCCATCTCTTTGTTTTCATAACAGATGCACCCCATCTCCTGATGGAGCGCGTGGGAGGCCGCGAAATCATCGGTGCGAAAAGCCAGGTGAAACTCTTCATCTCCCAGGTTATACGGCTCCGTCTGTGCCTTGATCCATGTCAGCTCCAGTTCAAAATCCGTCTCATCATTTCCCACGTAGGCGATGATGAAAGAGCCGTCTTCAGCCACCTTGCGGCGAAGCTCCCGAAGCCCCAGAGCCTTCTCATAAAAGGCCAGCGACCTGTCCAGGTCCAATACGTTATAGTTTTCGTGTATCATTTTAAATTTCATAGCTGTCCCTCCTGTCATTCGGTTTCCGTCATTTAGTTTCTATCGTCAGGTTCTCATCATTATATTTCTGTCGTTATGTCTTTGTCGGTATCTTTCCGTCGTCCAGTCGTCGTTCAGGCTAAGAACAGCGCCTGTTTCGTGTCCAGGCGGTTCTCCACTCTCTTCATAACCCGTATCACCTCGTTCAGTTGGTTCATACGATTATGGTTTACGGCATAGCCTTTGATTATGTATTCCTTCAGGACGGAATTCGCCCATTTGCGAAAAGCAGTACCTCGCCTGGATTTTACACGGTATCCTACAGAAATGATGACATCTAAATTATAATGCTCGACCATATAGGTTTTGCCGTCAGCCGCAGTTGTCGCAAATTTTGCGACAACTGTATCTTGCTCAGAAAGCTCTTCCTTCAGAGCGTTATTGATGTGCTATCCTATCGTTTTAATATCGCGGTCAAACAGTTCCGCCATATGATTCCTGTTAAGCCATACTGTCTCGTTTTCTATCCTGACAGGCAGCGAGATATTTCCGTCCTGTGTTTCAAACAATATCAACTCATTCATCATATTTTTTCCTCCTTGTGTCAATGACTACAAGAACGCGCGTTTCTGGCTTTCCTATATCTTACCACACCGCCCTGCTTCCAGCAAGATACTTTATTATACAATTATTTCCACCAAAGCACAGTTTATTATGAATATGTCAAGGAAGCTATAACAATTCTATTTTTACCCTGTATTTTTTGCCCTTCATTTTTCTCTCAGCCATCGTGCCGCGTTTGCATGCCGACATTTTCGTGCTGACACTTGTATGCCGACATTTCCGTGCCGGCATATGAAAAGCCGCCAGAGAAGACTGACTATGGAAAATTTTTCCTTGCCATAGGCATAAAAAACCAGCCGAAACCCTTCCGACTGGTTAAGCTGGCTGAACGCCGTGTTTTCAGTTGTTTTATATACCTTGCCTTATTCGGTCTCGCCCGATTTCAAGGCGATCTTCAGCATTTTCCTGGCTAATCGAAAATCGCATTTTAGAATAGCCAAGCCTTCGCTTTCTCGTATCGAGATTATGATGATCCGCATAATTCCAGCTTCACAAACCAGCTGGCAAACAGCTCGATACCTTAAACCATGCAGCCTGATCTTGCAGTATCAGCTTATATATGACAGGCAAGCGGCTAATGTTAACATGTTCGTTAATATATCAATTAATATATTTATTTATATTTTTATCTATATTTTATTAGAAATTCATCAATGCTGCAGCTTATCCAAAATCTCTCCGATATCCCCATCGATACAGATAGCCTGCTTTTGGATCTCCCTCGGGCAGAAGGCCTCCCCGAAATTCAGACAGGCGTAAACGGCATTTTTGTTCCTCGCTGTCATCTGCCAGAACGGGTATTTTATAATGCCGGGCGTGTTGGCCCCTACCCCCAGCTCCAGATACAGCACATGGTCCTTTTTATGACGACGGAGGAAATCATTGTACCTCTCTGCCGCCGCGTACCAGCCCTCGTCCTGCACAAAGGTGTTGTCGCTGCGCAGGTTCATGGTCATCGGCGCGCCGCAGACCGGACATTTCGGAATCAAATCCGTCGGAATGCGCATGTCCTTTTGCTCCGCGATCATCTGCCGGACGACCGCCTCGTTGTCATAGGTTTTCTCGTGGCAGGGCTTGACGCACTGCCAGAGGCCGTAATCCCCCTGGGTGTAAAACAGCCGCGTTTTATCAAAGCCCGCAAGCTGGAACTGATGGTCCACGTTGGTGGTCAGAACAAAGTAATCTTTGTCCGCGACCAAAGCCAGCAGATCAGTATACGGTTTGCCCGGCGCCACGTCGTAGCGGTTGTAGTAGATGTGGCGGCTCCACCACGCCCAATACTCTTCCAGCGTCTTATAGGGGTAAAATCCCCCGGAGTAAATGTCGTTAATGCCGTACTTCTCATGAAAGTCGGAGAAATACCGGTAAAACCGCTCGCCGGAATAAGTCAGTCCCGCGGAGGTGGACAAGCCCGCTCCCGCGCCGATCAAAACGGCGTCCGCCGATTGGATTTCCTGCTTCAGTCTTTCTGTCTTATCCGAGCAGCTGTCGGTAGATGCGCAGGTCTGTTTCTTTAAAAACATTGAATATCACCTCCATTTTGCTCTGTCTCTCCTGTCTGTATTCTCTCACCGTCTTCACGGCGATCTCCGCCGCCCGCTTATTTGGGAAGTGGAATTCTCCCGTGGAAATGCAGCAAAAGGCGATGCTCTCCACCTGGTTTTGTTCCGCCAGCTCCAGACAGGAACGGTAACAGGAAGCCAGCAGCTGTTCATCTTTCTTGGTCACCACCCCGGTGATGATGGGGCCTACCGTGTGCAGCACATAGCGGCAGGGCAGATTGTAGGCGGGCGTGATCTTCGCCGTGCCCGTGGGCTCACTGTGCCCCTGCTCCTTCATCAAATCCGCGCAGGCGGCCCGCAGCTGCACGCCGGAAAAGGTGTGGATAGCATTGTCGATGCAGCCGTGGCACGGATAAAAACAGCCCAGCATCTGGCTGTTGGCGGCGTTGACGATGGCGTCACATTTCAGCGTCGTAATATCCCCCTGCCAGAGATAGATGCCCTCCTCTATCGGCGTCAGATCGGCAAGATCCGTAACGCCCTTTTCCGCCGCCTCGCCCTGCAGATAGGCGTCCTGTACCTGCAGAAACTCCTCAGAAACAGGTTCCGGCATGCGGATATTGAACAGCGAACGCAGAAGATTCTTCTGATCCTGCGCGCTCTCTGGAATTTCCATATTCCGATACTGAGGCTGCTCTCGAAGCAGCTCCTGTATTAAATATTTTCTTCTTTCCGTCTGTGTCATATCTACCCTCCTCTGCTATGACCCCTTCATATACGATCTATGTAATCTACATGTTCTGTGCAATCTATAAAATCCATATGATATATGCCCCTTTCGCGCCAATCGCAAACCCGCTTCGGGCAAACGCAAGGGACAAACCCAATGGACAAATCCATAAGCAGCCTCATAGGCAAATCTATATGAGAATGCCCCGCAAACCTGTCGCTTGCGGGGCACCGTGAAATGATCTTCCGAATGTTAGAAGGAGTACTCTCTAGGCGGGTTGCCGGAGAAGTCAGCGATTACCGCTTTCGCTTCTGCCAGATAGAACACCTCAAAGGTCGGGTTGTCAGCAGTCTCGTAGTTGCCCTTTACGATAGGGTTTTCCAGAGCAGCCTCTTTGATCGCTCTGTCATCTACAAAGACAGCCTTGCCGCTGATGCGAATCCACTCAAATTCCGGAGAAGAAATGCAGATCTCAACATTAGGGTTCGCCTGCATGTCCTTATAAACATCTTTCTGGTTGCCTGTGTTGAACCACAGCTTGCCTTCTTTTTCAAAGCTGAACATGAACGGACGGCACTTAGCCTTTCCGTCACGGCCTACGGTTGCCAGGTACTGTACAGGATTTGCCTCTAAAAACTTTGATACTTCTGACATGGTCTATGTCCTCCTTTATTCTTCATTTCACTGCTTGAGAGAAACAGTAGTTGTTGTAACTTTCTTGATTACAACAAGAGTATAGCACGATGCAGTTGTAATGTCAATAGTTACATCAAGTTTTTTTTGAAAATTAATCAACTTTTCTTTCCTTCACATATTATTCACCACAGCGCCTCTCTCTATAACTCTTACTGCCGTCTTTATCTCAAATTTCTGCAGCGGTCTAATGAGCCGCCACGCAAAAAACCAGCCCGTTCCCCGCGTCTGCGGGTCAGGACTGGTTTGAAGAGACAATCTGCAGCCGATCTAAAAGCTGTCCACAATCGATCCATAATCTATCTTTGATCGATTCGCAATCGATTTGTAACCTATTTGCAACTTATTTGTAACCTATGATTCCGTTTCTTCCACAATACATTTCTGCGTATCACGTATTACGTCGGCAAGAGTGATTTTTTCCATCTCCTGTTCCATGGCCCTCTGCACCTGTTCCAGCTTGCCGTCGAGAATCCTGTGGATGTTCCGCCCCACGGGACATTCCTGGTTGGAATTTTCGTGAAAGTGAAAGAGCTCCCCATTACCGACACACTCCACCGCATTGTAGATGTCCAGAAGGGTGATCTCCGCTAAAGGCTTCGCGATGGACGTACCGCCGCTGCCCCTCTGCACGTTGACAAGCCCCGCCGCCTTCAGCTGAGACAATAGCTTTCGTATGACTACAGGGTTGACATTTACGCTGCCCGCTAAAAAATCGCTGGTGATCTTGTGTTCCTTCTCAAAGGTATTGATACAGGAAAAGATGTGTATCGCCATGGTAAATCTGCTTGAAATCTGCATTGTATTCATCCTCATCTATCAACTGAATTTGCTCCGTATATTATAGCAATCTCAAGTTGTAATGTCAATGATTACAAATGCCCTTGCCAGGGCCTGCGCATGAAAACCGCTGCGGCGTGTTCCATAAGCGGGTCAAAAGCTGACAAACTTGACAAAGGCCCGCCAAATTCTTTGGGGTTCCACCCAGCGCTCCGCAAATTCCGCAAATAGCGATCCTGACCGATTGAGGGAAAATCCACCCGTTGAGGATCAGAAAACACGACCGATGGTTTCGTATTCATCTGGCCTTTTCGCCGTTCTACGAAACCCTCAGCCGAATTTCCGCTCCACGGTTTCGTATTCATCTGGCATCTCCGCTGTTTTACGAAACCCTCGGCCGAATTTCTGCTCCACGGTTTCGTATTTTCCCAGCATCAAAGCTGACAACCTACGACTGACAACATTCCTTTACCCAGGCGATAAAGTTCTCCGTGCTGTCACCTGTGCGCTCCGCCTCCACATGGGCCTGTCCCCATACCGTCTCAAAATCCACGTCGGCGCCGTAGTTTTCCAGGGCAAGGGCCAGGTTTACTTCTGTAGTCAAAGCCGTGTCGCTTTGGCTGATGCCGCTGCGGATTCTCCAATGAGGCGCTACGCTGGCGCTTTGATACCCGTCATAGTAACTGCTGAGATAATACAGCGGATTGTACATGTTGACCCGATCCGCTGTCGACGTCCCCAGGGCGTCCGTCCGCTCCAGGTCCTCTGCGAACGCCGTTTCGTAATCCGTTCCTTTCAGCAGCTGTGCCATAACCGCGTCAAAGTGGTCTCCTTCGCCGTCTCCGTCCCCGAACAAAATATTTTCTCCCTGAGATTCATCAAGCGCGTCAAAAGCACCCAGGTCCTTAGAGGCTGTTTTCATCGCGCTGACAAAATCCGCGACGCTGGTTATCGTCGCCGTATTGGTCCCGCTGTCGTACTTCACCCAGGTCTTCTCCGCGTTCAGCGCGTCGATGTAGTCCTGCGCTGTTTCATAGGTGCCGCTCAGGCTGATGCCTCCGGCAGTCTCATTTCTGACAATACCGTCTGCCGCAAAGTCACCGCCGCCGAGGCCTCCCGTCCGAAGCTCCTTTCCGCCGCCGTCAGCCTGCGCTCCTTCTGATTCCGACAGGTCCCCGTCCAGTTCCGGCAGATCTCCGTCCGGCTGCCCTTTGCCGCCAAGATCAGCTTTGCCGTCAAGACCATCTTTGCCGCCAAAACCGTCCTTATCACCGAGACCGTCTTTACCGCCAAAGCCGCCGTCCGCTTTACCGTCAAGCGTTCCATCGAGGTCGCCGCCAAGGCCATTCCTGCCGCCGAAGCCGCCCTTGCCGCCGGAGGCCGCTGTATAAGGGAAGGTGGTATCAGAGAGGAAGTGATTCAGCGAATCCTCGATGACGGATTTGAGATACGCGTAATAGCTGCCCGCCTGATAGATGCCGTCCTCGGACGCCTCCAGGAGAAGCGGCTGCCCGTCGGGATCCTTCAGGCCCAGTTCATTGATATACAGGGCGAACTGCTCCGCCATTCCATCGGACAGCGCCTGCATTTCCTCGTCTAACCCGGTTCTGGTCACGCCCAGATTCCATTCGTAAGCCTCGCTGGCGTAATCCAGGTTGGTAATCGGACACCAGCACATGGATCCCGCTACCGCGTCGCTGGTACTGCTGACCGCGCCGATGGCTTCCAGATAAGGCGTGTACAGCTCGCTGTCTCCCGTCGCACCCAGCAAAGCGCTCTGCGCCCCGCCGCCGCTCATGCCAAAGGAGTAGATCTGGTCTGTGCTCCCCGGCAAAAGTTCTCCGTTATCGCGGACATAGCGTATGGCGGCCTTCAGATCTGTTACTCCTGCCGGAGCGCCCGCTTCCCGTCCGCGGCATCCGGCATAGATGTAGACAAAGCCCGCGTCGGTATAGGCAGAGGTCGTTTCCACGTACTCCGCGGGCGCGTCCATAGCCGCGTAGCCCGGCGTATCCACCGGCAGCACCATCGGCGCTGTCTCCGCGGTAAATCCGCCGGCGGAGCCCTCCTCATTCACCTGGCAGGTATACGTTCCATCGTCGTTTTCTGTTCCGGTCATATAAGCGCCCGGCACATAGATTCCCAGCGTCTCGTAATTCTCATCTGCCGGAGCCGCGCAATAGGAAATCCCAGTCTGCCAGTATACGTCGTGCTCCTCATTGTACTGCCATTGGGTCATATCGATTTTAGGCATCTGCTCCTCGTCCCCGCCGCTGCCGCATCCGGTCAGCAGGGCCGCGCCGATCAGCGTAAACATGACACAGAGCAGCAGCTTTTGAAATTTCATAGTTTTATCCTCCTCCGCGCGGGCCGCAGTCAGGTCTTCCGCCGTCCGGTCTTCCGCAGCCAGGTCCTCCGCTGTCCGGGTGAATCCCCATTCAGATTCATCGTCGGCCAGGCCGATCTCCGCCCAGACTAATCCCCAGGCACGCCGCGCGTTGTATCGGTTTTGATTATAACAATATCCAGGGGCTCATCGCCGGCCAGCCAGCCAATCAATCAGCCAATCAGTAAATCGACCCGCCGTCCGGTCAATCAGTCAGCCAGCAAGTCGGCATCAGTCCGCCCTACTCCAGCTCAAAGGCGCCGGTATACAGCTGGTAATACTGTCCCTTCTGCGCCAGCAGGTCGTCGTGGTCGCCTCGCTCTATGATCTTCCCGTGGTCCAGCACGATGATCACGTCGGAGTTCTTAACGGTAGACAGCCTGTGGGCGATGACAAAGACGGTCCGCCCTTCCATCAGCGCGTCCATGCCCCGCTGTACGATGGCCTCCGTTCTGGTATCGATGGAGGAGGTGGCTTCGTCCATGATCATGACCGGCGGGTCCGCCACCGCCGCCCTGGCGATGGACAGAAGCTGACGCTGCCCCTGTGAAAGGTTCGCGCCGTTGCCCGACAAAAGGGTGTTGTAGCCTTCTGGCAGGCGGGTGATGAAGTCGTCCGCCCCCGCCAGCTTTGCCGCCGCGATACACTCCTCGTCAGACGCGTCCAGCTTGCCGTACCGAATGTTCTCCATGACGCTTCCGGTGAACAAATTGGTATCCTGCAGCACGATCCCCAGGGCATGGCGCAGGTCGCTCTTTTTGATCTTGTTGATGTTGATGCCGTCGTACTGAATCTTTCCGTCGGCGATGTCGTAGAACCGGTTGAGCAGGTTGGTGATAGTGGTCTTTCCCGCGCCGGTAGCGCCCACGAAGGCCACCTTTTGACCCGGCTTGGCGTACAGGCTCACGTCCTGCAGGACCGTCTTTCCCTCTTCATAGGCGAAGTCCACGTCGAACAGCCTAACGTCGCCGGTCAGCCTGGTATAGACCGCGGTCCCGTCCTCGAGAGGCTCCTTCCACGCCCAGATGCCGGTCCGCCCTTCACACTCCGCCAGCGTTCCGTTCTCTTCCCGCACGTTGACCAAAGTCACGCAGCCGTCATCTGTCTCCGCCTGCTGGTCCATCAAAGCGAAGATTCTCTCGGTGCCGGCCATGCCCATGACCACGGCGTTGACCTGGTTGGACACCTGGTTGATGGCTCCTACAAACTGCTTGGTCATGTTGAGGAACGGCACCACGATGCTGATGCTGATGGCCAGGCCGGAAAAGCTGATATTCGGCGCGCCGCACAGCATCAGGATACCTCCTGCCACGGCCACGATGACGTACAGCGCGTTGCCGATGTTGTTCAGGATCGGGATCAGGATATTGGCATACCGGTTGGCCTGCTCCGACTCCTGAAACAGCTTCTCGTTGAGCTTTTTGAAGTCGGCTTCGCTCTCCTCCTCGTGGCAGAACACCTTGATTACCTTCTGGCCGTTCATCATCTCTTCCACAAAGCCTTCCACCTTGCCCAGGGCGGTCTGCTGCTTAAAGAAATATCTTGCCGAGCTGCCGCCCACCTTTTTGGTGATCGTCAGCATGAGCACGATGCCTACCAGCACCACCAGGGTCAGCCACAGGCAGTAGTACAGCATGATGATCAGGATCGCCAGGGCCGTAATGGCGGAGATCAGCAGCTGCGGAAAGCTCTGGGATACCATCTGACGCAGGGTGTCGATGTCGTTGGTGTAGTGGCTCATGATATCGCCGTGATTGTTGGTGTCAAAGTATTTGATAGGCAGCCTCTGCATGCCGTGAAACATCTTTCCCCTCAGCTTCTTCAGGGTTCCCTGGGTGATGATCGCCATCAGCTGGCTGTACGCCACGGTAGTCACCAGAGACAGGATATAGAAGCCTGCCAGAATGCCTACCAGGGCGAAGATCTTCGGCCGGACGGCGGTCCAGTCCCCGCTCTGCCAGCTGTCCTCTATGACGGCGATAACCTTCTGCATAAAGATGGCCGGAACAGACGTGATGACAGCGCTGAGTACGATGCACACCACCGTGATTGGCATCATGACAGGGTAAAATTCCCGGATAGTCCTGAGGAGCCTGCCGATGATCCCCTTCCGAATGATTTTGTTCTCCGCCTTATTCTCCATCTTCATCACCTGCCTTATTCTGTGAAAAGTAGATCTCACGATAGATCTCGTTGTCCGCCAACAGCTCGCGGTGGGTTCCCACCGCGTTGATTCTGCCGCCCTCCATGACGATGATCCGGTCCGCGTCCTCCACCGACGCGGTTCTCTGGGCGATGATCAGCTTGGTGGTCTCAGGGATATACTCCCGCATAGCCCGGCGGATCTTGGCGTCCGTCTTGGTGTCTACCGCGCTGGTGGAATCGTCCAGGATCAAAATTTTCGGCTTTTTCAGCAGAGCCCTGGCGATGCAGAGCCGCTGCTTCTGGCCGCCGGATACGTTGGCGCCGCCCTGCTCGATATAGGTGTCGTAGCCGTCTGGGAACTGGGAGATGAACTCGTCGGCGCAGGCCAGCTTACATGCCTGCACCAGTTCCTCATCGGTGGCGTCCTTGTCGCCCCAGCGCAGGTTCTCCTTGATGGTGCCGGAGAACAGAATATTCTTCTGCAGCACTACCGCCACCTGGTTTCGCAGGGCGTCCAGATCGTAATCCCGCACATCTGCGCCGCCGACTTTGACCACGCCTTCCGTGACGTCGTAAAGGCGGGAGATCAGCTGGATCAAAGAGGATTTGGACGAACCGGTCCCCCCGATGATGCCGATGGTCTCTCCCGACCGGATCTCCAGGTTGATGTCCGAAAGAGCCTTCCGTTCCGCCTTCAGCGAGTATTTAAAGCTGACGTTCTCAAAGGAAATTGAGCCGTCGGCCACCTCGTACAGCGGATGCTCTGGATTGCTCAGGGTGCTCTTTTCCCGCAGCAGCTCCGCGATTCTCTGTCCCGATTCCACCGCCATGGTGATCATGACGAAGACCATGGACAGCATCATCAGGCTGCTCAGCATCATGAAGCCGTAGGACAGCAGAGCGGATATCTGCCCCACGTCCAGGTCCAGCCCCCGGCTGGAGATGATGGTGTAGGACCCGAAGGACAGGATAAAGACCATGACCACGTACAGGCAGAACTGCATGATCGGGTTGTTCATAGCCAGAATCCGCTCGGCCTTCGTGAAATCCGCGCAGACGTCCTCCGCGGCCACATCAAATTTTTTCTGCTCATAATCCTCCCGGACAAAGGCTTTGACCACACGCATGGCCTTTACGTTTTCCTGGACGGAGCTGTTCAGATTGTCGTATTTCTTGAAGACCTTCTTAAACAGCGGCATGGTCTTGTACACGATCCACGCCAGCCCCGCGATCAGCAGCGGCACCACGATGATGAAGATCCACGCCATTTTTCCGCCGATGATGACGGCCATGACAAAGGCGAAGATCACCATCAGCGGCGCGCGGATGGCGCTGCGGATCAGCATCATGTAGGCGTTCTGTACGTTGGTCACGTCGGTAGTCAGACGGGTGACCAGCGAGGAGGTCAGAAATCTGTCGATATTTTCAAAAGAATACTGCTGTATGCTGTGAAACATATCCTCTCTGAGATTCTTCGCCAGTCCGCAGGAGGCCGTGGCGCAGGTGGATCCAGCAAAGGCCCCAAACAGCAAAGAAAGCACGGCCATGATAAACAGCGCCGCGCCATTTTTGATGATGATGCCAAGCCCGCATCCCGCGTTGATCTGATTGA
Organism: uncultured Emergencia sp.; assembly: GCA_937997955.1. Classification (GTDB taxonomy): domain Bacteria; phylum Bacillota; class Clostridia; order Peptostreptococcales; family Anaerovoracaceae; genus Senimuribacter. Next base: position 7,016 of record CALLDR010000111.1, on the reverse strand, counting down.
CCAGATTGGCAATAATGAAAGGTATGATACACTCCATCACGACCTCCAAGGACACCAGAATCGGTGTCGCTATGGTGGCCTTTTTATATTCTCTCACACTTTTTGATAATTCCCTTATCATATGCAATAACCCTTCCTTTTCAAAATTTATCTGTTATCCCTGGGTCAAGACTGCCGGTTCTCCTTCGGGAACGGAGATCTGATGAACAGGATCACTGCCAGAGCGACAAAGATCACCGCGCCGACAAAGAGAGGCGCGTACAGTGAATCGCCGGTGATGATCCCGATGACCATTTCCCAGCTGGAGCAGAGGAAACCGCCCAGATTTACAAATACCATCATCAGCGCGGAAGCGAAGCCTACCCGCTCCGGCGCGCAGATCAGGCCGAGCAGCATCATCAGTCCAGCCTGCATGCTGGCAAAGCTGATGCCTCCGATAAAGAAGCCGACGCCCAGAACTGGAATCGAGTGCGCTGAGGCGCTGATCACCAGTCCTACCGCGCCGATGACCAGGAAGGCGGAAAAGCTCTTCGCCTTCAGCCGTTTGTAGAACTGTGAATAGACCAGTCCTCCCGTCATACAGCCGATGGAAAACAGCATGGCGATTACGGCAGCCACCGTAGCGCTGTCCGAGATGGCGGCAACATAAAAAGCGCTGCCAAAAAGAAGCGGAGCCAGATTCAGGGTGACGATGCCTATGACGCCACACATCAAAAGGGCCGCTTTTGGAAGCTTGGCTTTTTCCTGCTGCTTCTCTTCCGGCGCGTCCAGCTCCATCTTCGGCAGGAAGATGATCATGACCGCAAGCGGGATCAGCAGGATCAAATGGGTCAAAAATACCAGATTCCACTGCACGTCCGCCAAAACGCCTCCGACCAGCTGCAAGATGCACTGGAAGGTAAAGGCCACGCAGGTGCCGATACCCAGGACAGACGCTCTGGACTCTACAGGAATCAGCTTTGTGGCGATGGGATTCTGCAGGCTCATCATGCCGCCCAGACCCAGGCCAAAGAAACATCTGGTGATCAGGATCGTCGCGAAATTCTCCGCCAGAACCGGAATGACGCCGGCGGCGATCATCAGGGCGGCGCAGAAAACCGACGTTATCTTATAGGGGAGTTTTTTCCCCGCGATTACGCCCAGCAGCAGGCTGGAAGCCATGGACGTCAGCGCCGGAATACTGCCTACATAGAGAGCCAGCGTATGCTCTACATTCAAGGCGTCGGCGATCTTAGACAGCGCTCCGTCCACCGCTCCCATGCAGTTTCCGAAGGCAAACACAGAAAGTACAGAAATACAAAGCAGATAATTTTTCCCCTTTGTGCTCATATTTTTATTCCTCCATAAATTATATTATCATGCCGCGGCAAATATGCTCTTGACAGCAAACGAAATCATGTTTATTATCATATCATGGTAGTTTTATACTATCAAGTACGCAGTTTAGACCTACCAAGTATGTCAAAAGCTACTATACACTGCTGTGATTTTGTGAAAGGAATAAAGAAAATGACAACGGAAGAAATGATGAAAGAAATCGACGATATATTAAACGTCCCTGAGAAGAAAGCCCACGTGGACAAGATCGTTCCCCTGCTCCACGGAAAGTGGGAGCTGCAGATCATGATGGAGGTGTGCCGGGCCGACGTCCTCCGGTTCGGAGAATACAAAAAAAGGCTTCCGAAGATCACCAACAGCGTCCTTACGTCCGCTCTTCGCAATCTGGAAGCCTGGGGTCTGATCACCCGTACGCAGTACAATGAAATCCCGCCTCGGGTGGAGTACACCCCTACAGAAAAGGGTATGAGCCTTCTGCCCGTTTGTTATGAAATCATTAAATGGGGCGCGGAGAACAGTCTGGACGACTGATCCCCTCGGTCCTTTTGCCGGCTTTGACCGCTTGCGGGCCGCTTTGTTGGTCCTTTTGCTGACCGTCTTTCCGGCTATTTTGCTGGCCTTTGACCGCTTTACGAGCCGCTCGCCGGGCCGTTTGCTGACCACTGCCGGCCGATTTACTGTTCTTTGACCGCGCGCGCCATGGCCTGCAGGTTTTCCAGTGCGGTATCCGGCGGCAGGTCGCAGCCTGGGGCCAGGATAAAGCCGCCCTGGTCCTTCATCGCCTGGCACAGCTCCCGGCTCTTCTCGTATACGCCGTCAGCGTCCATGCCCAGCAGGATCGCCGCCGGATTCAGATTGCCGATCATTACCATTCTGCCGCCGGCGTCCTCACGGGCTTTCTCCATATCGATGGAATCCACGGAAAAGCCGTTGAAGCCGGCCTTTGCCAGAGGTTCCACCCGCTTGACCGTGTTGCCGCAGATGTGGACGATCTCATACGGACAGATCTCCCTGGTGCGCTCCATCAGCTCCACGTTGATCGGCAAAACGTAATCTTCAAACATCTTCGGGCTGATCAGGTCGCCGGAGGCTACCGGCTCGGCGCACACCACCAGATCTCCGCCCGCTTCCAGCATGCCCTGGTTAAAGGCCATGATAAGCTCCGCGGCGAAGCGGATCAGCTTTTCCACATAACCGTCTTTGTTGTCGGCCAGACCCATCATGAACTTCACCATGCCTACCATCTGGCTGGCCTGGGTAAACGGGCCGTAGCCGCCTACAGCGATGAAGGTCTCATCTCCCACGATGGCCCGCATGTTGCGTATCTGGGCCTGGGAGAGCTTGTAGTCCTCACTCTCCTTCAGATCCGCCACGACCTGGTCCAGGTCGAACTGGTCGATGTCCTGCAGGTTCTTAAGCGGGGCGCGGACGATCTCAGGCGCGCCGCCTACGATCTCGTTGTTCACCTCTCCACCCAGCGCGGTGACCGGGTAATAGCTCAGCTGGCCGCCGCCGGACATGATCACGGAGCCGGTTTCACGATAGGCGTCTACCGTGATCTGCGCGCCCGCGTCCGGCAGGCGCATCAGCTCCAGCGGAGACAGTCCGTTGCGCTTGCAGATCCAGCCGTGTCCGGCCAGAATCATAAAAGGCGGATGTGGTACCGGCTGAAACGTCAGGGTTTTTTCCAGAAATTCTCGATTGGTCATTTTAGATTCTCCTTTCGCACGATGCAGATGTGACAGAATATAATCGATGAAATACGATCGGTGCAGCCCGGCTGTTTAAGACTGTTTAGGGCAGCCTGCAGTTTTCCGGGTCCGCGTAGAAGTCCGCCTTCTCCTCCAGCATCTTTTTAAAGACGGCCTCGAATTTTCCGTTCCACATATCGGGAACACAGACGCCGCCCTTGCAGAGAGGAAAGACCTCTTCTTCCATGATCTTCCGCTGTTCCTCTTCGGTCAGCTCCTTCCCCTCATACGGAAGGAATTCCAGTCCCGGCCAAAGGGTCAGCCTGTCGCCGTAATCCCGCAGCACCTGGGGCAGATCGTTGATAGGCTGGCAGGAAGCCCAGTGGGTAATGCCAAGATCCAGCCAATACGGAATCAGGGATTTTACCATGCCGTCAGAGTGGAGCTGGAAGACGATCCCCTCGCTCTCGCAGAACTCCTTCAGCCTCTTCAAAGGCGCGGAAAACAGCTCCGCCCACAGGTCCGGCGGCAGGAACGTGTTCTGCTGATATCCGTAGTCGTCGCTGAGCTCAAAGAGGTCGATAGGGTAGTACTTCTTCAGCCTGCGGATCAGTTCGATCTTGTAGTCCACCATGGCCTCAAAGAACTCCGTGCAGGCTTCCGGCTCCGTCATGGTCGCCACCAGGGCGTCCTCAAAGCCCATCAGTGCGTGAAGCCGCTCAAAAGGCCCGCTTAGGGACTCAAAGTAGACGAAATGCTCCGGCGTATTTTTCGGGTCGGCCTTGTCCCGTTCCCAGGCGGCCTCCCAGTCCACAGCGTCTAAATCAGGGAACTTCACCTGTTCCCGCCACAAGGTGATATCGTCCATGACCGGGGCGTGTCCCGGCGTCGGCGTGGAGGCGTCGGCCTCTTTGGTGTAGGTCCAGTGCACGCCGAACCAGTCGTATCCCGCGCCGCCCTTCTCAGGGCCCCGCTCCAGAACCTCGTCGATGTGCAGATACCACACTTCATCGTTGGTAAATGGTATCCACTCCGGCGTCTGCCGGTTTAAGATCCGCATGATGTTTTCTCTCGGTGTAAGGGTTCTCGCTTTCTTTTCCATTTCACAATCTCCTTATTCAGATCCTGTCAGCCCAACAGCTGCAGCGCCTTTTCCGCCGCGCTGGTAGCGTCCGGCGTATAGGCGTCGGCGCCGATGCTTTCCGCAAACTCTTCCGTAACAGGGGCGCCGCCGATCATGATCTTGACCCGGTCTCTGACGCCGGCCTCCTCCGCCGCTTTAACCACATTACCCATCTGCGGCATGGTGGTCGTCAGCAGAGATGAGCATCCGATGATGTCGCACTGCTCGTCGATGGCTGTCTGAACGAATTTCTCCGGCGAAACGTCTACGCCCAGGTCGATGACCTCAAAGCCCTTGCCCTCGAACATCATGACCACCAGATTTTTTCCGATATCGTGAAGATCTCCTTCCACCGTGCCGATGCAGACCTTTCCCTTCTTCTCCACAGCAGCATCTGCCAGATAAGGTTTGAGGAATTCCGCCCCTGCGCTCATGGCACGGGCCGCCACCAGAACCTGCGGCACGAAGATCTCATTATTCTTAAACTGTACGCCGATGACATCCATACCGGCCAGAAGGCCCTGATTCAGAATCTGTTCCGCCGGCAACCCCTCGTCAATGGCCTGCTGGCATAAGGCCAACACATCTTTTTTCTTTCCGTTTTGCAAATTGATCGAAATATCGTTTAGAATGTTCATCTTTGGCTTCTCCTTTCTTTTTCATCATTTTACAACACCGTTTCTCTTCACTTTTGTAATTTTTTTGTTTTTATATCACTTTCTTTATGTTACAATAGAGGCGGAGGTGCGAATATCTCATGGAATCCTATCTTTACAATCTGATATCCGAAAAACAGCTTCGCGACGCGCTTACCGCCTTTCACGCCTGCACCGATCTGCCTGTCCAGCTCATCGACAGCGACGGCAGCATCCTGATGTTCATCGGCGAGCTGACCAGGTTCTGCGTGGAGTTCAAGAAGCATCTCAATTCCGAGAACTCCTGCGAGGTGGTTCACGCCAAGGCCAGCCTGAAAGCCATGGAGCTGGGCGAGACCTATATTTTCTCCTGCCAGGCGGGGCTCCATCACATCGTATTTCCGCTGATGTACAAGAACAAGCTGTACGGCGCGGTCAGCGTCGGCCCCTTCATCATGGAGCATCCGGACGCTTCCATGATCATCGATCTCTCAAAGCAGTACGATATCCCCGTGGAATCCCTGCTGGTCATGTCGGAGACCTCCTACGAGCTGAAGGAGGTTTCGCCGGATACGGCCAACAGCATGAGCCGCCTGCTCTACCACCTGCTCAACAGCCTGATCAGCGACAGCCGGGAGCAGTGGGTCTTCAACCAGGGCAAGCTGCTGCAGCAGTCCCGGATCAACGAATCCATCCAGATGTACAAGACCAGCGGATACAAAGATGAGAAAAAGTACCCTTACGATAAGGAAAAGCTTTTGATCAGCCGTGTCACCACCGGCGATATCGACGGCGCCAAGAGCACCCTCAACGACCTTCTGGGGTATCTCTTTCTCTATGAAAACCACAACGTGCAGAAGATCAAAGTGCGCATCATCGAGCTTTGTTCTCTCCTGTCCCGGGCGTCCATCGAGCGGGGCGCTGACGCGGAGAGTGTTCTCGCCATGAACGACCGGCTCATCGCCTCGCTGATCCAGTCCGACGACCTCTTTGATCTGTGCTACCGGTTTCAGGACAACGTGGAAATCTTCACCGAAAGCCTGTTTTTCAGCTCGGAAGCCAACAGCGACGTGGTAAAGAAGACCGCCGAATACATCACCGGTCACTTTTCCGAGGCGATCACCCTAGCGGAGGCCGCGTCCTTTGTCCATATGAACCCGTCCTACCTCTCTAAGCTGTTCAAAAACGTCACGGGCATGACCTTCACCGAGTATCTGAACAAAGTGCGGCTGGAAGAGGCCAAGCGGCTGCTGAACCATACGGACTACTCCATCATCGACATCGCCGTAGCCTGCGGATTCAGCAATCAAAGCTATTTTACAAAGGTCTTCAAGAAATACACGGGGACGACGCCCAAGCAGTACAGATAGCTCTCTGAAAAAGCAAAAAGAGTACAAATTTTATCACAAAAGTGCAAAAATTCTAATTTCAGGGCGGATATCATGAATACAGCTGGTTTAAGCGATGGCACAGCGGGAATACAGCGATCTGCAGTAAGCGGCAGTACGGACTGCGGCAGAAGGATTTAGAACGGAGTCAGACCATGAGAGAGGAAGATATTTTGCGCACAGCTGAAAAGTTAGGATTCTCCCACGCGGGATTTATGGCGGCCGCGGACCTGTGTTTTATGAAAGAGGTGCGGGACATGTGCGCCGCCGACCGCTGTCACATGTATAGCCGGAGCTGGATGTGTCCGCCTGCCTGCGGCACCTTAGAAGAAAACGCCGCCAGAGCGTCCTCTTTCCGCCGCGTTCTCCTGGTCCAGACCACGGCCCGCCTCGAGGACGCCTTTGATATCGACACCATGACCCGGGCAGAGGCAGAACACAAGGACCGGTTCATCAGGCTCTGTGACGCCCTGCGGCGGGAGACCCGCTGTCTTCCTCTGGGCAGCGGCGCCTGCACTCTGTGCCCTCGCTGCGCCTATCCCGACGCCCCCTGCCGCATGCCCCAGAAGGCGGTTCCCTCCATGGAAAGCTTCGGCCTTCTGGTCTCCGGGACCTGTCAGGCCGCCGGCATGAAGTACTACTACGGACCGGGAACCCTCACCTATACCAGCTGCGTCCTGCTTCCCTAGAAAATATGGGAATGTCGCACCGTATGGGCGCAGATATCCCAGGTGTTAAAAACGGGTTCCGGGTTCCGCTTTTCGATTTGTCCTTGACAGGGGGGGAACAATTCAACAAACTTTGCATTTAAAGGGCAGGTGACCGCATTCGCTCTTTCTGG
>CALLDR010000110.1 GCA_937997955.1 uncultured Emergencia sp. | reverse complement strand
AAGACTCGGGGATTTCATGTTCACTTGCCTTTCGCACCAGGCTATACACCAGTTCCTTGGTAAAATTATTGCCCTCAGCTGTCTAAAGAAGACGACCCGCTACAAGGTAATAACTCTATATAAACCACTGCTGTCTCATATCTTAGTATACCTTATTTCTCCAGCAAAATAAACTACTTTTCCCATGAACCAACGCAGTTTCTCAGGTTTCTAATTACCAGCTTCCTATCGTATCCTCCCACGCGTTACCGCTCCCCGCGATTTGTCCAGAGCCTCCATAACCATTTCACACTAACCAACCTTAACCACGCTGTCCGCCGCCAGCGAATCCAATCTAGCCGATCTAAGTCGGCAGAACCAAGTCAGCGTATCCCCCTCCAACGCCCATGTTCGCATTTTATCACAACGAAAACATCAAAAACATTGAAATTCCAACATTTATCCCCGCTTCCTGGAAATCATTGTGAACTGTAATTTCATTTATCAGTTTTGCGCAAAAACGCGTATAACTATAATCTTAAAACAAAGAACTAAAAAGAGGGAGGAATTCTTAAAATGAAGAAATTTTTAACAGTGCTTCTTGCATTGTCAGTTGTCTTCACTTACAGCTTCTCAGCTGTTGGTACTGCGTTTGCTGATGCGGCGGATAAAGATCAGGAAGCTAATATAGTAGCCGCAGAACAAACAGCTCTAGTAGAAGCAGAAGCCAACTTGAATAAAGCCTTATCTGAATTAAGTGGCGTTGCTCAAGAAGGCTATGTAATCGAAGCTGCTGCTTGGGCACAGGTGAAAGCTGAAATTTGGGCGGCAGTTAAAGGAAAAATTGAAGCCGCAACAGATGCACAGCTTAAAGACTACACTGCAACTACTACTGATGGTGCAGATTATACTGGTGATGCCTTAGTGAAAGCAGTTTATTACAATGGTGACGACTGCAAAATCGGAGTTGCTGATTTAAAAGAGTTAGCAGTTGATGACTTTGGCGTAAAGGCCGCATTAGCACAGTTTAACATTGATTATGCTGAAGAACTCGCGAAGTTTGACAATGTTGATATGAGCTTATATTCAACTACCGTGGTTGAACCTACCAGTGACAAGACGTATGCAGAATTAGCACAGCAGTATATCCAAGAAGCAAAAGAGGAAATTGCTTCATATCTTGAGGACGAAGTAAAGGTAAACGAGGCAACATCAGTTGCTGCAATCGCAAGCATTCTGAGCGGTGTTCAGGCAAGAGTAACTGCTGGTGCTGCTAATGATGCAAGATTCCCATACTTAGTTATGACTAAAGTAGGTACAACTGATATCGACAGCGGATTGTATAAATTAAACCCAAATGCTACTTTATACACAACCCTGAAGATCAAGACAAATACTGAACTGGAAAACGAGGGTATTATCAGTAACGCCAACGCTGCCGCAGTTAAAGCCAAAGTTCAGCAGATGTATGCGAATTACTTGACAGGCGTTGCAAATCCAGACTTAACTCTGGCTAAGAACTATGTTACTGTTTATAGCTGGTTAGCTGACGCTGGTGTAATTACTGACCCAGCTAAAATTGACACTGCAATTCAGAATCTGACAAACACAGCAGCTATCAATAAAGCAGTTGAGGATGTAGAAACTTTAAACGCCTTTGCTAAAAAGTATTTGGCAGAAACAGATGCTGATGGCGCTGCAGTTAGAGACGAAGCTACCATTAATGAAATCGTTAAAGAGGCTACGACCGATTTGTATGCGCTGGCAGCACAAGTTAAAACTACGGCTGACACAACATATGATACTCTTAACGATGCTCTCGCAGCCATCGCAACTGCTATCATTGATAATGATGCATACAAGTTAGATTTTGAAAAGAAAGCTCAAAAGGCTGCCTTAGAAAGTGCTCGTGAAGAAGCATTGGTTGACTACTATCCATTAGAGCAGGAAGCGGTCAATGCTGCATTTGATGCTGCGATAGCCAAAGTAGATGCCGCTAAAACAGTAACCGCTGCTAGAAATGCTGCTGTCGTAAATCTGTCCAAAATTAAAGATAAAGATGCAGTTGACGCTTTATTTGCGGACATTGACGGAAATGCTGCTACCGGAGCAACTTTATATGCACCTGCTCATGCGCAGTATGTAAAAGCATTAGCGTATTTACAGTACAAAAATAAAAACTTAACAGTTAGAGATGCTGCATATATCGATGGATCTGGCTTAGCTGACGCCATGGTGGAATTCTATGGTGAGAATGGCGCAAGAACAAAAGCTGAGATTGAAGCATTGGCTGATAGAATTGAATCTATTGTCGATGGACTTCCAACAATCGGTGGTCTTGCTGCCGCAAAGACTGCAGCTGAAACTGCTATCAACGCAATCCCAGCAACCGTAACTGCTGCTGATAAGGAAACTGTTGAAGCCGCTTGGGAAGCTGCGGAAGCTTATGCAGATATGATGAACGCTACTAATTATAGCGATTTAGTTGTTGATATTTCCAACAAAGCAAAATTAACCAGCGCAATTTCTGATTTACACTCCGCAATGGCACTTGACCTTGCAAAGAAAGCAACTGCTGTAGATAAAACTGATAAAGCAGCATTAAAGGCAGTACAAGCTGAAATTGATGCATTCAATGACCTTTGCGAAGCCGGTGAACTCTTTGCTGGAAAGAAAATCTATAACGATACTGCAGTACAGGATGCATTAGATGCTATCAGAAATAAGGAACTAAAGGCGGTACAGGATGCAATCTTTGCACTCCCTATCAACATCACAGAAGCAGACCAGGCTGCAATCGAAAATGCAAGAGCTCTGTATGACGCTTATGTTGATGAATACACATCCTATGATCCTAGATATGATGCAGTCGCAGCAATTGGCTATGATAGATTAAGAGCATTGACGGTTGCAGAAACCAGACTGGCCAATATCCTTGCTGACAAGAAGATCAAAGCGGTTGAAGCTCTGAAGATCACTGCTGGTTCTTCCGCAGTGAAGGGCGCTATCACAGTAAAATGGTCCGTAAAGGGCGACGCTGAGGCTGCTGACGGATATCAGATCTACAGATCCGTTAAGAAGAACAGTGGATTTGGTACCACCCCGATCTTCACTACGACAAAGCTGACTTACAAGAACACCAAGTCTCTGAAGAAGGGCACCAGATACTACTATAAGGTTAGAGCTTACGCCGAGATCGACGGTGTGAAGTACTACTCTGACTGGTCCAACAAAGCTTACAGAATCGCTAAATAGTCGATTCCATCAAAGCTGAACTGAATCAAAACTACGAAGAAGGTCGGAATACCGGCCTTCTTTTCATAACACCAAATTTTCATTTTCGATTAAATGACCAAAATTTTCTCGATAGCATGGCAGACCTCAGCCTTTTCAATCGTGTTGATATACTCTTCTTTTTATCTCTTCCAGAGCATTACTGTACATGCATTGAGTATCCGTGAGGACTGCGACGACGAATCAGGCAGTATGCGAATAATGCTTCCCGTCTGATCAGGTATCCCTAAACCACATCTATGGTCAATCTTTTCAATGTATCTGTCTCATATATGTAATAAGCACAGTCTTATCCACGTAAAAATCCAATCGATAGATGAAGTCAATTGCCCATTCCCCAGATTCGAGTATCGGCCATATTAGCAAGTTTCTTTTTCTTCAAGTAAGCATTTTCCTGCAAGTCCAGGTACCCTTTTTTACAAATTCCACGCTTCTGCAGAATAAAAACATCAGTACTTTCTGTTGTGCCATTCTATCTTTTCGGGTATAATATTCATATATTGATTATGAGTAATCGGAGGTGCAGGATATGAACAACCAGCTTTCGCGTGCTGACGTCGTCAGACGAGAACGGAACCTGACAGATGCAGAGAGTGTCCGCCGGGCAAAAAAAGCAGTAGAACTGGAACTTGAAAAACGCCGGGCATTAGACCTTCCTATTGCAGTTTTTGATAAAGCCAGCGGCAAAGTGTACGCATGCTATTCCGACGGAACCCGCATTGACATGGATGAATTTGATAAAGGGAATGAAGTATGACAGAGATAAAACCTGAGATCATCGTCTTTGCGGGACCAAACGGTTCCGGCAAAAGCACCATAACATCTCTTTTGAAGCCACCTTACGACTATATCAATGCCGATGAAATAAAGGCGACCATCAAATGTTCGGATTTGGAGGCTGCTGTAAAGGCAGATCAGCTCAGACGGGAAAACCTGAAACGTGGCAGCGATTTTTCCTTTGAGACCGTATTATCTACTGATCGGAATTTGATGCTTCTGAAGGACGCAAAGGCAAATGGATACTTCATCAAATGCTACTACGTTTTAACCGCTGATCCGGCAATCAATGTGGCCAGGGTTAAACTCCGTGCCTTAGGCGGTGGACATGATGTGCCAAAAGAAAAAATCATCACCCGCTATCAAAGGGCCATAAAACTGGTTCCAGATTTGATCAATACCTGTGATATTGTTCACGTTTATGATAATTCCGAATCCCTATACCGGATTTTTAAGAAACGGAAAACGCTTTATTATTACGATCCGATTGATTCAATCTGGTCAGCAGAAGATATACAGCATCTTACAGGAATCAAAGATGCTTTGTATCGAAACCTCAACGAACCATCAAAGTGAAGCCGGACGAACAAAACTCCATCGATGCAAACACAGAGAAGGTCAGAAAACGACCTTCTTTTATGTTATGCTTATCTTGTCAGGCAATTCCATACTGTACCCCATTTTCTTCGGCAACGATACATTAAAGTTTATTAAAATAATGTGCAATTGTCGCCTTTTTCGATACGTGCATCAATAGGTTTCCTCCCCAGCACGCACAAACCTTTTAAACCCTATATCCATTGAAATTCCAACATTTATCACCGATTCCTGGAAATCATTGTGAACTGTAATTTCATTTATCAGTTTTGCGCAAAAACGCGTATAACTATAATCTTAAAACAAAGAACTAAAAAGAGGGAGGAATTCTTAAAATGAAGAAATTTTTAACAGTGCTTCTTGCATTGTCAGTTGTCTTCACTTACAGCTTCTCGGCTGTGGGAACTGCGTTTGCAGATACTACAGATTACAATGCTACATCCTATGCTAGTGACGTAGTCAAACAACAGCAGGATGAATTGGCTGAAGTTGTAGCAGAAGCAAAGAGCAAGATTTCTTATACGGGCGGTTATGTAACTGCAATCGCCGGCTATAATATGAGAACTGAATTTAATGCTCTTTTGTCAGAAGAAGCTGTTGACTATGCTATTGCACAGTTAGTAACCAATGTTTACAACCAAAAAATTTACGACAAAGCTTATGCGCTCGCAAAGAATGGCACTTTGTCTGAAGCTGAAGTTGCAGAGGTTGCTGCTGTATGGGCAGATGTAAATACTTATAGCAAAGTATTAAACGTAGCATTTGAATCTGGTGACAATGGAAAGACCTACAACACAGCGTTTAAAAAGCAGGTTGAGCTGGATAAAGCTGCGGCCTTAGCTGCGATTAAAACCGCAGAAGACAATGCTGCCGCATATTCTGCAGAAGATTACATGAAGCCGGACGGTTCCAGCTATACGTATATCAAATTGGATGACAGAAAATATGTTGCTGGCGTTTCTGAAGCCGATATGCTGGCTGCAACTGTAAAAGATGCAAAAGAAACAGTAAACGCTTTTGAGGCTACCGGCTCAGCTACTACTGATGCTGTGACTGTAGCAGCGATCAGAGCCGCTGTTTCTGCATTTAATGGTACTTTTAAGACAGGTAACTCCGCTGCCGCTGCGTTCTTTAACGCATATGCTGACGCAGATCACAAATATTTCATGACTTTAGCTGACAGACAGTCCGCTCTGACAGCTTACGAGAGCAAGCTGACCAAAGACATGGAAGCTGCGGCGCAGGCATTTGAGGAAGCTACAACTAAAACACTTCAGGAAGCCATTGCCGATCCAGCAACCGCTGAAAAGGACAAGGCAAAGGCTCAGGAGAAGCTTGCTGCTTTACCTGCAAATATGACCACCTTATTAGGTTCCTATACTTCCAGAATCGGAGAAATCCAGATTGACCAGTATTACACACCTAAGATGGCTTATGAAGCACTTGCCGGTATTGCTGGAGAATACCAGACAGCATTCGCAAGCTGGGACGACTTTGAGGATGCCGTTGAAGAAGTTGCCGGTATCGAAAAATTAATTGCCTATGCTACATCCTATGCTAACACGCTGAAAACCACTTATGTAGACGGTTCTACAGAACTAAAATATGACGCAGATGTCATTAACACAATCTTAGAGACTGCCATCCAGCAGATTAAAGATGGTTCTATAGCAACCCAGACTGGCGTTAAGAACTATATGGACAATTACGCAGATACTCTTGCAAGAGCTGAAGTTGCCCTTGCAAAAGCTAGAGTCGATGCATTAGACAAGTTAGCTACATCTGGAAGCAAAGCGATTGCGCCTACTGAAAACTATGATGATGCAGCATATGCATCGCTGGAAAGATTAGCTGCAATTGACGCTTTAAGAGATTCCGCAATTGCAGACGTCAAAGCTGCGACGACAGTAAAAGAAATTCAGAGCATCGTAGCTGGATTCCAGAAAGCAGTAGATGCATATCTTACTGATGATGAATGTGCGGTGGTTGTTGCTAGCAGCGCTGTTAACACAGCATTAAATAACACACCTGTAGGATCCGCTGCCAGCTTTGCTGGACTCTTAAAGAGAGATGTTGATGCTTACTTTGTTGGCAAAACCGGATATAGTGATGCTACGATAGCTGCAATCAAAACTGCAATTGCTGAGGAATTAAAGGTAGCGGCTTGCCGCGCGGGAGACGTTAATGTAAGTGCAGCGGATGCATACGATGAAATGGTCAAAGCCTACAACTCGATTTTCAACACAGAGATCGCTAAGGCAAAGACGGAAGATGAGATTGCAGCTGCTGCAAAGAATGTTGTAGATCTGATTGCTGCAATTGAAACTCCTGTAACACAGGCCAGCAGAGATAAGATTGTTGCAGCAAGAGAAGCCTATGATGCTTATGAGGCTATTCCAGGCGCCGTTTTATCAAAGGTTACCAACTATAACAACCTGACATCTGCAGAAGCCAGATTAAAGTATCTTGACAAAGCTGAAATTCTTGCAGCTTATGCAGGCCTTGCGAACAAGGATATCACTGTTGCAGATAAGGCCACCGTTCTGGCACTGAACGCTTTAGAAGCTGCATATGAAGACAACTGGGGAGAAGAATCTCCATATGTTAACGGCATTGCTATAATCAACGAAAAATATGAAAAAGCTGCCGTTCAGGATTTCATCAACAAAGCAGGTCAGATTCCTACACCAGTGACCGCTGCTGACAAAGCTGCCGTTGAGGCTGCAAAAGAAGCATATGCTGAAGTAGTAAGACTGGCAGAAGAAAACGGATATACAGAAGAATATCTGAAAGCATTTTTAGAAAACACCTATGGAACAGGTAGTTCAGTTTACACAAATGTTCTTAAGTCCTATCTGAAGATGGAGTCTGCGGATTCTCAGATTCTGCAGCTCGAGATCAAAGCCGTCGAAGCTTTGAAGATCACTGCTGGTTCTTCCGCAGTAAAGGGTGCCATCACAGTGAGATGGACTGTAAAGGGCGATGCCTCCGCCGCTGACGGATATCAGATCTACAGATCTGTTAAGAAGAACAGCGGATTCGGCACCAAGCCAATCTTCACAACTGCTAAACAGACCTATAAGAACACCAAGTCTTTGAAGAAGGGAACCAGATACTACTACAAGGTTCGCGCTTACAAAGTAGTTGACGGCAAGACCTACTACTCTGACTGGTCCAACAAAGCTTACAGAATCGCTAAATAATCGATTCGATCAAAGCGAAACTGAATCAAAAATCATAAAGAAGGTCGGGATTTCCGGCCTTCTTTAAATATTACTTATTCACTTACAGACGATGTCACTTTACGCCTATTGCGGTCTTCAAAACTGTTTCTAATTCAGGAATATCCATTGAAATCGTTTCCCATACATCAGAATGTGAAATTGTCTCATATTTATGAGCGGCATGTTTCGTAGTGCGCGGATTTGACGCCATGGAACAGATTTGTACTCTTCAAGAAATCTCTGAGAATATGCGCCGCACAGTTCCCCAATATTGATCAAAGACATTGCTACAGCTTTCTGAGTTTTCAAATCATCAAGATATTCCTCTAAGGATACACCTTCTGTGAAGGTTTTGATATCTTTTATTTCTTGTAGAATCTTTGATGTAATAACAAAATCTCTATGTGAATCATTTACCATAAAGCATCACCGTCCGATCTATTGCAAGAGTTTTCTCAGCTTCCTTTGAGAGAGGGAATTTAACAATGTCTACCGGGATACCCAGAGTGTCCGCAAGCTCCTGCTGAAATCCAAAAAATTTTAGCAAAGAGACAGGGTCATGTGTAAATTCCACAAGCACGTCAACGTCGCTTCCTTCATCTTGGCATCCGTCAGCATAGGAACCAAAGAGTTGGACACTTTTAATCGGATAATTCATCGCAACATCAGCGACTGCCTTTTTAATCTGACCAATACTCAGCATATGCCCTTTCTCCTTCCCTAAAATCTATTATATTAATTTTACCACAACCTGCGGAAGAATAAAACAAAAATCAGTCAGATGAGACACTTTCAATACGCTCGCCCGGCGGGTTAAGACGATGTCCTGCGTCAGCTCAAAATGGAGCAAGCAATCTAATCCAATCAATCTCACGGATTGATCCCCGAACTTATTTCGCCCCTGCTGAATATGATCGCTCTTTCAATCCGCTCAACCCTCACGGGTTGAGACAAGGGCGAGAAGCAGACTTGCATGCTGATTCAGACTTTCAATCCACTCACCCTCACGGGTTGAGACCATGTCCTGCGTGATCTCCACGCCGGGTTTCCACCTTTCAATCCACTCACCCTCACGGGTTGAGACGATTAAGGACGCGTTGCAGATCGTAAACGGGGTTCTTTCAATCCACTCACCCTCACGGGTTGAGACGAAATCGGGAAACAAATGGACTGTTGTAACCGTTCTTTCAATCCACTCACCCTCACGGGTTGAGACGACAATGACCTCAAGATGGTTGACGAGACAATCAGACTTTCAATCCACTCACCCTCACGGGTTGAGACCGAGGTGTGTCAATTTTTGGCGTAACAGGGAACCTCTTTCAATCCACTCACCCTCACGGGTTGAGACTGCAAATTACGGCTGTTTTCCCAAAGATACTACC
>CALLDR010000109.1 GCA_937997955.1 uncultured Emergencia sp. | reverse complement strand
CATCTTTGATTGCGCTGCACGGTCTTCTTACGATTACATGATTAAACTTTTTCATAATACTGAATCTCCTCTCTTGCGGCTCCCTTTTATAGGGTTCCTGCCGCTGTTCCTCTCTTTTGAAAATATTATATATTATATTTATATCAAAGTCAACCTTCCGCTTTCAAAAAATCAGATAAAAATATTTTGTATATAATATTTATTTCTCGGAGCAGCTGTGCTATACTGATCTCATCAAGACAAGGAGGATTTCTAGTAATGGAAATACAGTATGTTCTGAACAAGGGCAACACGGCGACGGTCACAAAGATCCCTGACCCCGAGGCCGTTATCCGCATTCCCGGCGCAATCGACGGCCATCTGGTCACCGCGCTGGGGAGCGACATCATCCCGCGAGGCGTCAAAAGCCGTCCCCGCGAGATACATCTGCCGGACACCCTTTGTTCCATCGGCAGCCATGCCCTGGACGACCTGCGGTATCTGTCAAAGCTGACTCTGCCGGAGGGGCTTGCCGAGATCGGGGACTTCGGCATCTTCACCTGTCCCGACCTGACAGAGCTCTACGTTCCGGCGTCGGTCCGCGTCTTCGGCCGCTGCGCCTTCGGCTACATGTACGAGCACGGACGGGCCTATCCTCTCCATTATTTCACCCTGCTCTGCGAGCCGGATTCCCCCGCGCGGGAATTCGCCCAAAAAAATCAAATCTCATGGAAATAATAGGGCTTTCGCTGTTTTTTTCCGGCTCCGCTGGGTATAGAAATTAGGATTACCAATGACTTCAGGAGGAATCTACTATGAATATGAACGAATTTTTTCAGCGGCTGGACCAGCTCTTCGCGCAGAAGGAGATGGCGCAGGCTGAAAAGTATATGAAGGAATCTCTGGCAGCAGCCGAGGCGGAAGGCGATTTCGGCGCTGTCATTTCTATCTGCAGCGAACTGGGCGGCTACTGCCGCGTCACCAGTCAATATCAGGACGGCATCGCTTTGTACGAAAAAGCCCTGAGCTGCATCCAGCGGCTTGGCCTCGACGGCACCGAGCATCACGGCACCACTTTGATGAACTACGCCACCACCTATACCATGACCGGAGACACGGAAAAGGCCTTGTCTCTGTATGGCCAGGCCGCTGAAATCTTTCGGAAGGCGGGGTTTGAAACGGACTACCGGCTGGCCACGCTGCACAACAACATGAGCCTGCTCTGCCAGGATTTAGGGCAGTACGACCAGGCCGTGGACAACCTGAATCAGGCCATGTCCATTTTGCAGCAGCTGACGGAAAGTGAAATCGAGCAGGCCATCACCTATTCTAATCTGGCCCAGGTCTACATGCTTCTGGATCGCCTGGGCGAAGCGAAAGAAGCCGTGGAGAAGGCCATCGCCCTGTTCACCGCCTCCAGCGGGGATCGCGACGTCCACTACGCCGCCGCGGTCAACGTGCTGGGAGAGATCTACTATAAGGAAGGAAATATCCCAGAGGCCGCCGAGCTGTTCGAGAAAGCCCTGGCGCTGACCAGCCGGGACTTCGGTGAAGCCAATTTCAGCTACGCTGTTCTCTGTGAAAATCTTTCCAAATGCTGTGAGAAATCCGGCGACATGGAAAAGGCTGAAGCTTACAGAAAGCGCTCCGCCGATATCCGGGAAAGGATCAGCTTATGAACAGAGAAGCCGCAAAAGATACAAAAGCTGCAAAAGATACAAAAGATATAAAAGACATAAAAGGGCTTGCGCTGTCCCGCAGATACTATGAGGCTTATGGCCGCGATATGATCGCCCGCACGGTTCCGCCGGAGATTGCCGGCAGGCTGACGGTGGGCTTGGTGGGAGAAGGCTCCCAGTGCTTCGGCTTTGACGACGCCATTTCACAGGATCACGACTTCGCGCCGGGCTTCTGCATTTGGATGGAGGACGCCGACTGTGAAAACTATGGCGCTGACCTGCAGCGGGCCTACGACGCGCTCCCCGCTTCCTTTCTGGGATTCTCCAGGGACAATGTGCTGGCGGCGGAACGTCTGGGAGTCATGACAGTCTGCGGCTTCTACAACCGTTTCACAGCTTCTCCCACAGGCGTTCCCCAAAGCGGTATCGACTGGCTCCTGACGCCGGAGCACCAGCTGGCCGCCGCCACCAACGGGGAAATCTTCGCGGAAGGCACCGGTCATTTTTCAGAGATCCGCCGCCGTCTGCTGGACTTTTATCCGGAGGACGTCCGCAGGAAAAAGATCGCCGCCAGAGCCGCCATCATGTCCCAGGCCGGGCAATACAACCTGCTTCGCGTCATCCGCAGGCAGGACGGCGTGGCGGCCATGCTGGCGCTGGGCCGTTTTACGGAGGCCGCCCTCTCCATGATCTATCTGCTGAACCGCCGCTACATGCCTTTTTACAAATGGGCTTTCCACGGACTTTCGGACCTGCCGCGGCTGGCCAGAACCTGCGGGCCTTTATTGGAGCAAAGCCTTGAGATCGCCGCTTTGCTGCGTCAAAACCGCTTTGAGGAGAGCCACCGACTGGCCTTTGATGTGACAGAGGGCATATGCGCTGCGGCAGCGGAAGAACTGCGGCGTCAGGGGATCTCCAAGACCCGGGATCAGTTTCTGCAAAACCATCTGGGCGACATCATGTCCGGCATCCAGGACCCGCAGCTGCGCAAGCTGCACCCTATGATGGACTGCGCGAATTAATATATATAATGAGATAATGAGCGGATTAAAATGACGCGCGAATTAAGATCTGCGCAAACTGAGATCGTGCGCAAATCATGATGATATGCAAACTGAGATCACCCGCAAATCATGACGACGGAAAGGAAATATAACTGTATGGAAAAGGATATCATAGATAAAATCATAGACATCGAGTGGAACATGTTTCAAGAGACCAACAACATCGGCGGCCGGGCCAGCTGTCAGGACGACTTTGAGACCTTCACGATCATGCGCCACAGCCAGTACGAAAACTGGTCTGACGAAATGGTCCGCTTCTACTATGATTTCGCCCTGCGCTGTCAGGAGGAGGGCCGCAATCTGGTAACGGAAAAATACGGCCGTATGATGCAGTACACGGACCTGCACTACTACAACAAGCACGTAGCCCCTTATATGCCCGCCGTACCGCGGGTCAACTACCGGCTCATCAACCGTATCATGCCGACGCTGATCAACTGGGAGCAGCAGTTTGCCGCGGCGTATCCGAAGCTGGCGGGACAGGGCCGCCCGATCACCTCCGAAGGAGACGCCAGCGGATTCACCTCCATGGAGACCTACGCCAGAGGCGAGTTTGAAACCTATCCGACGGAGCTGCTGATGCTGTACGCCGACTACGTGGACGCGCTGAAGGCCGACGGCAGATCCCTGTCTCTGATGATCCAGGACACCATGGTAAAATTATACGGATACGCGACCATAGATGAAGCAGAAGCCAGCCTGAGGTAATACCTTGGCTGGCTTTTTGTCTGCCGCACAGAGAACAAACAGTTCAATGGCTGTCAATTTTCAGTTATTGTAGAAAGAATTCCTTGATTTCCTGCCCTACGGCAATCGGCGCTTCTCCCAGCATTTCATGGGTTGTATTCATTTCCCTGAACTCAGCGCCGGGCAGCAGTCTCCTGATTTCCAACTGGCAGTCCTTTGTGAACAGGCTGTCGTTTTTCCCCCATAATATCTTCACAGGAGCTTTGATAAACTGAAGGAAATTTCTATGATCCGTTAGAGATAATGCGAGCCACCCCGCAACATAGCTCTGAATCGGAAGCTTTTTCAGATTCTCCCAGTAATACCGCAGCATTGCATCATCAAATTGTCTATAGGTCGGGATCCAGCTTGCGATAAAGCGTTCATCTTTCTCTGACGAGAACACATCTGTTAAATCGTTGACCACTGTCTTTACATCTTCTGCAGATTCCGGCATTCTTGCTCCAGTGGAGATCAAAACCATTTTGATAATTTGATCCGGGATGCTAAAGGCCACGGCCTGTGCCACAAAGCTTCCCATGGAAAACCCGGATAAATAAACCTCAGACAGTTCCATTTCTTTCATAAAGGCAATCACGTCATGTGCCATTTCCATCGTCGAATATGCGAATACGTCCGGCTTGTCCGTATGTCCATATCCTCTCAGTTCCAGCACGAAGATATGAAAATCATGCTCGAGCACAGTCCCGCTGATTTTAAACGATCTGCTCGTGTCCGTATGTCCGTGCAGAAACAACAAAGGCTTTTTTTCTGGGTTTCCCGCTTCTATATAAGCCATCCTGATCCCCGTTTCCAGATCCACATACTTTAGCTCTTGATCCCAATCAACATATTCGTCCAACAATCTGTACATAATAGGCTCCTCCGTCAATCGTGGTCTGTCGGAATATACTTTTTACTGTCTTTTCCGGCTCCTGTAACAACATAGGTAACCTGCAGTTCATTTTGAGAATTCATTGCGACATCTACCACTTTCATCATAGCCACACGACTGTACATCTCTAGCTGCTTATCAACTTCCTTCAATGCCGTGGTCCGTTCTCCATTATATTCTTTCGCTAGTATTTTTTGCATATCTTCTGCTGTAAAAGGATGATCCCATTCAATAGCCAGTTCAAGTATTCTAGTCTTGATAGGTAACTTCATTTTTATACCTCCTTACATTATCAATATTCTACTCTTCATTGGAATCTCTTAAGCTGAACAGCTCGGAAGGTTTCGCAATGACCAGCATGATACCAATGACTACAATGATTGTTGCCAGAATGCCCAGGCCGGTTACGGCATATGGCGCAACACCGCAGGCCGCAAGTAACAATCCAACTGGGATAGTCCAAATAGAGTATGAGAACAATATTGCCGACGCCTTAATTGCTCCGCAATATGTATAGGCAGTGTATGTCATATTATACTGTATTGCCATAAAAACTGCGCTCAGAATCATGAACCAGATCACTCTGGAAGAGGTGAACGCGGTAGCAAATACCCCTGTAAACCATGCCATGTGTCCTGTTGCGACGCAAACAACAAGCGCGATAGCTATCTCCATGCATGCGCTGAGGATCATTCTGTAAAGAGGGCAGGCTGTTCTCGGGTCACAGACATCTACAGCATGGGTACTAATGATGCTTTCCAGCGCAAATGCGATCGGGCAGACAAGAGCAAGTCCGATTCCCAGGTAAAAGTTTGTAACGCCTTCCGGCGGTGCCAGAGTCGCGACGATAGCACCGATCACGGTGATAACAATACCGACGATGACTCTTCCTCCAGTCTTCTCCTTTAGGAAAATCGCTCCTAAAACAGCTGTAACAACTGGTGTCAGGCCTACCATACAGGATGTATAGGTAACACCGCAAAAGCCTGTCGCCATCATATTGCAGGCAGTCGCGATAGGACCTCCCAAAATGGCAGAAATCAGAATCATTCTGGAGGACTTGATCTTCCAGACGCGCCCGTATTCAGCAAGCGGATATCCGGTAAAACAGTTATAGACCACTGTAATCAAACCTCCCAGCAGTTCGCACAACGCTACCATGAGAAGTGTCACCACATACATGGCCACCATTTTGTCTGCAACACTCATATCCTCTGCTACGAGCCCCATCGCTGTAGAATTAAAGATAGGAAATGTTGCGTTTGCAATCGAGGAAATAATTGCAATCGATAGTCCAAAAATTGCAAGATTCATCTTTCTCTTTTCATACAATTGAGTTGCGGTTAATTCCATTATAAAACCTCCTTTAATTAATTTTACTTATCATATGTTATAGCAAAAGTGACGGTAATTTTTGACCCAAGGGTGGATAGTTCTCTCAGTCAGATCTCTTAGTCATATTCCCCTAGTCATAATAGATATCCGGCTTTCCGACAGCCATAATGCTGATCCTCGTTTCAACGTATCTCCTTCCTAAACTATCATCTGCCATGACATCCTGTACATCCTCATAAATTTCATAATTGCTGCAGCGATTCTCTGCCGCTATCTCTCTGATCCTCTTTCTGGCCAGCAGCATAGCATGCTCTTTTGCGGATTCCAAAGACTGAAACTCCTGTCTTTCTTCCTTCATATACATGATATATACATGGTTGCGTACATCCGGACGAATCAGCACATCGACCGATGGAGATATGTTTCCAATTGCCGCGCCGATGGCATTGGCGACTTCCGCATGCTCTGGAACAATGACTCCGCGTCCCAAGTGTTCTCCTGCAATATCGACCCAGGCCCTTGCCGGGGCGCCGATACATACAATCGGAAGTTCCAAATAATGCTCCGAAACAGTCCGGCAGCAGTCTGCCAGACGTTCCGCGACCAATTGCTTCAGGCGTTCGATGACTGTCTCTGCTGAACAGTTCAGCCGCGCCGCAAAACAGGAAATCACATATTCTGAACTCCTTCTGTCAAAGGGCGTATAGCTTCCCATCGCATGCATCAGATCAGTAGGCGTGAACCCTCCTCCAATGATCCGATTCTTCGCGATCAATCTTTGAAGAACGTCTTCTACATTCGCAACGCCGAGAGCATCTCTCAGATATCCTCTCGTATGAGGCTGTGATTCCAACTGCAGCATAACCTGCCGCTCGTCATTTCGCAGCTTCCGGCAATCCGATTTTCTATACGCGCTGAAAACCTCCAGGTCACTGTACTGAGGTGAATTTCTGTACTGTTCCAGTTCCTTCCACAGAGCGGGATATTTCTGCGTCATATAGGAGATCGGCCACTGCCTTGTGCTGGACAGGGACAGCCGCCCCTCTTCGTCTATATAGATGCGGCTGTCTCCGCCAAGCCCAAAGGTACTGATCTCCGCCGCCACAGTGCTGGTTTTCCAGTTTCCTACGGTCGCTCCCATTTCATTCAGAGCCACCTTACCGTCTCTCACCACTGCGATATCCGTTGTAGTACCTCCAATATCTACGATCAAGCCTTCCTGAATTCCGGTTAAATACTGTCCTCCAATCATACTCGATGCAGGCCCGGAAAGAATCGTCTGAATCGGCTGGTCTGTCACGATCCGGCTGTACAGCAGGCACCCTGAACCGTCTACAACCATCATGTTCGCATGCAGCTGATAACGATCGATTACCTCCTCGACAGCATCTATAAGCTCTGTAATAATCGGTATCAGCCCGGCATTTAAAACAGTACTGACGGTTCTCTCCTGAAAACCCAGCTTCGTGGTCAACTCATGGGCGCAGACGACAGGCACCCCCAGCTCTTCCTGAACCTTACGCTTTATACGCTGTTCAAAAGAGGGGTTCCTCGTACTCGCATAGCAGGATATTCCAACAGCCTCAATACTTTTATCCTCTTGTATAAGCAGCTTGAGTTTTTCATCCAGCTCTTTCTCGTCCAACGGAACTTTAACATAGCCTTTAATGTCCAGCAGCCCGTCTACGAATTGATACGCCGCGTCGGGAAGCTCATGTTCTGGAACTTTGCCGACAAGAATCATACCTGAGCTGCAGCTGGTGCCTTCTATGATCGCATTCGTAGCCAAAGTCGTTGAGATACAGATTGAACAAATGCCCTCGTTTCTGTACGTTTCAATGTCCAAAGACTGAAAACATCGGTTGATGCAGATGGACAGATCCTCTTTAGTCGTAAACACCTTTACGGAATGAGCAACTTCCTTCGTTTCATAGTCCATTATGATCCCATCTGTATATGTCCCGCCTGTATCTATTCCTATGACATACATGTCTGCATCATCCCTCTCTGCAAGCAATCAGCGTTTTGATTTCCTCTTCAAGATCATCCACCGGATACACCCCTGTTTCGGCAATCAATTCCGTCACATCTTCTGGCTCCGATTTCCCAGGCAGGATCGCGTTCAGCTTTCCTCCCATAAAAATATTATATTTCCTGTGCCGTTCTTTGGCAAGCTCTGTTATGATTCTCGCGTAATCTAAACCCTGGCCATTATGTACGCTGATTCCGATATACTCACATTCTTCCTCATCAGCGAGATCCAACATATCTGAAGCGGTCAGCCCTAGGCCTCCGTTTACGACATTGGCTCCCATGCTTTTCAATACGCTTTCTACCAACTGCAGTCCATAGGTATGACCGTCCCCAGCGGCAATTACAATTTTCAGGCCGTTCAGAGCTCCCTTGTACCCTTTGGCTGTAAGATCATCGATAATTTCGTTGGTCATCGCCAGAGTCTGTCTGCCGATGACAGTCGGGTAATAGGCTGTCAAAGAGCCCCCGTTCATCGTGCTCGGGTGGAATGCCATCTCAAATTTCATAGGATTGAATTTCTTCAGAACGCATAGCATTTCAAGAGGATTGTCTGTATCAATGCCGCATTCCTTCAAGCCGTTAATGATGTTTTCATACATGACCTTTGCCTTATCGCACATGTCGTCTCTGATTTCCTCTAATTTGCTGAAGTCGATAAACGGCTCCCATTCCGGTGCTTTTTCCTCGGCTCTCGCTCCTGCGGAAAAGACATCCAGCAAGTCCTGCAGCGTTGGAACAGCAATTTTCTCAGTAATAGAAACAGGATTGATGGCCAGCCCCATCTTATACTTTCGCTCTACAAGAATCTCAAAGAGCATCTCATGAACGGTAGGTCCCCAATTAGCCTGGATATCGTGATCCCACTGCATAACCGTTGAGCCGTTAATATAAGACATCGCGTTCCACTCGTCTGTAGAGAGAAGCTTGTCACAAGCCATTGCGATCGCCAGTCGGGTATCGCTTTCACTCAGCAGTCCCCCATAGCTGATGGTCTGTCTTGCTCCGCAAAGCTCCGTAATAATGTGGTATGACAGCATCGCATATGCCACATAGGACATACAATCCATAAAGAAGGCCGGAATACCGTCGTCCAAGTAGGTATCTACTCCAATATACTCATCCTTCTTAGCTGCTACAATGCCCAGCGACGTAACAACGTCCGAATACCTTTTGATATCATCCTCACAGCCTGGATAATCCCAAATAAACTGTGACAGGATTCCGATTCTCGGCGAAGCGACAGAAAGCGGATTGATCGTAGTCTCCAAGGAATTAGGGCAGGCAAGGCAGTTGTCCTCAAATATGATCTGCATATCAGACTGCTCTCCATGCGCCGCCCAATCTTCCGGCTTATCAACTACATAGCTGGTAGGCGCTGGCGCCTTGTCTCTGATCTCCCGCGGAATGCAGATCAACTGGCTTGGAATTGCCTGTACCGTGTGAATTTCCAATCCTGTCCTCTTTGAAAACTTTTCAATTTCTCTTATGCCTTCCAGCTCCTCATCCAAGGTTGCCAGACCCATGAGAATCTGCCATACAATCTTTCCCTTCTCCGCACAGTCCTTCTTGTATGCGTAATAGGACTCATATCCGCTGGTTTCCAGGAAACGGCTTTTACCGGTCGGTGTGGCTTTGCCAATATCAAGGCCCTTGCTTAACAGTTCTTTCCAGTCTGGCAATTTGTCTGGTTTCAGGCTCCGTATATATTCCCGCATTTCTTTTTCCATAATGTTCCTCCGCATTATTTTGCTTTCATTCTTTCTAAAACATCTTTTCAAAACACTTTTCTTATGTGCTATAATAAGTGTACCACAAACAGCCTTTCCTGTAAAGTATATTTGAACAATTTTCTGATTTTTTTACATGCGTGATACGCCAAACCCTAGTTCTTTATTAACGCGCTCCTCAAGAGTCAGCTCAAGCAAGCCTCTGATATAGTCCTGGGCGCTGTCTTCCTGATATCTGATTTCCGGCAGATAGTCTCCTGGAACAATTTTGCCGCACTCCTCCAAAATACGGTCAGCATCCCCTCTTTCGATCAGGCTTCCGGTGATGACGACAACCTCTGGATTCACAATAGAGATAATCGGGACAAGGATGTCAGTCGCAGCCTTTATCATATCGTCTCCATGATAAAATTTAATTGTGTTCCCCTCAGAATCTCTTGGAAAAAGATATCGTACCTCTCCTGCGAATCCATTGGCTCCATTTACAACCCTTTCACCTACGACAAGGCCGCATCCGGGGCATTCCCCTCCTGCAAACGCCAGGTAAGCGATGACCGCGTTTGATGCAACCGGAGAGTTTTTATAATATCCGTATGCCATATAGTTCATCTCGTTGCTGATCTGGACGAACACATCGTATTTTTCCTTTATCCTGCGCTGAAGGTTTACGCCTTCTAATTCCTTTATATCGGATTCCTTTACGATGCCTCCCTCGGTGATGCCTGGGATTCCAAAACCGATGATACCGATATTTCTATATTCGTTGACCACGTTGTCTATAATGTCCAGTATAAAGTCAGCATCGATCACATCAGCATTTATTTTTTCAAACTTCAGTTCACGGCCGATGGAATCGAAGACTACATAGGAAAGCGTCTTCTTTGTATCTGAGATCTGTGTATATATGCATAACTCATATTCATAATCCGGGTTATAATAATATCTTCTCGCCGGCCGTCCTCCATTTGATTCAATTTCATCGCAGATCATGACTTCCTTCGTATTGATCAACTCGTTTAGTATGTTGGAACTGGTTGAAACGCTGAGTTTTGTCACAGACGCGATTTCTGCGTTTGTTGCGGAACTTACGTCTTTTAGATATTGCCGGATTAGTTCTTTATTTACTTTCTTTACATAGGTTGTGTTTCTTCCCGAATAATCCATTTCGTCCCTCATTTCTTTTCTGGCTTTCATTTTTTTATATTATAACACTTATCATAAGCCAATTTCAACATTTCCTTTGCAGTCCCTACATGATTTTAAAAGCGGGGCCACCGCCTGCGATGACCCCGACCTTTGATATGATTTTCGCTGCATCTATCCTGCATTTTATTTGTCTGCAAAGGCGCCCTTTAAGTAAATCGTTTTAACCTGGCTAAATTCCTCAATTCCTACAGAGATTCCTTCCCGACCAACGCCAGAGTGCTTATAACCGCCAAATGCCTGCTCATAAATTCGATAGCATCCGTGGCCGTTTGCAATTACAGCGCCCGCCTGGATCTTTCCTGCCACCCGCAGAGCTCTCATCGTGTCGCCGGAAAGCACGCCGGAGGACAGTCCATAATCTGTATTGTTGGCGATTTCAATCGCTTCTTCCTCTGTTTTAAACGTAATGATTGGGAATACGGCAGCAAATACCTCCATATTCTGCGCAATATCCATATCCTTTGTTACGTTATCTAAGATGACAGGCTCCCAAACCGCGTTACTGCGTCCATTACCCCACACTTTGACGGCGCCCTGGTCAATCGTATGCTGAACCTGCGCTTCAACTTCTTTCGCGGCGTCTTCGGAGACCAGAGTTCCTACAATAACGCCGTCCTCTAAAGGATTTCCAACCTTCCAGCCTTCCAGAACATTGATCAGTTCCTTCACAACAGCGTCTTTGATGCTCTCGTGGACAATCACCCTTTTCGTTCCGCAGCAAATCTGTCCGCAGCAGTCTTCTCTTCCCGCAGCAATTTCCTCTGCAGCTAATCTCGGATCAACGTCCTCAAAGATAATGAAAGGATCGTTTCCGCCAAGCTCCAGCATCAACGGCTTCAGCGTATCTCCGGCAGCCTTCATAATTTGCTTGCCTGCCGCAGTACTTCCTGTCATCGCTACCGCCGCTACATCCGGATTCTTTGTGATGGCCTCTTCTGTAGTCTTACCGTCGCTGCAGTAAATCTGCACTACATTTTCAGGCACGCCGGCCTCCTTCAGATACTTGTCCATGGAAAGAATGGTCAAAGGATTTGATCTTGGAACCTTTACAACACAGGTATTTCCGCAAATCAGCGCCGGCGCCAGCTTCTGATAAGTCAGCTCAATAGGATAGTTATACGGAACAATGACCCCGATTACGCCCAGAGCCTCTCTTTTGGTAAAAATCAGTTCCGGCTCTTCGATATTCTGTCCCAGAACCTGACCGTACAGATGCAGCGCTCTTTCAGTATGCCCTCTCAAAAGTGTAGCCGCGTCTTCACATTCGGTAATAGACTGCGCCAATGGCTTGCCCATTTCCTTCGTATTCATGGTTCCGATTTCCACTTCATTCTCAACCAGCAGGTCGGCAAGCTTTCTGGTGACCTCTGCGCGCTTTACAA
Source organism: uncultured Emergencia sp. (assembly GCA_937997955.1). Taxonomy (GTDB): domain Bacteria; phylum Bacillota; class Clostridia; order Peptostreptococcales; family Anaerovoracaceae; genus Senimuribacter. The sequence continues at coordinate 8,112 of CALLDR010000109.1, read as the reverse complement.
GAGGCACTGCTTCCCATGCAGGCTGGGCCGCTTTCGCCTTTTGAACCATTTCCTTTACTTCTTCCACAGTAGCCAGTTCCACTTCGCCCAGTACACTGTTGTCAATCGGGCTTGTCACAGTAATTTTCTTCTTGTTGCTCATTATATTCTACTCCTTTCAAATTATAAACCTATTTCATCTCAGGATACATCAGCACTTTCAGGCCCTTTTTCGAGTCTAATACCTCAAATCCCTCAGCAAAGCCAGACAAAGGCAGCCTGTGTGTAATCAGCTTTTCAAGCTCCAGCTTTCCCGCTTCCAGCAATCTCATAGTGATCTTCCACGCTTCATGCACTTCTCCAAAATTGAAAATAACAGAGCAGGATTTGAACAGGAACTGATTCCAATCGATTCCCAGTTCAGATTTAGCTGCCTCGCCGAGTACTACGATCGTGCCTCTGGTTCTTAAATATTCCGGCATCGTTTTAATTGCAGGCTCTGCTCCAGATGCTTCAATGATCACATCTGCTCCAAGGCCTTCCGTTTCATTGAGAATAATTTCCTTCAAATCCTCTTTCATGATATTTACGATGCGGTCAACAGCGGTCAGACTCTTCGCAACAGGAAATCTGACATCGACATCGGCATCAGTTCCTGTCATGATTACTTTACTGGCTCCCGCGGCCTTAGCCACCATGGCTGCAATCATACCTATGGTTCCGCAGCCCTGCACCAGCACCACGTCTCCGCCCTTGACAGGCGCCTTATTGACAATCAGGGCCTGTGTCAAAACGCTGACGGGCTCAATCATAGATCCCTCTTCATAACTGACTTCATCAGGAAGCTTAAGCAACATATTTTCTGCTGCGCAAAAATACTCTGCCCATCCGCCGTTAATATTCCATCCCACATATCTTCCGTGAGAACAAAACCCGGGCATTCCTCTGCGGCAGAATTCACACTCGCCGCACGCGCCCTGATAGATTTCGGCTACCACTCTGTCTCCGACCTTCCAATCAGTTACCTCGGCGCCCACTCTGGAAATTTCTCCACAGAACTCATGTCCAATCACGTTGCCGGGTTCGTAAAAATGATTGTCATGGTACGCATGCAGCTCACTTCCGCAGATGCCGATGCACTTAACCTTGATTTCAACCTCCTTGGCTCCGGGCTCCTTTCTGTCCGCTTTGCCGAATACCCAATTCTCTTTTCCATCTGCCATCTTCCTGACAGAATCCATTAACACGCTCATAATGCTCCTTCCTAAAACTTCTGCAGGCCATACTGCTCTCTTACCTCTGCTGCCGTCATAAGCTGACAGCCAAGCTCCTCAACAATGTTTTTCGCCTTGAGTACCAGATCCTCATTTGAGGCCAGTACGCCCTTGGAAAGGTAAATATTGTCCTCCAGACCGACCCTTATATTGCCTCCCATGACCAGAGCCTGGGTCATCACAGGGAACTCGTCTTTGCCGATTCCGAACGCTCCCCACGGCGCGCCTGCCGGTAAGTGGTTCCGCATAGACAGGACGGCCTCTGTTGTTGCCTCCGCGCCATAGCGAACGCCCATGCAAAGCATAAACATCGTATTGGCCGGATAAATTCCTTCATCTATCAGCATCTTCGCCTGCCAGATATGTCCAAGCTCAAAGGCTTCAATTTCTGGTGTCACGCCAGTTCCCTTCAGCAGATTGCCTGCTTGTCTCAAAAACTTCAGCGGCGCTATATATACCTGGTCGCTGCCCATATTATAGGAACCGCAATCGATCGTGCAGATCTCAGGCTTACAGCGCAGGACATGCTCCATTCTTTCCTTCACATTGACATTATCGTTGGTAGGCCCCTGCTTGTTTGGATCTTCATCATCAGGCTCATAATCGCCTCCCATTCCAGTCGTCATGTTAAGCACGACATCTACACCGCTTTCCCGGATCAATCTGGTAACCTCTTCAAAATATTCGACCTTTCTGCTAAAGGCGCCGGTTTTCGGATCGCGCACGTGAAGATGAACAACCGCCGCGCCCGCTTTCGCCGCCGCAATTGCATCTGCCGCAATCTGTTCCGGACTGCGGGGCACCTTATCAGATTTCAAATAAGAATCACCGCCGCCGGTTACCGCACATGTTAATGCTACCTTTTTTTTCATTTCCATTTCACTACCTCCATTATGTACCGCTATATAATTCCTTTCTTTTTGTAATCTTTCATCTCTTCATCGCTCAGCCCCAGAATCTCCTGCGTATGCTGTCCCAGCAGCGGAGACGGCATCTTTACGCTGGCAGGCGTTTCCGAAAGCTTAATCGGGAACCCTTGCTGGTATTGATCTCCCATCGTCGGGTGATCCACATGAATCATCATGCCGCGTTCTTGAATCTGCGGGCTTTCAATCGCTTCTTCGATCGAAAGGACAGGACCGCATGGAACCCCGGCTTCCGACATCAGCCGGTCTATTTCAAACTTGCTCTTATCCCTGCACCATCTTCCGATGATCCCCTGCAGTCTGTCCTCACCTTCATAATTTTTCCCGCGAGACACGTTAGAAACATAGAGTTCATCTTCCGCAAGCTCGGGTTTCCCAATTACGCCACACAGCTTTCTGAACAAAGAGTCGTTGCCGCATCCAAAGGCAACGTACCCGTCGCTGCATTCGTATACGTCAAAAGGCGCAATCGACAGGTCGATGCTCCCGTTCCTGGATGGAGACTGATCTGTCATAACCTCCAGCGGAATCGCGTTTTCCAGGAGTGAGAACAGCGTATCTACCATGGCCACATCGACCTGCTGGCCAACGCCCGTGCGCTCCCTCGCGAATAACGCCATCACGATACCGAGTGCCAAAAAGGTTCCCGTGCAGTTATCGCCTACCGCCGCGCCTACTTTGCACGGCGGGCGGTCCTTATGCCCGTTTAAATGAATATATCCTGACATTGCCTGCGCTACCCCGTCGTAACAGGTTCTCGCCGTGTTGGGACCGGTCTGTCCGAAGCCTGAACCCGATGCATAGATGATCCCAGGATTAATGCTTCTCAGAGTTTCATAGTCCACTTTCAGTTTCTGCGCGGTGCCAAACTTATAGTTCTCGACGACCACGTCCGCATCCTTTACCATTTCATAGAACAGCTTCAATGCGGTTTCATCTTTAAGGTTCAGCGTAATCCCCTTTTTGTTGCGGTTTAAATATGCAAAGAAACCGCTCTCTCCGCTTTTTTCGTCAATGGGCCCCCAGCTGCGGCATTCATCACCTGAAGGCGGTTCTATTTTTATCACCTCTGCCCCGTTGTCGGCCAGCCACATCGTTGCAAAAGGACCGTTATACGCATGAGTCAGATCCAGCACTCTGACGCCTTCCAAAGCTTTCATGTTTCTCCTCCTAGTACTCACTTCAACTGATCCGGCTCTTCCCAAAGCACCAGTTCCTGTCCATATCCTTCTTGCAGAGCCGTCTTATACAGGTCATACCCCAGACCCACATCAAAGGTTGCCATTCCGCAGGCTACAAACGTGACGATCTCATCATCCCTCGTTCTTCCTGGCTTCTGTTTCAAAATGACTTCACCAATGCTTACGGAATCCTCCAGCTTCGGCATCTCGCCTTTATCAATCAATGTATAAATTTCTCCGCCGATGACCCCTGCGTAGTAACCCGCTTTGTCCCCTGATTCAATGGCTTCCTGCATATACGCTTCATGCAGTCTTGTATTGTCGTAAATCAGGGTTGTATTCTTCCAGAAGGATGCATCCGATTTAATCGGCCCGGAAATCAGAACGCTGGCGCCTTTCTTGATCCATCCGTCTTTGATATACAAAGGCTGCAAGCGTGACGCCGCAACGGTAACCACGTCCGCATCCTTCAAAGCCGTTTCCAGATCCAGCTCAGGAACCGCTTCCAAACCGGTTACCTCTCCGACCCACTTCGCAAAGCTTTCCGCCGCGGCTTCAAAGATATCATAGCAGATGACCTTTTTGACGGACGGTACTTCCGTCAGAATGTTCATCAGGCAGGAACGGTTAATCTGTCCACAGCCCAGAACCGCTGCAACCTGAGAGTCTTTTCTTGCCAGATGTCTTGCCGCGACACCTGGAACCGCGCCTGTTCTTGCCGCGCTGAGCAGATTGGCGGACATAAAGGCCAAAGGCTCACCTGTATCCTTATCGTTCAGGGTCAGGGTCAGCACTGATCTCGGCAAGTCCTTATCTTTGTTTGCCGCGTTGGACCCATACCATTTGCACCCGCAGACATCAAATCTTCCTCCAAGATAAGCGGGCATTGCCACAAATCTTCTGTCCGGTCCGGCCAGAGGCATGTTCGGAAATGGACTTTCTTTCGGGAAGACCAATCCCATGCCGTGGCTGTTGTGATTGCTCCCTCCCATCAGGTAATCACCCTGGCTCAGGAGCTGAAACACTTCCTCAGCATTATCTATACATTTTTTATAATCCTTTACCCCTGCCTTAATTGTATCCTCTTCAGATAGATACAGGAACGTTGTTCTTTTTCCCATGATGGATCTCCTTTCATCATAAATTTCGGCTTGTCCTTATTCTACCACTTCAAATTTTACTTTTCATAAGTCTTATGATAATACAAATATAACACTTGTTTCCCCCTTTGTCAAATGAATTTTTTAAATCCTTTTCTCTGAATCCCCCATTAAAGCATTCCACGGCTCATTCCGCTTTCATCCTATAAGAAAACAGCGGCTTTGTTACCGCTGCTTTCTCGCTAATTTATATCTTCAGGAGGCCTTCTCTTTCAAGCATGTACTAAAATATCGTCAGCATGGTCTGCGGATTTTCCGTAACGATTTTATCGCACTGGGCTTCCGTAACGCCGTATTCCAGCATGGTTTCTCTAAACCCGTTCAATACGTGAGCCAGTCCCCAGCCGCCAAACTCAGTCATGTAGTATTTGTGGCCTTCATCTTGGGAAATCAGGATTTTATCCTCATAACCGTGGTCACAAATCAATTTAATAGCCTGTGCTCTCTCACGATCTGCAGGGAGCCACCAGTTTCCCAGATCGGACCGGAAATACTCCTGATTTCCGCATAAGTCAAACTGGATGTAGCAGCCGCGGTCCAGAAGGCTGTAATAATTATCCATAACCTCGTCAAAGGACATTCCAGGTATTGCGAGAACGCCATCTCTATGTCCGAGGACAACCTTATCCAGTCTGGCCCCCGCTTCCTCCAAAATATCCAGATCCTCATGACCGTGCATTCTTGAAGGCTGCAGGTGCAGCGTAATCGCCAGACCGGTCTCCTGCTGAGCAATAGCGCCAGCCCGAAGAGTTCTTTTCTCAAGATCCGTTACAACAAAACCCGTACCCAGTTCTCCAATAACGCCAGGTCTTATGCCGGTATCACCATAGCCGTTTTTAATATCTTTGATATACTCCTCCGCTAATCGCTCCGGCGTAAAGCCTTCAATGGCCGGGGAGGTTGGGGATACCAGAATATCATAGTTTTTTCCGCTCGCGCTTGCTGCCGCCTTGCTCTCTTCTGGAATGTCAAAAGCGTGGATATAGTGGCCCATTCCCAGAACTACATTCACACCGGTGTCCTCGGCCACCTCTTTAATTTCCGGCAGGAAATCCACCAGCGGGCTGTCCAGGCTGCATCCATGCGGTGTAACATCACAAATCGTTCCGCCTCCAAAATCCTTAAACTCCTGTACGGCTCTTCTCAGTAAATCCTGATCAAACATAAGACAATTGTCCAATACGCGATACGGATTTTTTCTGACATAGTTCAGATTCTGCAGGGTAACCGGGCTGAGATACAAACGCTCCTGTTCCGGCGTCATCTCCGGCTTATACCCTGATGTATTAAAATACAGATGTTCATGCGGCAGTGTCGGTCCCAATTCCTTAGGATCCTTGGGTCCAAAAATTGTCATAACTTTTCCCTTATAATCTCAGCTCATATCAAATTTACTTTCTGTTAAAATATAGTTGTGGTTAATCTTGTTGGCTGCTCTTGTTGTTTGACTTTTTTGTTCGCCGCCGTCGACGGCTGCCTTTCCCTGCCGGTCATCCACATCTCCTTTCCTCAAGCTCTTTCATGATCCCTGGCAGTTCCTTATCGAGATGGTGGAATTTCATTATGATCAGGATCAGCACATATGAAATGATCGGTACAAACGCATAGAGTCCGATGATCATCTGGTTGGCAGATTCGCTCTGCACTGCTAAGGTGCCGTCATATCCGGCGCCGTCCATCAGCCATCCCATAATCGCGCTGGATACGCCCTGTCCGAATTTCTGACCTACCGTAGCCGCGCAGAAAATGAGGCCCTCGGCACGAATATTAAACTTCCAGTGGCTGTATTCCACGCAGTCCGCAATCATGGCGAATAATACGATGATGGAAAGCGACCCGCCAATACCCCTGAACACTGCCGCTGCAATAGCGATGGTCAAGCTGTAGTAATCGATAAACACAATGGCCTGTCCCAATATCATGACCACTGCTCCCGCTACCATAACGCTTCTCTTGCTGACCTTCGGCAGCAAAAATGGAATGGACAGGGCCGCAGTCAGTATAAAGGCGATTTTATCCGCCATATTGATATAAGCCAGCAAGTTCACATTTTCAAGTATGTATTCACAGTAATACGGTATCACGCCAGGCGTAATGGTCCAGTAAAAAATAATGAGTATCCAGGTCAGCACCATCATTACCCAGTATTTGTTCTTAACGACAGAAACAAAGGACTCCTTCAGAGGAAGCTTCTCTTCCGTCGCGCCGCGGTCCGCGGCCGGGATTTCCCTGGTCCACAGGAAGCAGAACAGGTAGCAGAGTGTTGCTGCTCCGGATATGACCAGCATGACAATGATATACGCCCGCTGATCTCCGCCGATCAGATTCGCGCAGGGTATCGCAAAAGAGTTGATCAGAAGCTCCATGATCGGCGCTCCTACTTCCCGGTATCCATTTAACACGCTTCGTTCTTTTTCATCTCTCGTCATGAGAGAGTTCAGCGAAGTCAGCGCAAGTCCCGCCATGGTGTTCACAAAAGTATTCGCGAAGTTATAAGTGATAAAAATATACACGAGCTGCAGCGACTCAACAGTTTTAGGAACTGTAAACATGGCTACAAGACCGATAAAGTGAGGGATCAGCATCCGAAGGATCCATGGACGCGCTTTTCCATATTTCGATTTAGTACGGTCCACGATGATCCCGGCAATAATATCGCTGCCTCCGTCAAGAAACCTGCTGAGCATCATTATGAGCGCAACCTTCGCAATATTAATGCCCAGTACGTCAGTGTAGTAAAAAGTAAGCATAACTGCGATTACCATGACAGTCGTGGTCTGTGCCGCACCGCCAAGCGCATAGCCGATCCTTCCTTTCATCGGCACGCGTTCATTCATTTTATTCATCCTTTCCATAAGGCAAAACGGTTTGCCCTTTCCTCCATATTCATTTTATCGCTCGTCCTTCGGCGTCGTCGTATACATCCTTTTTCCAAGCAGGATGTCGAGAGCAATAGGTTCTCCTGCATAGCCCGCTACCAGAACAGCATTGGCATGCAGGCCGATGTCACCAGTCTGAACCATGGCCACGCAGCGGTCTCTCAGCGCATAGGATTCTGGAGCGAAATTGATCTGATGTACCGCATCAGGCCCGAATACCTCAAGCAGCATGTTAAAATCCCCAGGGTTCTCGTCCGCCATGTCCTCCGCTACAATGGCCGCTTCAAAATCTCCCGCTTCTGCCAGCGTCCGAACCACGTCTTCAAAACTGGGAGAGCCAGTCACCGCGCTTAGATCAATATATTCCACAGCGGGACTCATCTCGTAGAGTGATCCTTTCCTGATACCTCCGCCGGAATCGCCAATATACAGCATCTCTCCATGCCGCAGACCTGCAACGACAGCAGCCAGTCTTGAATTTAAAATTCTTCTCTTTGCCATCACCTATCATTCCTTCCCTTATAAAAAATTTCGATTTATGCCGCGTGCAAATTAAGAAAGCCGCAACATTTAGCACTACTTTTTATTAGTGTATTGAAAAGTGTTTTATTAAGAGTAACACTAATCCTTTACAATGTCAATATGATTTCGGACTTTTTTTAAAATTCTATATCTTCTCCCGCCCTTTTGAAATTTTTTGATACTTTTTTTAT
>CALLDR010000108.1 GCA_937997955.1 uncultured Emergencia sp. | reverse complement strand
GCGCACATGCCCCGGTTGGCGTCCCGCTCGATCATGAAGTTGCTCAACAGGCACCGGCCCGAATAGGAGATGCACATGGCGCCGTGGACAAAGGCCTCCAGTTCCATGTCCTCCGGAATGTGGCTCCGCACGCCGCGGATCTCGTCAAAGGTCAGCTCCCTGGCCAAGACCAGCCGCTTAACTCCCAGCTTATGCCAGAATCCGGCGGTCCTGTAGTTGGTCATGTTAGCCTGGGTGCTGAGATGGATCTCCGCCTCCGGGATCACCTCCTGCAGCAGGTCGATGACGCCGGGATCGGATACGATAAAGGCGTCCAGCCCCAGATCCCTGATGCTGCGCAGATAGCCGGTCAAAGGCTCGATGTCCTCATTATGGGCGAAGATGTTCAGCGCCAGATAGCACCGCTTCCCCCTCTCGTGGGCGAAGGCGACGCCTTCTCTCATTTCCTCTATGGTCAGATTGCCCGCGCCGGCCCGCAGGGAAAACATTTCGCCGCCGAAATAGACGGCGTCGGCGCCGTAGATGACGGCGGCCTTCAGCTTTTCCAGATCGCCTGCCGGCGCAAGCAGTTCAAAGTGTTCTCTATCCATGTTCACCTCGATAAATGGTTACCGCAAGCCCGTCTCCCACCGCCAACAGCGAGGTGGACAGCGTCGGGTCAAGGGTGATATATTCCACATATTCTCTCATTTTTTTGATGTTAGTCTTATGCTTCTGCTTCGGATCGTACGCGTCCGAAGCCGTCATGCCCCGCTGCAGAATGTTGTCTGAAACGATGAGGGCTTTCGGCGCGCATACCGACAGGGCGGCGTCCATAAACCGCTTGTAGTGGCTCTTCGCCGCGTCGATAAAGACGAAGTCGAAGCCGCTGATCCCCTGGTCCCGCAGCCTGTCCACCTGCTCCTGTCCGTCTCCGAAGAGGGAGTGGATCTGCTTTTCTCTGCCGAAGGCGGCGATATTGTGTCTTGCCGCCTGCACCATGGCCTCGTCCTTCTCGATGGTGTAAACTTCCGCCTCAGGGCATCGTTCACTGAAGTACAGGGCGGAATAGCCGATGGCCGTGCCGATCTCCAGGATCCTGGACGGAGAAACGGTGAAGAGCAAGGTGTTCAGAAACATCTCCGTTTCCCGCAGGATAATGGGCACGTAATCCGCTTCGCCTACCCTTCGCAGCTCTTCCAGCTCCGCGCTGGCCGGCCTGTAATACTGGTTAATATATGATGTTATGATATCGTTTGTTATATTCATGCTAGTACCATAGGTTTTCATCGACCACCTTCTCGTGTTCGGCCAATGTCTTTGAGTAAATGACCTCCCCGTCCTCCGTAGCGAAGAAGTACAGGTAATCGGACTTTTCGTAGGAGATCACGTCGTCCATCGTTTCCGACGACGGAGAGGATACAGGGCCGATTGGAAGGCCCGCGTACATGTATGTATTGTACTTTGAATCTGTTTCCAGATCCTGATAGGTTACGTCCACCTTCTTTTTCTGCAGCGCGTAGAGAACGGTGATATCGCTCTGCAGCGGCATGTCCTTGGCGAGACGGTTGATGAATACGCCGGCGATGAGAGGCCTGTCCTTTTCAAAGAGAGACTCGTTTTCCACCACGGACGCCAGAGACAGGAACTGATGGACCGTAAGATCCATAGCTTCGATGTCTTCCTTCCTCTCGGACAGGATCTGATCGGTCATATCCAGCAGCATTTCCGTGATCTCCTCTTCTGTCGGCTCATCGCCCGTGACGAAATAGGTTTCCGGATACAGGTAGCCTTCCAGCGGATAGAGGATCCCGTCCTGCAGAATCTCGTCTGTCAGGAACCAGTACTGGTCGATCAGCTGGTTCAGGTAATCTCTGTCCTTCCACTTTTTCAGCAGATCCTCCGCCGTAAATGGAAGCGATTCCGCAATAGCCTCCGCAGCCTGCAGCGCCGTAGCTCCCTCGATGATGGTAAAAGCGTTCTTTGACAGATAGTTGAAATCACCTGTATTGATGACTTCCATGATCTCCTTCAGCGTCATAGCCTTGTTGAAAATATAGCTGTTGGCCTGCAGGGAATCGTAGCCGGCCAGGCGCACGTGGATCTTCGCCGCCGTTTTGTTCTTGACAAGGCCGTTCTCGTCCAGGATCTCGACGATGGCGGACGCTCCGGTGCCCGATGGGATCTCTACGGTAACGGGGTCGGTATTCCCCGGTTCCGGCGCGCCGAGGCCGCTGCTGTAATACGCGAAGCCGCCTGCCGCGATCAGAATAATGACTGCTGCTGTGATGATGATCAATCTGGATTTCTTCAATGTCCCATACCTCGTTTCTCACGGATCAAAAACTATAAATAAGAAAAGTGTGCATGACGGAGTCGAAGCCTCCTATGCACACATGCCTCCCGCAAGGGGCGACGCTTCGCAAGGTGCTTTTCGTGAAATTCCGGAAATATCGAAAAATCGATATTTCCTACATTATAAAGGAAGGGACAACGAACGCCGTCCCTTCTTCAACTTCCATTTTTATTTAGATCTTCCCAGATATTCACCGGTTCTCGTGTCGATCTGGATTTTTTCGCCTTCTTCGATGAAGATAGGAACCTGTATAACTGCGCCTGTCTCCACAGTTGCAGCCTTTGTTACGTTGGTAGCCGTGTTGCCCTTCACGCCTGGCTCTGTCTCTGTTACCACCAGGTCGACGAAGTTCGGCGCTTCTACGATGAACGGCTGGCCCTTGTAGAACTTCAGGGTCGCTTCATCGTTTTCTCTCATATACTTGATCGCGTCCTCCACCATGTCATAGGCGACAGGCACCTGCTCATAGGTTTCGGAATCCATGAAGTAGTACAGATCTCCGTCGTTGTACAGGTACTGCATCTTCTTGGTTTCAATGATCGCTTCCTCGAACTTGTCGTCCGGGTTGAAAGCTTCTTCTCTGGTAGCTCCGGTGATGATGTTCTTATATTTGGTTCTCACGAATGCGGCGCCTTTGCCAGGTTTTACATGCATGAAGTCGAGAACCACATGAGGTTCACCGTTAATCTGGAATGTTCTGCCTTTTCTAAAGTCACTTGCGTAAATCATCGGTCTATTCTCACTTTCTTAATGATTGTTAAATGTTTGTGTAAAAACTCCTGCTGTTATTATAGCAGATTTATTGCAGGTTGCCAAGACCCATTACTTCTCCCAGGATCTTATATACGTCGTTCATCATCAGGGAAAAGCGCATCTGGGCCTGCAGGTACTGGGCCGCCAGAGGATCCCGCATCATGATCTGGGAAAGCTCCTGGATCTGCTGCATGGCTTCCGGTCCGACCTGCTCTCCCATCATCTGTTTCGCCTGTACCTCCAGCTGCTTGGCCTGGAAATCCTTCAGCGCCGCGGACAGCTCCGCGTTCTGATCCACCAGCTTCTGCAGCTGGTCAAACTGTTTGAATTCTTCACATTCTTTGATCGCCTTGGCAAGCCCGTGGGCCTGATCGTATACGTTCATGGTAGTACCTCGCTTTGTCCTTATATTATACGTCTAAAAAGATCGGCAGGATGATCGGGTCCCGCTTTGTCCTGCGGAAGATAAACCGCCGCATCTCTTCTCTGACGCTGTTTTTGATGGCGTTCCAGTCTCGGCTGCCCGCGCAGAGGCTGTCCTCCAGCGCCTGCAGAGCAATCTCTCTGGCGTCTTTGATCAGGTCCTCGTTTTCACGGACGTAGACAAAGCCTCTGGAGACGATGTCCGGGCCGGAAACGATCTCTCCGCTGGCCCTGTCGATGGCGGCCACCACGATGATCAGTCCGGATTCCGACAAAAGCTTTCTGTCCCGCAGCACGATGTTGCCTACGTCTCCCACGCCAAGGCCGTCTACCAGAATATCCTCGGCGCTGACCACGTTCTGGAACTTGGCGGCGCTGCGCTTATCCACGGTCAGCTGGTCGCCGTTGGACAAGATGAAGATCTTCTCCTTCCGCATGCCGATGGATTCGGCCAGGCGGGCGTGCTGCACCAGATGCCGGTGCTCTCCGTGGACCGGCATGAAGAACTTCGGTTTGATCAGCGTATGGATCAGCTTCAACTCCTCCTGACAGGCGTGGCCGGAAACGTGGATGTCGGCGATATCGTTGTAGATGACCTCCACTTCCTTTTCGTACAGCTTGTTGACCACGCTGGTCACGGTCTTTTCGTTGCCCGGTACCGGCGAAGAGGAGAAGATGACCATGTCGCCCTTCTTCAGCTTCACGTTGCGGTGCTCATTGTTGGCCATTCTGGAAAGGGCGGACATCGGTTCGCCCTGGCTGCCCGTGGTGATGATGACCAGCTGGCTGTCAGGAATGTTCTTGGTCTTGTTCAGCTCCACGTAGATGCCTGCCGGCAGCTGGAGATAGCCCAGTTCGATGGCCAGGTTGACCACGTTGTCCATGCTCCTGCCGGAAACGGCCACCTTGCGGCCGTATTTTGCCGCCAGCTCTATGATCTTCTGTACCCGGTGGACGTTGGAAGAGAAGGTGGCGATGATGATTCTGCCCTTGGCCTCTCTGAAAATGCCGTCCAGGGTCTCGCCCACTCTTTTCTCCGACGGCGTAAAGCCCGGCCGCAGCACGTTGGTGCTGTCTGCCAGCATGATGTCTACGCCGCGTCTGCCCACCTCCGCGAATTTGCCCAGGTCGATGGGCTCTCCGTCGATGGGCGTGTAGTCGATCTTGAAGTCGCCGGTGTGGAACAGTGTGGCCGCCGGCGTCTGGATATACAGACAGATGGCGTCCGCGATAGAATGGGTGGTGCGGATGGCCTCCACCTTAAATTCTCCCACCTTGAACTTCTCGCCCGCTTTGATCGTATGGAAATCGGCGCGGAGGCCGTGTTCCTTCAGCTTGTTCTCGATGAGCCCCAGGGTCAGCCGGGTGCCGTAGATCGGTACGTTGATCTGCTTCAGCAGATACGGCACGCCGCCGATATGGTCCTCATGGCCGTGGGTGATGACCATGCCGACGATCTTGGCGGAATTCTTGACCAGATAGCTGAAGTCAGGAATGACCACGTCGATGCCGTACATTTCCTCCTCGGGAAAGGTCATACCGCAGTCGATCATCAGAATCTGATCCTTGTATTCCAGAACGGTCAGATTCTTACCGATTTCATTGAGGCCTCCGATGGGAATGATCTTCAGGTTTTCCGCCTTCTTCGCCTGCTTTGCCGGCGCAGCCTTTACAGACTTCTGCGCAGCTTTCTGCGCCGTTTTCTGTATCGGTTTCTGCACCGCTTTTGCCGCAGACTTGGCCGGCGTCCGCCTGCCCGCGGAAGGCTTGCGGCCTGAACCTCGGTTGGCAGGCTGCTCCTTCGCGGGAGGTCTCTTAACAGCCATCCTTTTTACAGATGGTTTTTTGCTATTGTAATCTCTCATAAACTCCCCTCTACTTTATAACAATATTTACAAGCCTTCCAGGGACAGCGACCACCTTTACGATGTTCTTGCCGTCTGTGAGGGCTTTCACCTTGTCATTGGAGAGAGCTTCTTTTTCCAGTTCTTCTCTGGAAAGGTTGTTCGCAACATTTAATTTTTCCTTCACCTTGCCGTTGATCTGCACGACGATCTCGATGGTATCGCGTACCAGGGCCTTCTCGTCGTAAGCCGGCCAGGATACGGCAGTCAGGGACTGATGGTATCCGAGGATCTCCCACATCTCCTCGCAGATGTGCGGTGTGAACGGTGAAAGGATCGTAACCAGTGTATCTACAGCCTTCTTCATGAAAGCTTCGTTTCTCTCTTCCAATTCCTTGTATCTGTATAACTCGTTGACCAGTTCCATGATGGAGCTGATAGCGGTGTTGAAGCTGAATCTTCCCGCCACGTCGTCTGACACCTTTTTGATGGTGGTGTTCAGAACGTAATTCAGCTCTTTATCGGCGTCGGTTTTGATCTCGTAATCAGCCTGTCCGCCTTCGTAATTCTTCGCAAAATCATATACCAGACGGTATACACGGTTGAGGAATCTGTAGCTTCCCTCTACGCCGGTATCGGACCAGTCCAGTTCTTTTTCCGGCGGCGCCGCGAACAGAATGAACAGTCTCGCGGTATCCGCGCCGTATTTCTCGATGATCTCTTCCGGGCTGACCACGTTGCCCAGGGATTTGCTCATCTTCTTGCCGTCTTTGTTTACCATGCCCTGTGTCAGCAGGTTTCTGAACGGCTCTTCATATTTGGTCAGACCCAGGTCGTACAGGGCCATCTGGAAGAATCTCGCGTACATCAAATGGAGGATAGCGTGTTCTACGCCGCCGATGTACTGATCGACGTCCATCCAGTAGTCCGCTTTTTCCTTGTTGAACGCTTCTTTTTCATTCTTCGGATCGCAGTATCTGAGGAAATACCATGAGGAATCCAGGAAGGTATCCATGGTATCCATCTCCCGCTTCGCCTTCTTGCCGCATCTCGGGCAGCTGCACTCAGCAAAGACCTTGCTGGTGGTCAGCGGAGACTCGCCCTTTCCGGTAAATTCAACGTCTGTCGGCAGCAGTACCGGCAGGTTTTCTTCCTTCTCAGGAACCCAGCCGCAATCGTCGCAGTAGATCATCGGAATCGGCGTACCCCAATATCTCTGTCTGGAGATCAGCCAGTCGCGGAGTCTGTAGTTGACCGTCTTTTTGCCGATGCCTTCCTTTTCGACCAGTTCGATGAACTTGCCGATGGCGACTCTGTTGTTCATGCCGTTAAACTCGCCGGAATTGATCAGAGTTCCCTCGGCGGCGCAGGCTTCCTTCAGGTTGTTGAGATCGATCTCCGGATCGCCGGGATCTACGACAGGAATGATATCGATGCCGAATTTTGTGGCGAAGTCAAAGTCTCTCTGGTCATGCGCCGGTACGCCCATAACAGCACCGGTGCCGTAGCCCATCAGCACGTAGTCGGAAATGTAGATTGGGATTTCCTTCTTGGTAAACGGATTCACCGCGTACTTGCCGATGAACACGCCGGTCTTTTCGTTGGTAGTGGAGGTACGCTCGATGTCGTTCATGTGCTCCACCTTGTCGATATATTCCCGGACAGGTCCTTCGTATTCTGTGCCTTCTACCATGGACAATACTGTAGGGTATTCCGGCGCCAGTACCATGTAGGTGGTGCCGTAGATGGTATCGACTCTGGTGGTGAATACGGTCAGGATCTCGTCGCGGTCCTTGATCTGGAACTGCACTTCCGCGCCGGTGGACTTTCCGATCCAGTTTCTCTGCATGGTCTTGACCTTGTTAGGCCAGCCTTCCAGCTTATCCAGGTTCCCCAGCAGTCTGTCAGCGTAATCGGTGATCTTCAGATACCACTGGGACAGGTTCTTTTTGCCTACAGGAGATTTACATCTTTCGCAGCAGCCGTCTACCACCTGCTCGTTGGCGAGTACGGTCTGGCAGCTAGGACACCAGTTGACAGGGTTTTCTTTTTTGTATGCCAGCCCTTTGTTGTAGAACTGGATGAAGATCCATTGCATCCACTTGTAGTAATCAGGGCTGCAGGTCTGGACCTCTCTCTCCCAGTCATAGGAAAGTCCCAGCTGGGCTAGCTGGTCTTCCATTTCGTGAATATTGTCCCAGGTCCATTTGCCCGGCGCTACGCCGTGTTTGATGGCGGCGTTCTCCGCAGGCAGACCGAAGGAGTCGAAGCCCATCGGGTGCAGCACGTTAAAGCCCTGCATGGACTTGCATCTGGCGACTACGTCTCCGATGGAGTAGTTTCTGACGTGGCCCATGTGGAGCTTTCCAGACGGGTACGGAAACATTTCCAGCACGTAGTACTTTTCTTTATTTTCATCTTCTACAGTCTTGAAACAGTTGTTTTCTTTCCAATATTTCTGCCATTTGGCTTCGATCTCTTTGAAGTTGTATCTCTCGTTCATTTCTAAATTATTCCTCCAGATCTAAAAAGCTGCAGTCGCCCCACACCTTTTCAATGTTGTATTTTTCCCTGGTATCCCGGGTAAAGATGTTGACGATGACATCGCCGAAATCCATCAGCACCCAGCCTGAATTCTGTCTTCCTTCTATGCTCTTGACCAGAAGCCCTTCCTTGGCGAAGGCATCTTCCACATCGTCGACCAGAGCCTGAACCTGCCGCTCCGAACCGCCGGACGCGATGACCATGTAATCGGCAAAGGAGGACTTCTCCGCGATGTCGATGACTACGATGTCGATGGCCTTTTTGTTGTCCAGCGTTTTGGCCGCCAGAAGTGCAAAACTCTTATTATCCATATTATTTCTCCTTTTCTCTAAGTCCCCTGAGGTCATCTCTGGCGCGAAGGGTATCCTCGTCCAGAAAGCTGCCCTGGCTTCTCACGTACTCAATGGTGTGCTCCAGGGACAGCAGGCAGGCCAGGTCAAGATCCTGGTCCGCGGCCTCCCGCAGAGCTTCCACGCCGGGATAACGCCTGCTGGGCTCGATGGCGTCGGCAATATAGATGACCTTTTCCAAAAGGGACATGCCCGCCCTTCCCGTAGTATGGAAGCTGACCGCGTTGAGGATATCCTGATCCTCAATGCCGTAATCCCGCTCCATGATAATAGCGGCGATCTTCCCGTGGGCCAGGTTGCAGTTGTCCATATATCGTTTATCCAATCCCAGATGCCTGACGTAGTAGTTCAGCGCGTCTACAGGAACGCCCCGGTACATATCGTGGAACAGGGCCGCCAGTTCTGCCTTTTCCGGATCAGCCCCGTACTTTTTCGCCAGGCTGATCGCCGTCTTTCTCACGCCCTCTGTATGGATCTTTCTCTTCTCCGAAAAGTTCCTTTCGATATAGCTGTTTATAGAGTCCGTGTTCACAAATATACCTCTCAACCTTCTCCGGAACCTTCTCCACAAGCGAAATTCCTGCGCTGCAGAAACTCCGGACCGCGGTAGAAGAAATATCCGGCATTTCCATGACCAGCTTCTCGACCTTCGTTCCATAAAGCTGCTGAAAATGTTCAATTTTTTCTTCCAGTTCAGATTCTCGATAGCCCGGCCTTACGCTGACGAGAAAGGAGAAGGTCTCCAGCAGCTCCACGCCTTTGTACCACGTGTCCACCTCCAGGAACGCGTCTGTTCCCATGATAAAGGCGATTTCCTCGCCGGGATACTGACCCTGCAGATAGGTCAGGGTATCGTAGGTATAGGAAATGTCCGTGTTCTTCATCTCGTAATCCGAGACCTCGACAAAGGGCATGTCTTCAAAAGCCAGCCTGACCATGTTCAGGCGATGCCGGTCCTCCGCCGTCTCCTTTCCTCTTTTAAAGGGCTGTACTTCAGCCGGCATGACGATCAGCCGGCTCAGATTTCCCTGCTCCAGCGCCGCCTTCGCGAGGGCTACGTGACCGTTGTGCACGGGATCAAAGGTTCCCCCGAGAACGCCGACGCACCCAACGCAGGGGCGCGGCTCCCTTTCGGAGCCGGATCCGGAAACGGGTCCGGAGACGGGATTTTTGCAAAATTCTGCCATGAGAATCTCCTTCTCGTGTATTTCCAATCGAAAGAGGGCTTACTTCTGTAATCTGATGCCCAGCTCTTCCAGCTGTTCTTCTTCCACCACACCCGGCGCTTCGCATACCATGCACTGGGCGTTCTGATTCTTAGGAAAAGCCATAACCTCTCGAATACTGCTGCTTCCTGTGAGCAGCATGACCAGACGGTCCAGGCCGTAAGCCAGTCCGCCGTGAGGCGGCACGCCGTACTTGAACGCTTCCAGCAGGAAGCCGAACTTCTCCTGGCACTCTTCGTCTGTCAGGCGCAGGGCCTTGAACATTCTTGCCTGCAGCTGGGCGTCGTGGATTCTGATGCTGCCACCGCCCAATTCCACGCCGTTGAGCACGATGTCGTAGGCGTCCGCTTTCACCTTTTCCGGTTCTGTATCCAGCAGAGGAATGTCCTCAGCCTTCGGGTTGGTGAACGGGTGATGCATCGCCTTCAGCTCGCCGGTCTCGTCGTCCTTTTCAAACATCGGGAAGTCGGTGACCCACAGAAGGTTGAACTTGCTGTCGTCCAGAAGGCCCAAAATTCCCGCGACGTGTCTTCTCAGGAAACCCAGGCTGTCGAAGACCACCTTGGCCTTGTCCGCTACGATCAGGATCAGGTCTCCTGTCTTTGCGCCAAAGACCGCTGCGATCTCTGCCAGCTGCTCCTGGCTGAAAAATTTGTTGACGGAGGATTTGATCTCCCCTTCTTCCACGCGAAGCCATACGACGCCCCTCGCGCCGTAGTGCTTGGTCTGATCGGTCAGCTTGTCGATGTCCTTGCGGCTGAACTTCGGAGAACCGCCGTCGATGCAGATACCGCGTACGTCGCCGCCTCCGGCCAGCGCGTCGGCAAATACCTTGAATTCCGTATCCTTTACCACGTCGTTCAGGGACTTCAGCTCAAAGCCAAAGCGGGTATCCGGCTTGTCGCTGCCGTATCTCTCCATGGCCTCGTCATAGGTCATGCGAGGGAACGGCGCCTGGATCTCGATACCCATCAGCTCGCGGAAGATGCGCACCAGCAGTCCCTCCTGCATGGCGATCACGTCGTCCTGATCCACAAAGGACATCTCCAGGTCGATCTGGGTGAATTCCGGCTGCCGGTCAGCGCGCAGGTCTTCGTCTCGGAAGCACTTGGCGATCTGGATGTATCTGTCGCATCCGCTGACCATGAGCAGCTGCTTGAACAGCTGCGGTGACTGAGGCAGGGCGTAGAAATGGCCCTGGTTCACTCTGCTCGGCACCAAATAGTCTCTGGCGCCCTCCGGCGTGGATTTGATCAGGATCGGCGTTTCAATCTCGGTAAATCCGTTTTCATCGAAATAGTCTCTGACCAGCTTGGTCACCTGATGGCGGAATCTGAGATTCTGCTGCATCTTCAGCTTGCGCAGGTCCAGATATCTGTATTTCAGTCTCAGGTTGTCGTCTACTTTATCGTCGTCCTTGACGTAGATCGGCGGTGTCTCCGACTTGGAATACACGGTCAGCGCTGTCGCGAGAACCTCGATATCGCCGGTGGCAAGATTCGGGTTCTTGGACGCTCTTTCGCGAACCGTGCCTTTGATGCCGACGCAGTATTCGCTGCGCAGGCTCTCCGCCGCAGCAAAGACGTCTTCAGGAATAGTATCGTCAAAAGTGATCTGAACGATTCCTGTTTTGTCCCTGAGATCCGCGAAAATCAGGCCGCCCAGGGCTCTCTGCTTGGCGACCCAGCCGTTTAGGACGACTTCCTGGCCTGCCTGCTCCATGTTCAGTGTCCCACACATGTGGGTCCTCTTAAATAATTCTGCCATAATATATCGTAAGCTCCTCTTATTTCGCTAATTCTTCCAAAAGGTTTTCCAGCTTGACCTGTCTCTGCTGGGAGGTGGCCATCTCCTTGATGGAGACCGTGCCCTCTGCCAGCTCGTTGTCGCCGATGACTACGGTGTACTGCGCGCCCAGTCTGTCAGCGTACTTGAACTGTCCTTTGATGTTTCTCGCCAGAGTATCCATCTCCGCCTTGACGCCTTTGTTTCTCAGGTCGCGGAGCAGCTTCAGGCCGAAAGCCTTCGCGTCGTCGCCCATGACGGCGATAAACGCCTTCAGCGGCTCCGGCTGCGGGATCTCAACGCCCCGCTCCTCCATCAGCATCAGAAGTCTCTCAATGCCGAGACCGAAGCCGACGCCCGGGATCGGAGGTCCGCCGATCTCCTCGATCAGATGGTCGTATCTGCCTCCGCCGCAGACGGTTCCCTGGGTGCCGCCTGAATTGGTCACAAACTCAAAGGCGGTCTTGGTGTAATAGTCCAGCCCTCTTACGATTCTAGGGTCTACCACGTATTCGATGCCCATGGCGTCCAGGTTCTTCTGCACGTCTTCAAAGGCGGCGCTGCACTCGTCGCAGAGATAGTCCACCATGTTCGGCGCGTCTTTGACAAGATCCTGGCAGATCTCGGACTTGCAGTCCAGGATTCTCATCGGGTTTCTCTCGTATCTGTCCTTGCAGGTATTGCACAGCTGGTCGTAAACCGGCTCTAAAAAGGCTCTCAGCGCTTCCCGGTGCTTCTGTCTGCAGGCCGGACATCCTACGCTGTTGATGCGTAGCTGGATATCGTCGATACCCATCTGGTGCAGGAAGTCGTAGCCGAGACAGATGACCTCAGCGTCCGCCAGCATGTTCGGCGTACCGAAGATCTCGATGCCGAACTGGTGGAAGGCTCTCAATCTGCCGGACTGCGGTTTTTCGTAGCGGAAGCAAGGGGTGATATAGCTGTACTTGGTCGGCTGTACCTCCGCGTACTGCTTGTGTTCGATAAACGCTCTCGTCACCGGGGAGGTTCCCTCCGGCTTCAGCGTAATGCTTCTGCCAGCGTAGTCTTCGAAGGTATACATCTCCTTCTGAACGATGTCTGTCGTATCGCCGACGCCTCTCTTGAACAGCTCCGTGTGCTCGAACATCGGCGTTCTGATCTCTCTGAAACCGTACTTTTCGCAGATTTCGGAGAACTTCTGCTCAACGTAATGCCATTTGTACACCTGTGCCGGCAACGTGTCTTTCGTTCCTTTTGGTGCTATGATTGCCATTTCTTTACCTCCATAAAAATATTTTTCTCTTTTCTATTCAGCATTTCATCAATACGCTTTATGTATTCCTGATAATTGGTCACGTTGGCGACCCGCTCCAACCGGTTCTCCGACGGATAGTACACCTTGGAGATGCCCCCTGCGCCGAGGGCGATGATGCTCTGGTGTTCGTCCATAATGCGTATATTATAAATGCAATCTTTACCTTTTTTGCAGTAGCCGGTATTCTCAAAAGCTCCGGCCATGTGCTTCTGTCTGTACAGGTAGTAGGGCTGATAGCCGCCGCCAGCCAGTGCCTTTTCGCCCTGGAACAGCATTTCTGCCACCCTCTCTCCCTGCTTATAGTGAAAGTCTCTGTCGATGTCCACCAGCCTGGACGCCCGCTTGACCGCCAGACAATGAACGGTGACGCTCTCCGGCCCCATGGACATGACCTGCCGCAGGGTATCCGCGAAATCCGCGGCCGTCTCTCCGGGAAGTCCGGCGATGACGTCGCAGTTGATGTGATCAAAGCCGTGGCTTCTGGCCAGGGCGAAGGCTCTGCGAATATCCTCCGGGCTGTGGCTCCGTCCGATGGTCTCCAGGGTCTCAGCCTTCATGGACTGGGGGTTGATGCTGATGCGGTCGATCCCCCGCCCTTTGAGGACCTGCAGCTTTTCAGCTGTGATGGTGTCAGGACGTCCGGCTTCTACGGTAAATTCACGCAGCGCGGAAAGATCAAAGGCTTTCTGTACGGACGCGATCAGCTGGTCCAGCTGTCCGGCTGTAAGTGTGGTCGGCGTGCCTCCGCCGATGTAGACGGACTCCGCCGTCATGCCGGTCTCCTTCATGCGCCGTCCTGTATAGGCGATCTCCTGATGGAGGGCCTCAAGGTATCTGGCGATCTCGCCGTCCGGCACCTGATTTGACGCGAAGGAACAGTAGACGCACCTGGTCGGACAGAACGGAATACCGATATAGACGCCCGCTGAGTTCTTCGGCGGCTTTCCGGCTTCCTCCTGCTGATGCAGGTACAGCTGAAGGAGCAGCGCCGCCTTTTCCCCGCTGAGGTAGTAATCCTCCCTCAAAACGCGGACAGCCTCTTCTCCGCTGCCGGTTTTTTCAAAAAGCTCACCGCACAGCTTCACAGGACGGATGCCGGTGAGGATGCCCCACGCGGGCTTCGTTCCCGTCAGGCTGGAAAGCGCTCTGTAGATCTGCCGGTTGATCTCGTTTTTGTCCTGAGATTCCTGTTCGTTGATGAGAATGGTATCCGCGTCTGTCACTTCGTCCGCCTCCAGCAGCCGGTATTGGTCAGGCCGCAGGAACACTTTGATCAGCTCTTCCAGCAGATACTGTTTTTCATAGTGCAATATTTTGATCTTATACAAACGGATTATGCTCCTTCTCGTAACCGATGGTCGTTTCGCTCATGTGACCAGGCAGCACCAGGGTGCTGTCCGGCAGAAGGAAGAGCTTCTCCCTGATGGACTTCGCGATCTCTGTGAAGCTGCCGCCGTAAAAATCGGTCCTTCCGATGGAAGCGCGGAACAGGGTGTCGCCGCTGAACACGTATCCCGGCGTCAGGATACACATGCCGCCTTTGGTATGGCCCGGCGTATGGATAAAGGTCAGCTCGGTCTCGCCGACGGTTAAGGTATCGTGGTCTTTTACATAGATGTCAGGGGAAACGGTAACGGGTCTCCCGCAGATTTCCAGAGAAGCGTTGATGCTGGAATCTGACAGCATCTCCCGTTCCAGATCTAAGGCGACCACCCTGGCGTCAGGAAATTCCCTCTGGAAGTCCGCCACGCCGCCGATATGGTCTCCGTGTCCGTGGGTCAGAATGATGTATTCTACGGTTACGCCCTCTTCCCGCGCCTTGGCGGTGAGCTGGGGGCTGTAGCCGCCCGGATCTACGATGAATCCCTTCTTTGTCTCGTCAAAGGCGAGATAGGTGTTGACCTGAATCGGACAGGTGATAAATTTATATACTTGCATAGATTCCTCCTAAATTATACGACTCGCGTCTTGCCAATCGCGCTTCGCTTTCTGCTCGCTCTCTTGGGCCGCGAAAGCATAAGGTCTGTCTGGCCGCTCGCTCTGCTCGCGGGACAGACCATTAACTCCTTGCTCTATATACATTTGATACGCCCTGCACGTTTCTGAGGGTGCGCAGTACCCGCTGCATCTGCTGGGTACTGGAAATGGACAGGGTCAGGGTGATGTGGACGGTTTCGTCTTTTCCGCTCTTGGCGTTGACGCCTGAGATATGCACATCCATGTCCTCGCAGGCACGGGATATGTCGGAGAAGATGCCCTTCCGGTCCACGCTGACGATGCAGACATCGGCGGCGTAGGACTTTCCTACCTTCAGGTCCTCCCACTCCACGTCGATAAAACGGGCCTTTTCCTGTTCCGGCAGGGACGTGATGTTGGAACAGTCCTTCCGGTGGACAGAAATGCCTCTGCCCTTGGTGATAAAGCCTACAATCTCGTCTCCCGGTACAGGGTTGCAGCATCGGGACACGCGGATCATCAGGTTGTCAGCGCCTTTGACAATGATGCCAGGGTTTTCGCGCTGATGTCTCTGCAGCTTATCCTTCTTCTCGAAGAGCTTCTGCTGTCTTTCTTCTTCCCTCTTCTGCTCCAGCTTCTTTTCCTCGTTGAAATAGCCGAACAGCAGGTTGGCGTATCGGGACAGCAGAGTGCCGCCTTTGCTGATCTGGGTGAACAGCTCGTCTAAGGTAGCGATATTCATTTCCCGCAGGCCTTTGTTCATATAGTTGGAACGGGCGATCTGCTGCGGGTCATAGCCCTTCTTGCGTATATATTTATCCAATGCGTCCTTGCCCTTGGCAACGTCATCGGATTTGTTTTCTTTTTTCAGCCACTGGCGGATCTTTGTCCGCGCGGTGGAGCTTTTGGCGATCTTCAGCCAGTCTACGCTTGGACCGCTTGAATTGGAAGACGTGACGATTTCGACGATATCGCCGTTGTTCAGGGTGTGGTCGATGGTCACCATCTTTCCGTTTACCTTGGCGCCGACGCACTTGCAGCCGACGGCCGTATGGATCTTAAAGGCGAAGTCAAGGGGCGTAGAGCCTGCCGGCAGGTCGATGACCTCTCCCTTTGGCGTAAACACGAAAACCTGGCTGGAGAACAGATCCATCTTCAGGGTCTCCATGAACTCCTTCGGGTCGTTCAGCTCTTTTTGCCATTCCAGGGTCTGACGTACCCAGGCCAGCTTCATTTCCTCGTTGTTCTGCTCGCCCTTTGTGTTTCCCTCTTTGTACTTCCAGTGAGCCGCGATGCCGTATTCCGCAACCCGGTGCATCTCGTAGGTCCTGATCTGGATCTCGAAAGGCTCGCCGTTGTCTCCCAGCACCGTGGTATGGAGGGACTGGTACATGTTCGGCTTCGGCATGGCGATATAGTCCTTGAACCGTCCCGGGATCGGCTTCCACATGGTGTGGACCTGGCCCAGAACAGCATAACAGTCGCGGACGTTTTCTACGATCACGCGGACTGCGGTCAGATCGAAGATCTCATCTAGCTGCTTGTGCTGAATGACCATCTTCTTGTATACGCTGTACAGATGCTTGGAACGGCCGGAGATGTCGTACTTCATGTTCATCTGGTCCAGGGCTTCTCTGATCTCCTCGATGACCTGGTTGATGAACTGTACCCGCTGCTCCTTCTTCTCCGTCACTTCGATCTCCAGCGTGTGGTACTCCTGCGGATGCAGGTATTTTAACGAAATATCTTCAAGCTCGAACTTGACCGTATAGATGCCAAGTCTGCTCGCGAGAGGCGCGTAGATGTCCAGGGTTTCTCTGGACTTTTCAATTTTCTTCTCCTCTCTCATGAACTCCAGCGTCCGCATGTTGTGCAGCCGGTCGGCCAGCTTGATGATCAGGACGCGGATATCCTTTGACATGGCCAGGAACATCTTTCTCAGATTCTCGGCCTGCGCTTCTTCCTTTGTGTCGAATTTGATAGAGCCCAGCTTGGTAACACCGTCTACCAGGAGAGCGATCTCCTCGCTGAAATCAACGACGAGCTCCTCTCTGGTATACTCGGTGTCCTCTACGACGTCATGCAAAAGCCCACCGACGATGGTCTCCTCATCCATGCCAAGCTGGGCCAGAATCTTGGCTACAGCGATGGGATGGATAAAATATGGTTCGCCGCTCTTACGGAGCTGTCCGTCGTGCAGCTTCCGGGCCTTTTCAAAGGCCCGGCCAATCAGTTCGGTGTCATAATTTTTATTGATGCTGGTAATCTCTTCTAAAAATTTCGCTTTCGTTTCCATGCGTCGTTATACTCCTGCTAAAATGGACTATTTATTCTTTTTAGAAGCTTTTTTCGCTTCCTTCTTTTCTTTTGCTTTCTGCGCAGTGAGATACTTGGACTGATCCTCGCTCTTGCTGAACTCATAGAACAGCGGGCTGCACAGGAAGATGGAGGAATAAGTTCCTACCAGTACGCCGACCATCAGCGGCAGCACGAATTCTCTGATGGAAGTGGATACCATCAGGAACAGCGGAACCATGCAGATCAATGTGGTCAGAGACGTCATGATGGATCTGTTCAGGGTCTGGTTTACGCTGCGGTCGATGACCACTTCGTTGGAATCCTTCTTGAAGATCTTCTTATTCTCTCTGATCCGGTCAAAGATAACGATGGTATCGTTGATGGAATATCCGACGACTGTCAGGATACCAGCGATAAACGGATTGTTGATCGTCACGTTGAAGATCGCGTAGAAAGCCAGTACGAACAGCACGTCGTGGAAGATGCCGGCGATGGAAGCCACGCCGTATTTCCAGGATCTGAATCTGAATACGATGTAGATCAGCATACCCACGGCGGCGATCAGCACGGACTTGACGGCGTTGCTCTTCAGCTCCCGTCCTACGGTCGGTCCGAATTCCTCAGAAGCCAAAACGTCGTCCTGGGTCACGCCGAAGGTTTCGCCCAAGGTGTCGACCACTTCAGAACGCTTGTCGTTGTTCAGAGCGTCTGTCGTCTTGATGATGATCTGATCCTGCTCATCGCCTGCGAGGACGACGGAAAGATCCTTCATATCGTAATCAGCCAGGGCGTCTGTCACCTCTTCTGTGCTGACGGTCTTACCCATGTCGATCTGTATCATAGTACCGCCGGTAAAGTCGATACCGTAGTTAAAGCCTCTTACTACAGAGAACAGCAGGCCGATGATGATGACCGCCGCGCTGAAGCAGTAGAATTTCTTCCTGTTGGAAATGAACTTGAACTCTTTTTTGAGCAGGTTCTTTGGCGTGCCGTCTTCGTTTACGCCGAAGTACTTGTTCTTCGCCATCTTGCTGCCTGCCAGCAGTCCCACGAACAGCTGGGTGATGACCACAGCCGTAAAGATGCTGACGATGATACCGATCATCAGGGTCAAAGCGAAGCCTTTGACGGAGGTAGAACCGATCTCATACAGCACGATAGATGCGATCAAAGTGGTGATCTGCGCGTCCAGCACGGTGGTCAGCGCGTGTCTGAAGCCCTGGTCTACCGCGACGCGGATGGTCTTGCCGGCGGCGATCTCTTCTTTGATGCGGGCAAAGATGATAACGTTGGCGTCGACGGCCATACCGATGGACAAGATGATACCTGCGATACCAGGCAGGGTCAGCACGCTTCCCATGCCTGCCATAGCCCACAGCACGATCAGCACGTACAGCAGCAGCGCGATGTCAGCGATCAGGCCCAGCATGTTATACATGAGCAGCATCAGCAGGAACACCAGTCCAAGACCTGCAGCGCCCGCTACGACGCTCTTGTTCAGGGCGTCAACGCCGATGGTCGCCGTCTGCACGGAAGATGTGATCTCGTGGAGAGACACCGGCAGCGCGCCGCCGCGGATCAGAGCCGCCGTATTGGAAGCGTCTTCTTTTGAGTAGCCGCCGGCGCCAGATGTAATCTCACAGCTGGTGCTGGTAATCTTTTCTTTTGCTGTCGGAGCCGTTACGATCTCGTCGTCCAGCATGATGACGATTGCGTTGCTGGCAACACCGGCCGCGGAAAGCTCTTCGGAAGCTGTAACCTCTCCCGCAGAAGCCTTGCCTGTCGCCTCAGCGAACTTGTCCGAACCTTCGCCGCTGAATTCCAGCACGATCTTGTATCCGCCGTTTTCACTGTCCGTATCCATATAGGCGTTCTTTACTTCGTTTCCTGTCAGCACTTCGGAGCCGTCAGCCAGCAGGAAGCGCAGCTGCGCTGTCTTGCCGATTTGTTCGATGGCCTCCTGCGCGTTGTCCACGCCCGGCATTTCCACTCTCAGGCGGTTGGTGCCCTCCAGGGAAACCGTAGCCTCGGAAATACCCATGGCGTTGACTCTGTTGTTGAGGACAGCTCTGGTCTGTTCCATGACCTCTTTCAGCTCGTCCGCAGTCATGTCAGCCGTATCTTCCTCATCAGCTTCCAGCACGACGTAAACGCCGCCGTTGATATCCAAGCCGAATTTCATCACATCCTTGATCGAACTGACGGAACCAATACCAAAGATGGTCACGTACCAGCCGAAAAGGACTGCAATGACTACTAAAACAGCTAAAATTTTTCTCAGTTTTGCATTCATTTTATTCCTCTCACCTCTAAATAGTCACAAATTTGCCCATAAGTCCGGCATTTTAATTTACTCTTTATTGTACTACTTTTTCAGCTGTTCGGCAAGGAAAAAGTAGACTTTTATGTTGGATTCTTCAAGAATAACAGAAAAACCCCTATCAAATTTAGGGGTTTCATGAAAAATATGATTTATTTCTCGTCTTCTGGAATCTTTTCCTCTGTCTCGTCAACAGTGGATTTTCTCAGTTTCTTAGGCTTGATCTTCTTTTCTTCCTCGTCCTCTTCCACTACGTTGGATTTGGAAGCTGTTTTGCTTGAGCTGGTAACAGAGGAAACTGCCCATCTCATCATCTCAAACTTAACCTTATCTGCACCTACCTGAATCACTATGGTATCGTCCTTGGTCTTGACAATCTTTCCGCAGATACCGCCGATTGTGACGATTTCATCTCCAACCTGCAGGCTGTTTCTCATGTTCTGAATCGTCTTTTCCTTCTTCTTCTGTGGTCTGATCAGTAAGAAGTACATCGCTGCGATAAAGACGACTAAGATAATGACCTGCATTCCTAATTGTGAATTCATTTTGTCCTCCTAAATATTTAAGTAAATACTTAATGGTGCCGGCGATGGGGGTCGAACCCATACGGTGTTGCCACCACGGGATTTTGAATCCCGCACGTCTGCCAATTCCATCACGCCGGCACGACAAAAATATTTTAGCATAGGATTTTAAAAACGTCAATAGTTCTTGTCGATTTTTCAGCAGACCGCAGCAGCTCGGCCGCTTACAGCTGCTGAAAGAAGAAAACAGCCTCCGATGCAGGAAGCTGTTTTCGGAAACATGGTGCGGCTGACTGGACTTGAACCAGCACGGTTTCCCACACGGCCCTCAACCGTGCGCGTCTGCCATTCCGCCACAGCCGCAAGTGCTTCTGCCGCGAGCATCGCTCACAACAGTAACAATTATACACCATGAAATGTAAAATGTAAACACTTATTTTTCATT
>CALLDR010000107.1 GCA_937997955.1 uncultured Emergencia sp. | reverse complement strand
GCAAAGGTACTGTAAAAACTGAACACATTATTACAAAAAAGGTTGACCAGAACACCTGTCAACATTTTGCGCGATTTTGCTGACAAGATTGACAAATATTAGGGATATTGTCAACTTTGTCAATGTTTCTGACCGGCGCCCATGTCCGGCATCCGTATCTTCCGTATCTGTAATGATATCATGACACGGATTATGCCGACTTTCCTCAAAGCAAAAAGCCCTAGATCCTTTCCGGTCTGCTTCTTTCATGAGCGGCAAAGCTCCCGGCAAATCTCCTATAGACACTTCCCAAAAATCATTATATAATATTACATAATAGAAGAAGCTCGTTGATTGGAACATGCAAGAAAGGCAGGATCTATGAACAAATATTTCTCACTGCTGGGCCTTCGGGAAGACGCAGGAAAAGACGACGTAAAAGCGGCCTATGAAAGACGGGTCCGCAAATACAAATCCTCTGACTACGACGATGACCCCGAGTACGTCAGAAAGAAGCTGGCGGAGCTGAAAGAAGCTTACGAGCAGGCCTACAGGATGGCCGGAAGCGGCAGCTCCAGCCTTTACCGCCGAGATGACTTCGCCCGCTCATCGGCCTCCTCTTCGGCATCGACGGCATCTGGTTCTCAGCAGGCCCACCGCCGGCTCCACGACCAGGAAGAAAAAGAAGCCAGACGCCGCCGCGCCAAACGAGTGCGGGAAAACGAATTCCGCAAGGACCAGATTGAGGCGGAAGAGGGAGGATCCCTGTTCCGCAAGCCCGATCTGTCCTCCCTGCGTCAAAAGGCCGACTCTCTGCGCGATGAGATCAAAAGTCAGGCTGACGAATTGAAAAATACCGTCTCAGACGCGATGAGAGACGACGCCGACCAGCCCTCCAAAGACAGCGAGGCCAGAAGCAGCGCGGGACAGATCAGAAGCAGCGCCGTTCCCCAGTTAAAAAAAGCGGCCCGCAGGCCGGATCACGACACGGGCGGCACGGTCATGGACACGCCGTCCGGCTCCCGTTCCTTTCACGGCGCGGACAAAGAATCGGCGGCCCGCCACGGGAAATTCATCGCTTTTGTGATCATTTTGATCATCACCGTCATCAGCGGCCTCGGCCAATGCAGCTATGACGATGACTACTATGACTATGACGATTTCGCCGATTATGACAGCTACGAGACAGGAGATTCCTACAGCTACGCTTTTTTGACGGATCTGGATCAGATCATCTTTGATACGGCCATGGACAGCTGCAGCCTGCTCTTCGACACAGGATACAGCAGCGATTGGCGCGATTCCGGCTACAGCGACCAGGAGCTGCAGGCCGAAGCTGACCAGTTCGCGGAAAACTATCTGGACATGGACCAGTTCTCCGACGTCGTCGATTATCTGTACGATACCTACGATGAATTCTATATCACCACCGATGATGATCTGGAGGATCAGATCGCGGAGGCCCTGAAATTCTACGGCTTCATGAGACCTGACGAAGCCGCAGGCTATATCAGCCCGTTCAACGACCATACCATCGCCAATGCCCGCGACTATCTGGTCTATCTCAACGACTACTTCGACGAAAACGGCCTGACAGAATACTGATGACAGTCTGGCCGGACCCTGCCGCTCAGCCGTTTTTTGGTCAAAGCGCGGGTCCGGCCGGCACCAAAGGGCTCAGTCAGCTCCAGGTCAGCTCCAGATCAGTTCCAGGTCGGCGCCAGGGCTGGCTCCATGTCAGCTGCGGAACAGGCGCGGCGGAAGCGGAGACAGGCACAAGGCCGGCGCGCGCGGTCACTTCAGTTCAAAGAGGCCGTCCCTGCTGCAGCAGAAGCAGATCTTTCCCCTGCCCCGCTTGGGAAACCGCACTTCCCCTCCGCTTTCCGGATACATTCGTATCAAGGTCACCCTGTCGTAGTCTAAATAGGCGACAAATTGAATGAAATGTCCTTTTTCCATGGGATGCTGAAAGGTCAGATACCATTCGTCCTCCACGACCTCCCTGCTGACCTGATGTTCCTCATCGGCGGGCGCCGCCTTCAAAGGCTGCAGCTTCCGGCCGCAGCAGGACGGTTCCCCCTGTCCCGTAGCGGTCATGATGTTTCCGCAGACCGGACACACGTAAAATTTCACTCTCTTCATATTCCCTCCATCTGCGCCGCTTTCGGCAAGATCCCCGGCAAGCAGCTTTTCTATGTTGACATCGAAAATTTCCGAGAGGCGCGGCAGCAGCGATACGTCAGGACAACCCTGGCCCCGCTCCCACTTGGATACGGTCCTGTCGCTGAGATGCAGCCGGTCCGCCAGAGCTCTCTGGGTCATTCCGGTCTCTGTGCGCAGCCGCCGGAGCAGTATTCCCATTTTTTCATTATCCATATCTTTCACCTCCCAGCAAAGAGTATATCGCAAAACTTCACAGCCCGCAATCTACGGAGCGTAGAGTGGTCCGCCGACGATATCTTTTGCTCCGCGTCACGTCGCAAAACCGGCGTACTGGGTCATGTACAGCTCGTAGTACTTGCCCTTTCGCGCCAGCAAAGCGTCGTGGTTTCCGCTTTCCACGATCTGTCCGTGATCCATGACCACGATCAGGTCGGAATCCCTGATGGTGGACAGCCTGTGCGCGATCACGATGCTGGTGCGCCCCTCCATGGCGAGCTGCATGGCGCTCTGAATGGCCTTTTCCGTTCGGGTATCCACGTTGGAGGTCGCCTCATCTAGGATCAAAATCCTGGGATCCGCCACAAAGGCCCTGGCGATGGCCAAAAGCTGTCTCTGCCCCTGGCTGATGTTGGTCCCGGCAGCAGTCAGCTTCGTGTCGTAGCCCTGAGGCAGCATCTCCAGCAGCTCCTCACAGCAGCTCATGGCAACAGCCCGTTCCAGCTGCTCCTGGGTGACATCTTCCCTGGCATACCGCAGGTTATTTCCTACTGTATCGGAAAACAGCACCGTGTCCTGCAGGACGATGGCCACATTTCTGCGCAGGCTGGACCGGCTGACCCCCGAAATGCTCTGCTGGTCGATCCTGATCTCTCCGCTGTCAATATCGTAGAAGCGCAGCAGCAGATTCACGATGGTCGTCTTTCCGCTGCCGGTGGAGCCTACCAGAGCCACCTTCTTTCCCGGCGGCACCGTCAGGGTAAAGTCCCTGATGACCGG
Source organism: uncultured Emergencia sp. (assembly GCA_937997955.1). Classification (GTDB taxonomy): domain Bacteria; phylum Bacillota; class Clostridia; order Peptostreptococcales; family Anaerovoracaceae; genus Senimuribacter. Next base: position 12,490 of record CALLDR010000107.1, on the reverse strand, counting down.
CTGTCCCGACACATAGGAAAAGTTCACGTTTTGGAAGGATACCTCTGCCTCTCCGCCTTCTGCCAGAGCCTCTCCGTCCATGGCTTCGTCCTCCTCGTCCAAAACCATGAAGACCCGCTCCGCGCCGGCGATGGCCGTCTGCAGCTGGCCGTAGATCTGGGCGAGCTCATTGATCGGCCGGCTGAACTGCTTCGCGTAGACGATAAACGCCGAAATGACGCCTACGGAAATCATTCCCCGCAGGGCAAAATATCCGCCGAAGGCCGCGATGATCACAAATCCAATGTTGCCGATGCAGTTCATAACCGGCCCCATGACGCCGCTGAAGGCGTCAGTGCGGATGCCTGCCTTTGTCAGAGAATCCGACGTGCTGCAGAACATCTCTGTGGTAGCCTTTTGATGATTGTAAGCGACTACAGTCCGATATCCAGAGACCATTTCCTCCACCGTGCCGTTGAGCTGTCCCAGAAGCTGCTGCCTCTTCCGGGAAAACCGCCGGACCTTCTTTGACAAAAACTTGGTAGCCATCAAAGTCAGCAGCACCGTTACGCAGCTCAAAAGCGCCAGCTGCCAGCAGTAATACACCATGACGGCCACCGTTCCGGCGATGGTCAGCACGCCGGAAAACAGAGACGGCAGGGATTGGGAAACCGTCGTGGATATGTTCTCGATGTCGTTGGTCATACGGCTCATGACGTCGCCGTGGGAATGGGTGTCCAGATATCGGATCGGCAGGCCGACGATCTTGCTGAACAGCTCTTCCCTCATTCTGCGGACGATCCTCTGGCTGAGACGGGCGCTGATCACGCCCTGAAACAGCTGGCAGCCGCTGTAGATCAGATAGACGCTCATCATCAAAAGCAGCGTAGACGCGAGCATGCCGCCCTTTGTTCCCGCGATGATATCGATGGCGCGGCTCTGCAGACTGGGCGCGTAGACGCCGCAGAGGGTGCCCGTAACGACGATGGCAAGCATGCCGAAGACCATGAATTTCTCACGGGCAAAGTAGGTCAGGATCCGTTTCAGTGTCGCGCCCACATGCTCCGCATGCTCTGCCTCGGCAAAGCGGTTGTTCCGGTTCATCATGCCGGGAATGTTTCGCTCTGCCAGCTTTTTGTCCGCCATAAAGCTCCTGTCGCCCGTCAAACGCTTATCATTCATAGGTTTCACCGTCCTCTCCCATTTGAGAATCGTAAATATCCCGGTAAATGCCGCAGCCTTCCAGCAGCTCCTCATGGGTGCCGCAGGCCGCGATGCCGCCGTTGTCCATGACCACGATCCTGTCCGCGCGGCGCACAGAAGCGATACGCTGCGCGATGATGATCTTGGTGCAGTCCGGCCTTGATTCCTGCAGAGCCGTATACAGGTCCGCCTCGGTCTTCAGATCCAGCGCGCTGGTGGCGTCGTCAAAGATCAGGATCTCGGCAGGCTTTACCACAGCTCTGGCAATAGAAATGCGCTGCTTCTGACCGCCGGACAGGCTGTTGCCCTGCTCTGCCACCAAAGTGTCATAGCCGTCTTCCATAGAACGGATAAAATCATCTGCCTGAGCGATCCGCGCCGCCTGCTCGACGGCTTCCCGGCCTGCCGAGCCTGCCGCTTTTTCACCGCATCCCCAGCTGATGTTCTCAGCGACCGAAACGCTGAACAGCTCGCTTTTCTGCAGGGCGACGGAGACCTTTTCCCGCAGCCGCTGCTGATCGTACTCTCTCACGTCGACGCCATCCACTGAGACGACGCCCTCTGTCGCGTCGTAAAACCTCGGGATCAAATTCACCAGAGAGGATTTTCCGCAGCCTGTAGCGCCCATGATCGCTACGGTCTCTCCCGGATAGATGGTGAGATCGATGTGCTTCAGCGCCCGCCTGGAGCTGCCGGGATAGGCAAAGGACACATCGCGAAAGGTGATCTCGCCGCGCAGCTCAGTGTTCCCGTCAAAGCCGCCGTCTTTGAGCTCGGGCCTGCTCTTCAGGATCTCCTTCATCCTCTTTCGCGACGCCACGCCGCGGGAAATATTCTGAAACAGCATGACCAGTCCCAGAATGCCGTTGAGCAGCTGGGTGGTATAGGTGATGGCCGCCATGACGTTTCCCGGCGTCGCGCTTCCGGCGCTGACCTCGTAAGAGCCGGCCAGCAAAAGAATGGTAACCACCAGATACATCAAAGCGTTGACCACCGGGTTCATAAAAGCAAAGATGATCAGGATTTTAAGCTGGGTTTTGATCAGCGCGTCGTTGGCCTTTCCGAAGCGGGCTTTCTCATAGAGCTCCCGGACGCAGGCTTTGATCATGCGGATGCCGGACACGTCCTCCTGCATGATGCCGTTGATCCCGTCCAGCTGCTCCTGCAGCCTGCCGAACAACGGGTTGGCCTTTTTCAGACAAAAGGCCATGCAGCCCACGATGACCGGAAAGGCGCACAGCACGATCAGCCCGAACTGTCTGTTCAGGCGGAACATGAAAAAGATGCTGCCGAACATCAGCATGGACGTGCGGATCATGCCGCGGAAAAACTGGGCGATGTAGTTCTGCACCTGGGTGACATCGTTGGTCATGCGGGTGACCAGTGAGCCCGTTCCAAAGGTATCGACCTGGGGAAAGGAAAAGGTCATAATGTTGCGGAAGGCGTCTTTTCTCATCTCGTTGCCCATATTCTGGCTGGCGATATGTACGAATACGTTGTTCAAGGAGCCGCACAGCCCGCCGATCAACGCGATTCCCGCCATCTGCAGTCCCATGGTCCAGATCAGGTTCATATCGCTGACACCTCCGTTATGAAGGCCCAGCACGCCGTCGTCTACGATCCGGCTCATGATCTCCGGCTGAAGCAGGTCCATCAAAACCTCGCCGACCATGAAAACCGCTCCGATCACGGCAAAATGCAGATATCGCTTTACATATTTCCACATGTTCTCTTCCCCTTATCCTGTTCGTGATTTTCCTGATACTGCTGCTCCCACGAGCTGTTGAGCCGTTCCAGAAGGGATAAGAGCTCTTCTCTTTCTTCCTTCGACAGGCAGGCGAACATGCTCCTGTGGCGCTGCTCCCGCCCTTCGTGGGCCTCCTTCGCCGCGGCCTCGCCAGCCTCAGTCAAATGCAGCTCCGCCGTCCTCCGGTCTCTCTGGCTCGGCGTCCGCAGAAGCAGCCCCGCCCCTTCCAGCTTTCCGATCACCTCGCTGGCAGAGCCAGGCTGGATATCCAGATATTCGGTCAATGCCCGCTGGGTAATGCCCGGGTTCTCCCTCAAAATGATCAAAATCCGCTTTTGGCTTCCTTTGCCCTCCGAAATGCGGTGCATGGTATGGCTGATATTCCAGAAATTCCGGATCAGTCTGTGATTCAGATCCGACAATTCATACGCGCTTTTCATTACGTCGTCCCCTTTCCGTCATTCTCCTGTCCATTTTACTCCCTTTCAGCAAAAAGTCAAGGTGCCTTGACTTTTTTTACTGAGATGGGCGGATGGGCGCGGAGAAAGACGCAGCCGCCGTTTTATACCGTTCATCGCCCACGCTCAGCAGAGTCTTCCTCGGCGCAAGCCTTCCGCGCAGGGTTTCCAGCCCAAAGCTCCTGCGCAAGTCTCCCGCGAAAGTCTCCCGCGCGAAGCTTCCAATATAAAGAAGCTGCTCCGCAGATGCTGTGAAACATCCTGCAAAGCAGCTCCCAATCTCATGATATGATTCGCGCGGCGGCCTTTCTTCTGCGCGCCGCCCTATTTCAGCCTGCCATAATCCTCGTCGGAAACCGGTTCCAGCCACTGGCTGCCGCCTTCCTCTCCGGGAACCTCTACCGCCAGATGAGAGAACCAGCTGTCCGGCGCGGCGCCATGCCAGTGCTTTACGCCGGCGGGAATGTTGACCACGTCCCCCGGATGAAGCTCCCGCGCCTCTTCGCCCCATTCCTGGTAGTAGCCCCTTCCGGCAATACAGATCAGGATCTGTCCGCCGCCGCTTCGGGCCTGATGGATATGCCAGTTGTTCCGGCAGCCCGGTTCAAAGGTTACATTGAAAATCCCCACCTGTTCCGTTGAGACCGGCGCCAGATAGCTTCTGCCGCTGAAATACTCTGCGAAGCCGTCGTTGGGCTGCCCCTCAGGGAATACCATGGATTCCTGGTGGGCGCGTCTTTCCGCCTCGTACCGTTCGTTCATCATCGTTTTCGCTTCCATTTATATGTCCTCCTCTTCTGTATCTCCTCGCTGCCCGTTCTATCTTCCGAAATACGCCGCGATCTCTTCCATTCTGTCTTCCTGTTTTACATCAAAAGGGCACCGGCTCTCACAGTGACCGCACTTCACGCAGTCCGAAGCGCAGCGTTCCAGCTTCTTATAGTGCTCCGCCGCCATGGCGTCGCCGGCCTTTGCCAGGTCATAGTATTTGTTGATCATGCCTACATCCAGGCCCGCCGGACATGGCTGGCAGTGGTTGCAGTACACGCATACGCCGTTCATGTCCTTTGGCGTAAAGCCGCCGATGGCCGAATAATCCTTTGACGCCTCGTCCGCGTCCACATAGGCCAGGATATCCGCAAGGTCCGCCTGGCCGCGTATCCCCGGCAGCACCGTCATCACCGCCGGACGGTCCAACGCGTACTTGATGCACTGCGCGTGACTCAAGGGCTGCCTGAACGGAGACAGCTTCGGATCCAGCAGCTGCCCTCCCGCAAAAGGCTTCATAACGGAAATGCCTACGCCCAGAGCTTCGCTTTCCCGATACAGGGCCGCGCGTTCACCCGTGCCGCCGATGGCGTAGTCGCCCTTTTGATAGTCGTAGGCGGGATTGATGCTGAACATGAACAAATCGATAAGGCCGGTGTCCAGCAGTCGGCGGGCGATAGCCGGATTATGGGTCGAAAAGCCCAGATGCCGGATCTTGCCTTCGCTTTTCAGATGCTTCATATAGTCCCACAGCCCGCTGTCCATGGCGTACTGCAGATCCTCCGCCTCGTCAATGCAGTGCAGCATGCCAATATCCGTATAATCGGTGCCAAACAGCTCCAATTCCCACTGAAACGTCCTTTTGACAGCGTCCAGATCCTGTGACCAGCCGTATTTGCCGTCGTCGTAGACCGCCCCAAAGTGCATCTGCGTCATGACCTGTTCCCGCCGGCCCTCAAAAGCTCTGGCGTATGCCGCGTAAGGCCTCCTCTCTGATGCCGCGAGATCAAAGAAGTTTATGCCGGCTTTGATGGCCGCGTCGATGGTCTCTGTAATTTCGTCCTGTGTACCTGAGATGTATCCCATGCCTAACCCCAGAACACTGATCTTCTCCCCTCCATGGGGCAGTGTGCGATATTCCATGTCTATACCTCCTCCGCTTACATTCCTGTTTTTCATTATACATTCATGCCTTTGAAAGCGCAAATACTTAAAAAGAATCCTCTGATATAGTCAAAAAGCATGGGTGCCCGCGCCTTTCAGGTCCGGATCCCCTTGATAAAATCCGCACACAACGGAAAAGATCAGGACACAACAGAAAAGATCAGGCCCAAATCGGTCCACACGGTTTACGCCGTATCGGTACGCAAAAAACAGAAAAGCACCTAACTCCTTAGGTGCTTCTTTCGTTGAAATTTCAACGATTTGATTGGTGCGGTCTAAGGGATTCGAACCCCCACGGTTTCCCACACGGACCTGAACCGTGCGCGTCTGCCAATTCCGCCAAGACCGCATATTCTGTTTTTCTTTGTCGCCTCTCGCCTGACGACTATCTTAGTATACCACATTGGCAAAATAATTCAAGAGTTTTTTTCACCTTTTTTCGTATTTTTTTAGATACATAAAACGTTCCAATTTTGTAAATATTAAGTGTATTTTTCGGCCGCGGACCAGCCCCGGACCCGCCGGCTCCGCATCTCTATTCATACAAAATAACAGTCGATCATATAACCGATGGTCGCGGTATCTATGCCGCCGATGCTTGGCTAAATCCTTTAAATTCACGGAAAAACCCAAAACCCCACGTTAAACGCCCCTATGGCGCTGTCAAAGTTGGGCTTTTCAAAGGGAATCCAATCCAAAAGCCAACTTATACCGAACATGTACCGACAAAGCTGGGCTTTTTTCATCTATATCGCCCAAAAAGCCCAACTCCGTCAGCTGAACTCATCACAGGAATCCGTCAGATGAACCTGCCATAAGAACTATTGATACTGCTCTGCCAGGATCCGCGCCACGTGAACGCCGCTGGCAGACGCCTGGGACAGGGAATGGGTGACGCCGGAGCCATCGCCCAGAGCATAGAGTCCAGGCACGCAGGTCTGCAGATGCTCGTCTACCGCCACCTTGGAATTATAGAATTTGACTTCCACGCCATAGAGAAGCGTATCCTCGTTGGCCGTACCCGGCGCGATCTTATCCAGAGCGTAGATCATCTCGATGATGCTGTCCAGCTGCCGCTTTGGAATGACCAGGCTCAGGTCTCCCGGCGTGGCTCCCAGAGTCGGCCGTGTAAAGCACTTTTCCATTCTGCGGGCGCTGCTCCGCCGTCCCTTGACCAGATCGCCGAACCGCTGCAGCAGCACGCCGCCGCCCAGCATGTTGGACAGTCTGGCGATGGATTCGCCGTACTCGTTGCTGTCCTCAAAGGGCTCTGTAAAGGTATTGGAAACCAGCAGCGCGAAGTTGGTGTTCTCCGTGTGCAGGGACGGATCGCCGTAACTGTGGCCGTTGACCGTAACAATGCCGTTGGTGTTCTCAGAAACCACCTCGCCGTACGGGTTCATGCAGAAGGTCCGGACCATATCGTTGTACCGCTCTGTCTTGTAGACGATCTTCCCTTCGTAAACGGCGTCCGTAATATGCTTGAAGACTTCGGCAGGCAGCTCTACACGCACGCCGATGTCCACCCGGTTCTTTTTCTGCTCGATGCCCAGCTTGTCGCAAACGCCGGAGATCCACTTTGATCCGGAGCGTCCCGTGGCAAGAACCAGCTTATCGCAGGCGAAGTCTCCTTTGTCCGTGCGCACGATAAATCCGCCGCCGTCCACAGTCTCCACCTCCTCGATGGTAGTGTAGAACTGGGTGTCGATGCGGTCTTTGATATAGTCGAAGATGTGGCCCAGAATCTCGACGTTCCGGTCGGTACCCAGATGGCGCACCTTAGCCTCCAGCAGATGGAGATTGTTCTGCAGGCACTTGGTCTTCAGGTCGGAGTCCGCCGTGGAATACAGCTTGGCTTCGGCGCCTCCCATAGCGCATAGCACGCTGTCCACATACTCCATCAGTCTCATGGCCTCGTCCACACCCACGTACCTGTGCAGATCCCCGCCGAACTGGGTGGTGATGTTGTACTTTCCGTCGGACAAAGTGCCCGCTCCGCCGTAGCCGTTCATGATGTGGCACGGACTGCACTTGACGCAGGTCCTGGTCCTGCCGGCCTTGATGGGACATACCCGCTTTTCCAGCGGCGCCCCCTTATCCAGCATCAAAACGCTGGCGCTGTTTTCCCGCTTCGTCAGCTCATAGCTCATGAATACGCCGCTGGCGCCCGCTCCCGCAATAATGATATCGTATTTCTTCATAATATAGGTTCACCCCTTTACACAACAAAAAGAGCCGCCTCCACAGGGAAGCAGCTCTGAAATTACAAGTTCTAGTTCACAGTGCCCTCATCGGCGTCAGCCATGATGGCGTCAAATTCCTGAACGACGCTGGCAAACAATGCCTCGTCTTCAATGTCAACCAGTTCAAATTCGTCGTCGCCGATTTCCTTGTAGCCGTAGATGTACACATCATCTGTATCATCCAGCGGGATCAAAGCGATGTAATCCTTGCCTGCGTAGTCAAATACGCCCATGATCTCACATTCCAGCTCGGTGTTGTCCTCGAATTCCAGCGTGATGATATCTGCTTCGTCCTGCAGGTTGTTCTTGTTATCTGCCATAATAATCCTCCATTTTTCTTTACAGTGCAGCCCCTGCGCAGCGCGCATGCTACTCTAATAATATACCACTGATCGGGAAATTTATCAACCAAAATATTCTTTGATGTTTTTCGCCACACCAGCCGTGATCCCCGGCACCTCCATCAGCGCCTCGACGGACGCCCCTTTGATGGCCTCCAGCGTGCCAAAGTGGGCCAGCAGCGCGTTTCTCCGAGTAGGCCCCACGCCGCAGATATCGTCGAGGACAGAATGGAACGCGTTCTTGTTCCGCAGGCTCCGGTGGTAGTCGATGGCAAAGCGGTGAACCTCCTCCTGAATGGTCCCGGCGTAGCGGAACAGGATAGGATTGCTTTCCAGGGGGATCTCCCGGCCGTCCTCGAAGACCATGGCCCGGGTCCTGTGGCTGTCGTCCTTGGCCATGCCTGCCACGGGAATATCCAGCTTCATGGCGCGCAAAACCTTCAGGGCCGCCGTGACCTGGCCCTGTCCGCCGTCCATGAAGATGGCGTCGGGCATGTGAACAAAGGCGGGATCCCCCGCCTGGGCCCGCTTGAAGCGCCGGTAAAGCATCTCCTGCAGGCTGCCGTAATCGTCCGGCCCCTCGATGGTTTTGATCTTGAACCGGCGGTAATCCTTCCGGTTGGGCTTCAGCCCCTCAAAGACCACCATGGCGCCGACGGAATCCACGCCGTTGGTATTGGAAATATCGTAGGATTCTATGCGGTAGGTCTGTTTCTCCGGCGGTATATAACCGGCCTCCCTGATGACCATGGCCACCTGTTCCCGAACGGCGGTCTGCTTCTCCTGCTGCAGCCTGGCCTTCTGGGACAGGGTCTTGACCATCTCGACGCAGTCGCTCTGGGCCATCTTCAGCAGCGCCCGCTTTTCGCCCTTCTGCGGCACGAAAATGCGCACTCTGCGGCCTTCGCGGCGCAGAAAGTCCTCTAACAGCTCGTGCTCCGGCACCTGGCTTTCCACCAGGATCTCCGGCGGCACCATGGCCCACTGGCTGTAATACTGCTTGATGAACTCGCCCACCATCTCTTCCCGGCTGTCGCTTTCCTCCGCCTGGATCTGAAAGGTCTCCCGTCCGGACAGCTTTCCGTCCCGCACCGTGAACAGGGCGATAAAGGAGTTGTCCTGGTCCTTGACCGGCAGCACCACGTCCAGGTCTTTGTCCTGGGTCATGGTCACTCGCTGGGTCTCGGATATGGCCTTGATGGAGCTGATATAATCCCGGTATCTGGCCGCCTCTTCAAACTCCAGGTTTTCAGAGGCTGTCAGCATCTTTTCCTCCAGATGCTTCAGCAAAGGCTTTTCCCTGCCGCTCAGAAATTCCAGCACCTTGTCGATGGATCGGCGGTACTCCTCCCTGCTGACCTTGCCGGCGCAGACCCCCTTGCACTGATTGATGTGATAGTTGAGGCAGGGCCGGTGGTTTGCCGGAAATTCCCTGGCGCTGCACCGTTTCAGGCCGTAGATGCCGGAAAGCAGGTCGACGATCTGATTTACAGCGCCTACGTCGCTGTAGGGCCCGAAGTACTTGCTTCCGTCCTTGGCGATGAGCCGGGTCTTCAGCACTCTGGGATAGTCCTCAGCGGTGGTGACTTTGATGTAAGGATAGGTCTTGTCGTCCCGCAGCAAAACGTTGTAGCGGGGCATGTATTTTTTGATCAGGTTACATTCCAGGATCAGGGCTTCCATCTCCGTACTGCAGGTGATGTACTCAAACTCCGCAATATGGGACACCATGGCGGCCACCTTGGGATTGGATTTCGCCGCGCTCTGAAAATACTGGCGTACTCTGTTGCGCAGGGAAATGGCTTTCCCCACGTAGATGACCTGGCCCAGCCTGTCTTTGTGCAGATATACCCCCGGACAGTCCGGCAGGTTTTTCAGGTTTTCTTTGATATCGAACATATTAAAAATGCCAGTCTCTTTCGTTATAGTCCTGTTCTTTGCGCATTTCCGCCATAGCCATCTCCATGATCTTCCGCTGGCGGATCCGCTGCTTTTTGCGCCGGTATTTGGCTTTCACAGCTGAAACCCAGATAAAAAACACGAGGAGCAGAGCGATGACGCCGCAGATGATCATCGTCGCCAGATTGGAAATGCCTACATAAGATGGGAACCAGCCGGCTTCCACGTCTTCCTTGATGATCAGATCCACCTCGTTGACCAGCTCATCGGCCGCGTAGATCTCCAGCTTCCCCACCACAGTTCCGGCTTTTACCGGCGCTTTGACGTCGCTGTCCATGGTGACCTTTGTTCCTATCAGAGACTCGGACGCCTCCTTTGGCAGATAGGCATAGCCGATCTCCGCCGTATAGGTCTCCAGCCGTGTCTTGGCCCCGTGCTTGATCCTGACCTTGCCGGACGCCTTGTCCTTGCCGATGACCTTGACGCCTTCGACCTTTTGTTTGGCGTAGGCGATCAGCTTGTTGACGTCGTTCTCCCGTTCGTCTGCCGTGTCTCCCAGCAGCACGATGAACAGCCGCAGGCCGTCCTTCCGGTATCCCAGGGCGATGGTGCAGCTGCTGTCGTCCCAATATCCGGTCTTTCCGGCGTAGACGCCGCTTTCCGGATCGCTGAGGAAACTGAGGTGGGTCTTCAAGGTCCGCTTCTTGTGTTTATTGGTCTTCGCTACGGTATATTTGGTGCTGCCTGCCGCCTTGCAGATCACGTCGTTGGACAGGGCCATTTTGGTGATCAGCATCATATCGTAGGCAGTGGTGTAGTTCTTTGAGGATTTCAGGCCGCTGGGATTGGAAAAGTGGGTATTCTTGCAGCCGATGTTCTCCGCCGTCTTGTTCATCAATTCCACAAAGCTGTCCATATCGCCGCTGACCGCCTCTCCCAGGGCGTAAGCCGCGTCGTTTCCGCTGGGAAGCATGCAGCCGTAGATCAGGTCCTTGACGGTCAGCACCTCCCCTTCCTTCAGATCCATGGAAGATTCCTCCTGCGCGGCCGCTTTGGCGGATACGGTTACCTCCTGATCCAGAGGCAGGTTCTGCACGGCCAGAAGCACGGTCATCAGCTTGGTAACGCTGTAAGGCGCCAGCTTTTTCTCCCGGTTTTTAGAGTAGACGATCTCTCCCGTATTCTGGCAGTAGACGATGGCGCCGGAAGCGGTAATATCCGGTTTCTCGACCTGAGCGGCAAAGGCCGGAGCTGCCTGGCTGGTCAAAACCACGGCCACAGCCGCCGCGAGGGCGATGACTCTCCTGATAGTCTTTTTCATTCTCATAAATCTCTAAGATTCTCCTTCCTTGCGTTCAGATTTCTCAGGTCCCCCGCGCGGCTCAGGACGACTGCGCCAGCTTCTGATAGCTGTAGTTGAGGATCTGATTGGTGCTCTTCCACCGATTGTCCATAGTATCCTGCAGGACCACGGCGTAGGTGGTCTTGCCGTCTCTTTCGCAGGCGGATACCAGCGCCGCATTGTTGTAGGTCCAGGTACCGGTCTTTCCGGCATACACGCCGGAGTTCGGGTATTTCTTCTTCGCGACAAAGTAGTTGCTGGTAGCGATCCACCGGGCCTTGTGCTTGTTGGTCTTCGCCATCTTGTACATTTCCGTGCTGCAGGCTTTTTTGATGGTCGGGTTCTCCATGGCCGCCTTGGTGATCAAAGCCATATCATAGGCAGATGAATAGTGTTTGGAGGACTTCCATCCGTGCGGGTTGGTGAAATTGCTGTCAGTGCAGCCCAGCTGTCTGGCTTTTTTGTTCATCAAAGCCGCGAATTTGGACTTGCTGCCGGATACGGCGATGGCGAGGGCCATGGCGGCGTCGTTGCCGCTGGGCAGCATGGCGCCGTAGATCAGATCCTTCACCTTGACCTTCTCTCCCACTTTCAGATCCACGTTGGACCCGTCGATCTTCGCGCCGACGTTGACGGCCGCCTGGGTCACGGTCACGGTCTGATTCAGCTTGAGATGCTCCAGCGCGATCAGGCAGGTCAGCAGCTTGGTGGTGCTGAGCGGATCCCTCTTGGTGTGAGGATTCTTGGAATAGAGGATCTTTCCGGTATCCCCGTCGATGACGATGCCGCTTTTGGCGCTGATGGCTGGACGCACCGGCTTGACCGGCTGTTCCGGCTGAACGGGATCTGCCGGGTCCGTAACCTCGCCGGTTCCCGGCTGCTCCGCCGCCGGAGGCTGGATCTCCGTCCCCGGTTCGACATACTGGGCCGCCGCATACGCGGCGGACGCGCTTCCTTTGGTACTGCTGGTACTGCTGTTTTGGGCGCCGCTGCCGATCATACCGCCGGCGCTGTCACCGGCGAAGGCCGCCGCGCCGCTGGAAAAGACCAGGGTCAGAGCTAGGAAGGCCGCGGCCAGTCTTTTGCTGTGGATATTCTGTATCTTCAATGCCTTTTTCTTCGGCGTCTTTTTCTTTCGTAAATCCTGTTTCAATGTGTGCTGCTCCTTTTGTTTCTGCTTATACATAGTTATTTTAACATGGAATGGGGAGAATGGAAAGGGGAAATCGTCTGCGGCTCAGGGCATACGCATGGAAAACATAGACAAGAATCTGAACGGAGTCTGAGCACATGGGACATAGAGCAGTCGAATCAGCAACCTTTTTTGATTTTTGGGGCAAATGTTG
>CALLDR010000106.1 GCA_937997955.1 uncultured Emergencia sp. | reverse complement strand
CCTTCCGATCCGCATCCCCTGCAGCACCCGGGTCTCATAGCCCGCCCCGCTGTTTTCCAGAATGTCTCCGTCGATAGCCGCCCGCCCCTTTTCCAGACACAGGATCACGGTGGAGCCTCCGAAGGCGAAGTATCCCTTCTCCTGGCCTCTGCGAACCTGGGCCGCTCCCTGTTCCAGGTTTACGATCCTGCCTACCATCAGCGCGCCCACCTCGATCATCATAATAGTACCGAAATTTTCACTTTTCAGCAGAGAAACGCACCGGCTGTTCTCCTTATAGACCGGATACTCCTTGCAGGCGGCCGGGTTCACCGTGTGAAACACGCCGTCGATGTAATGGTCCGCGGTTTTCCTGCCGCTGTCCACATAGCAATAGTGATGGTAGTCGTCCACAGTCAGCCGGAACAGGAGCAACTGGCCGCCGGCATATTTCTCCGCCAGCTTCCTGCTGCGGGTCAGGCTCTCCACAGTGTATTCGGTTCCCTTGATCTGAAACCTGGCGCCCTCGTCGATGGTGTATACGGTCAGCTTGCTGTCGCAGGGCGCGGTCAAAGCCTCCGGCGTCATGTCCACAGGCCTGCGTTCTCCTTTGATGGTCCTGGTGAAAAAGTCGTTATAGGAACAAAAGTCCTTCTTCTCGTATTCGTCCAGACGGACACCCTTTGATCGGACAAAGGGGCCTACGGCGATCCTGGAAACCCGCTGGTCCAGCAGCCAGCCCCCGGCTCTGGAGACACCCGGCCGGATCAGGATTTTGATCAGAGCCCGTCCCGCGCGGCTGCCGTAAAGCTTTGCCAGAAGCCGGTCCTGCCCGTCGTCCGCGCCTATGATATTTCCTTCGCGATCCTTGTACTCCATGGCGTCCTCCTAAAGAACGACCGGATGCCGGAACCGGTAGCAGGAATAGACGAAGGTCACGATGATGGCCGCCGCCACGATGATGACCAGCAGGGCCAGGGTCCTGTTGCCCGGCTTCTTCATCTTAAAATCGGCGATGAAGAGAGCGCCCGTGATAAAGAGCATGGCGATCTGGATCAGGGTAAAGCCCTTTGGTCCCACGACAAAGTTGAGCAGGAACAACAGGGGCAGGATCACAGCGATAGAGGTGATGGGCAGTCCGTGATAGACCTTTTCGTGTTCTTCGTCCGAGAAAAAGCCGTTGGTCTCCACCACGTTGAAGTAGGCCAGGCGTATGACGCCGCAGACGCAGTAAAATCCAATCGCCAGCATACCCAGGCTGCCTCTGACGCCCATGCAGTAGCAGATCACCGCCGGAAACGCGCCGAAGGCTACCACGTCGCACAGGGAATCCAGCTGGATGCCGAAGAGCTTTTCATCGTCGGTGCGGTCCTTTTTCCTTCGGGCCACTTTGCCGTCGAACATGTCGAAGAAGCCGGACAGGGCCAGGCAGAACACCGCCATGCGGAAGTGGCCGTTGATGGCGAAGGTCATTCCCGTCACGGCCGAAAGCAGGCTCATATAAGTCAGTATTACCGTATAGTTATAAAATCCAATCATTCTTCTCCCCCTCTGAAAATCCTCAGATAAGCGACGACGGTAAACGCCGCGCTAATCAATAATTGCGTATAAAAGCTGATTCCGCGGCTGACGATCAGGACAGGCGCGGTCAGCGCCGCTCCGCACACCGGCAGGAACACGGCCTGAAACAGGTGCTCGCTGATACCCATGCCGCCGGGCAGCGGCAGCATATCCACCGCCACGGAGATCATGGCCTGCAGGGTCACCGCCTCCACCATGCCGACGTGGCGCACATCAAAGGACACCAGCACCAGATAGGTGATGAAAAACAGGCAGCCCCGCTGGACAAAGGTCATGAGCAGCACGTTGAGGATCACCCGCTTGTGTCCCTGAAAATACAGGGCCGCCTTTTTATAGCCTTCCATAGACCGGTCCAGCTTCTCTTCCAAGGCGTCCAGCCGCTTTGACACAGCCGCGCCTTTAGGCAGGGCCAGCCCTTTGACGAAGCGGAAGACCGCCATGACCAGGCCTTTTGCCAGAGATGGACAGAAGACCAGGGCCAGCATGGCTCCGACGCACAGTACATTCAGCGCGATACCCAGCCACAGCCAGGGCATGATGGGCGCCAGCAGGGTCATCTCGGGCTCCGGCTTCAGCAAAAGGACCAGCAGGCCCAGAATGACCAGCACCAGCTTATAGGTGATGGTCACGATCAAAAGCACCAGAGTCGACAGGTGGACGGGCAGCTGATCCTTCTTCATAAAGAGGACCTGGGCCGGCTGGCCTCCGCTGGCGGAAGGGGTGACCAGGCTGAAAAAGAACCCGACGAAGGAATACAGGAAGCAGTGGTCCAGCCGCGGCTTTTCTCCCAGGCTCCGCATCAGATAGAAGATGATCACCGACTCGCTGAGAATGAAAACGATCACCAGCCCTGCGCTGACGGCCCAGTACCCGGAGCGCGCTGCTTTGACATATCCTATGATCTTTGAAAGATCCTGATCGTCGAACACCACGTACAGGGTCAGGCAGAAGCAGACCAGCAAAAATACGGTATTAAGGACGATTTTTTTCTTTTTCTTACTCATCGCTCTCTTCTCCGAAGACCCTTTTGTTCAGGCGGTCAAAGAAGCCCATGAGGGGTCGGTGCCACTGTGTCCGCTGTCCGGCCGCAAAGCAGGCCAGAGCCAGGATCACCCCGCCGAAGACGTCGACGATGTAGTGCTGCTTGGTAAACTGTGTCGACGCGAAGACCAGACAGGCGAAGACCAGCGTGCCGGTCCTGTACCAACGCGGAATGGCCTCACATTTTCGGATACCCAGATAGCACATCAAACTCACCATACAATGTATGGAAGGAAACAGATCCAGCGGCGGGTCCACGGCGTAGATAAAGGCCATGGCCTGGTTCCAGAAGCCCTCTGTCCCGCATTCCGGTCTGACGTTGGTGGTAGGAAATACCACAAAGATCACGGCGCATATGGCTCTGGCCAGCAGATCAGAGAAGACGAACCGGAACCAGAAGTCCCGGCTGTTCTCTCTGGCCGCCAGAATGTAGCTGACGCCCCAGAAGGGAAAGCTCAAAACGTAGACGAACACCCAGGCGGGCACAAAGGGGACCATTCTGTCAAAGTCCATGGTCAGATCGTACAGCTGACGTCCTTCGACCAGCTGCTGGGTGACGCTGTAGATCAAAGTGCCTCCGCCAAAACAGAACAGTAAAGAAAAGAACGCATAGGCGGGAATATACTTCTCCAAATGCGTTCTGTACCATCTGTTGAATTGACGTTCCGACATTCTCTCCATATCTATCTACCCCTGTAAGTCTCTCTACTACTTTAGTATTATACGGTACTTACAGGCGCATTTCAAGGAAATCGGAAAAAGCTAAGGAAATCTTAAGAATTTAGCAGCAGCTCCGCGAAGCTGATCTGAGGTTCGATCCAGCTTTCCTGATGAGCGGCTTTGATGACGTCGCCGTCCATGAAGTCTCCAATGAGGAAGGGGGACAGCGGATCGTGCTGCTTCATGTTGCTTTCCACGGTTTCTCTGTCGTAGTTGGCGTAGCAGTACAGGCAGCCGTGGCCGCAGGTGTTGTAGGCCCCGATGTCGCTGCCCAGGATACAGCTGCATTCCTCTCTGGTCTGGGCCGACTTCGGGAACCGCAGAGGCATACCGACGGCCCGCTCCATGACCTCCCCGCTCTGGCAGCCGCCGCAGTCGGCGCCCAGAACCGCCAGTTCCTCCCCTTCCCCGCAGGGCCGGATCACCATGTCGTAATGAGCGGCGATCTGAACAAAGGCTTTTCCCAGGGCAAGCCGGTCCTCTCTGGACACGGCGCGGCCTTCCGGAAAGTTCCTCCTGGTCTTATCGTAGAGATCCAGAAAGCTGATGACGCAGTGGTCAGTATAGCCTGCCAGCTGCGCCGCCATATGCTCAAACTGCCTGAGATGAAAATCCATGTCGTACTTTTCCGTCAGGAAGATGGGATCATACCGCCAGGAGACACACTTGGCGCCCAGCCGCTCGGAGAGACAGCAAAAGGCGTCCATGACTCTGCCCGGCTCCGGCACAAAGGGCTCGATGTCCTTCTCATAGGGCGTGATGGTCACGGCCCAGTGCTGACGAAAAGGGTCCAACCGGTCCAGCCTGGAGATCATGGGCTGCGGGTTCTTTGTGCAGAAGGCGATGCAGTCCACCAGCGCGGGATCCAGCAGATACCGCGTCACCTGCTGGGGATTGTACGGGTTTCGCACCAGGACGCTGCCCTCTTCTATCCTATTGTAAAACCACCGGCTGTAAAAAGCCGGTATGTCTGTTCTGTTTCCAGTATTGATAATCATCGGTTCACGATCTTTCCTATGTTTTTCAGCGCGATGGAGATGGTTCCGTCAGGATTGTTGATGAACTCCACATAACGGCTGTTTTCCAGATACTCCGTCGGGATCTTGAGCTCGATGCCGGTATCTGTCTTGATCTTGTGGCTGCGGATGCTCTTGACCACCTTTGGATTTTCCACGGTGATCTTGCCGGGCATGTCGGCCTCCATGGCCTTCTGCCTGAAGGTGTTCTTCATCTGATCGTTGTCCCGGAACACCTCTTCGCAGATATCCGACGGGGTAAACGGCACGTTCTGCTCCGCGCTTTCGATGATGCAGCTCTTTGCCCTGGCTGCCGCAATAGCCGGATTGGCGCCGTATTCCTCCGCCACCTGCCCCGCCAGCTTCCGTATGGTCTTCACCGTATCCCGGTCCGACTGGCCGTAGACACACTGCAGGACTTTGTCAGGCAGCACCTGCACCTCCTCGCCGCAGATGGACCTCTTTCTGTCACAAAGGGAAATACCCAGGCTTTCCACGTCCACGAGGGCGTAACAGGAGATCTTCTGGCTGGTACCCGGCAGCAGGGTGAAGTAGCGGATGATCTTGTTGGCTACGCCGTCCTGCCCGTTTTCCACCTGATGGGTATAGGCGGTCTTATTGGGCAGCAGCAAAAGGCCCACGTACTCTCTGCTCTCGTCGGTAAACTGGCAGACGAGAAAGTCCATGGATTCCGGCTCGTCGGCCTGGGAAATCTGGTCGTACAGCAGATTTCCCGCCGCCGTGGAAAACTCCGTAAAGTCGATGCCTCCGTCCAGGTAGCGCTGCAGGGTCTGTCTGAAGATGCTGTGATCCAGAAATTCGCCTTCCTTCTTGCCGCCGTCGTCCATGATCCGGGTCAGATGCTTCTCGATGAACTCTGCCGCGCCGTAGTCGGAAAGCTCCAGCTCCTTCTGAGAAAAGACGCAGATATCCGAGTTAAAATCCATGACGTGGAGAATGGCTTTTTTTATAATCATGCGCACCCTCCCCTACAGCTTGGTAAACTCTGCGTAGATCGCCTGGATCGAAGAGATATAGTCCGCTTCATCTACGCCCAGCAGCATATTGATCTTTTCAGAGCCGTGGTCGATCATGCGGATATTGATCTTCCGGCTGGCCAGAGCGCTGAGGACCTTCACAGCCACGCCGGGACCGGAAAACAGCTCTCTTCCCACCACGGCGATCATGGAGATATCCCGGGTGACGGTGACGGAAGCGCCGCTGCGCTCTTCAATCCTTCCGATCAGATCGTCACCGCATCCGTCAAGGTCGGCCTGCCGGATCACGATCGTCAGTGAATCGATGCCGGACAGGATATTTTTGATGGAAATGTCTCTGTCTGAGAACAGCTCCAGGATCTCCGCGCGAAGCTCCGGCTCCTCGCTGAAGCCCGGCTTCTCCACCACGATGGTGGTAAAGCCCTTCCTGCCGGAAATGCCGGAGATGGACAGCCTGCTCTGATAGTAGTCCGCGTTCTTCACGATCAGCGTGCCGCTGTCCTCCGGACGGTTGGTGTTGCGGATATTGATCGGGATCTCCAGCTTGACTACAGGGAACACGGCCTCTTCATGCATGACGGCGGCTCCCATGTAGGACAGCTCTCTCAGCTCTTTGTATGTAATGACCGGCACGGTCAGCGGATTGTCCACGATGCGCGGGTCCGCCATGAGGAAGCCGGACACGTCGGTCCAGTTTTCATAGATATCCGCCCCTACGGCAGCGGCGACGATGGCTCCGGTCACATCGGAACCGCCTCGCGAGAAGGTCTTCAGCCGCCCGTCAGGCAGCGTTCCGTAAAAACCCGGTATTACAGCCTGTCCCGCCTTTGACAGCAGGCCGCCCAGCGCTTCCTTTGTTCTCGCCTCGTCGTAATTGCCCTTTTCATCCATCCAGACCGCGCCCAGGGCGTCGACAAAGGTGAAGCCGGTCAGCTCCGCCATGATCTTGGCGTTGAGATACTCGCCTCTGCTGATGAGATAATCTCTCTGCTGCGGATCTCCGACCGCTTCAGACAGCTTCGCGAACTCGGCGTCCACGTCCAGGGAAACGCCCAGCCCGCGGACCAGCACCTTGTAGCGCGCCTGCAGCTTCGGAAGGATCTCCTCCGCTCCAGCCTTCGGCCTTTCCGCGCACTGGATCAGCAGGTCCGTCACCTTTTGATCGTCCTTGCTGCGCTTGCCGGGCGCGCTGACCACGACGAAACGCCGGGCAGGGTCCTCTTTGATGATGGCTGCCGCCTTGCGGAACTGTTCCGCGTCGGACAGGGACGTTCCGCCGAACTTGGCCACCTTGCAGTCCACCTTCTCACGGAAGATATCGCTCAGGGTCTCGTCGTCGATCCGGTTGATGTCGTACTGGGTCGTCTGGTATACGAAGTAGTTGAGCCAGTTGGAATAGAGCAGGTTCGCGCAAGAACGCCATTTGACCACCGGCTCTTTGGTATCGTCATCACCCGGGAAATAGTTGCACGGGATCTCCGGGTCGATGCCGGCATTTTTGTCGCGGATATACTCCTTCAGCAGGGTATCCCCGTCGTATTCCGAATGGCCCATGACGAAGATCTGCCGGTCATTCTCTGACTTCACGGCAAAGACGCCGGCTTCGTCGGAGCTGGAAATGATCTTCAGCTCCGGCACAGCCTCGATGTCCTCCCGGTTCACTGTGGTATTTCTGGAATGTGGAACGTAAAATTCGTCGTCAAATCCGCGAAACAGCATGCCCTTCTTGTAATCCAGATGATGCTTGAACACGCCGGACAGCTTCTTCGGCAGGGTATGCTTCTGGATCCCATAGTGATAATAGAGGCCGGCCTGAGCGCCCCAGCAGATGTGGAAGGTGCTGTGAACGTGGCGCTTGGACCACTCCATGATCTCGCAGAGCTCCTCCCAGTAATCTACCTCTTCAAACTCCATCAGCTCTACCGGCGCGCCTGTGATGATCATGCCGTCGTAGAACTTTTCGCGAACCTGGTCAAAGGTCTTGTAAAACGCGATCATGTGCTCCTCAGATGTATTGGAAGCCTTGTGGGTGCTGGTCTGCAGCAGCTCCAGTTCCACCTGCAGCGGCGTGTTTCCCAGCAGCCTCGTCAGCTGTGTTTCTGTATCAACCTTGGTCGGCATCAGATTCAGGATCAAAATCTGCAGCGGTCTGATGTCCTGGGTCATAGCCCGGGTATCGGTCATGACAAAGACGTTCTCCTTGGTCAAGGTCTCGATAGCCGGTAAATTGTTTGGTACTTTAATTGGCATATGTAAACTCCCCCGTTTCAGTTGGATTTGAATGATCGTCAGCATTTGCCTTAACATTAGCCTTAACATTACTATTATGCGCTAAATCCGCCGTAGTTGCAAGGAGTTTTTGCTGCGACGCTTCTCCCTCCGGCAATTGCGGTAAAATCCCTCAATTGCCCGCGATTAAGCAAACCCGCTGGCTGCGCTGCCGTTCCTGACTGTACCCCTCCTGAAATACAGGTGGTTTTCCCTGAAGCAAAACGTGCCGCGCCCTCCATCAGGAGAACGCGGCGCGCAGCATTTCTAAAAGAATCCCAAAATGACTTCCGCTTTGTTTTCAGCCCATCAGCCCAGTCTGTATCGTCCTTTGCTTACAATCGAAGGAGGTTCCGCCGCAGATCGGACACTGCAGTCTGATCTCCTTCTCTCCCACGATCAAAATCCGTTCTCTGTACTCTTCTTTCCACATGTGCATATTCCCCTTTCTTCATCTGCTGCTTCTGCTACTTCCAAACAACCGTTTCGCCCCATACCAAAAGCTTCTGGACAGAGCCGGCATCATCGTACCAGCAGTATACGGAAACCGGCCCATAGTCCAGCAAAGCTCTGACTTCCTCCAAAGTCAGTTTGGACCATGTCTGCTCTGAGCTCTCCGTGCCATCTTCATCTGCAGCAGTCTGTATGTCCAGATTCCAGATAATCACTTTGTCAGACAGCGCAAGCTCTTTGATCTCATCGTCAAAAGCTCCCTCGTTGTCCTCATCGTAGTTTGCCGGTGCCAGCGTCAGGAGCCGGTCTGTGATCTCCAATATCACGGCCTGCTCGTCCGCGGATCCCAGTTCCATGCCTTCCGGCGCGTTCTGCGCGCTTTCTACGCTGGCCGCATTCCCGCCGCAGCCTGTCAAAGAGAGCGGCAGACAAAGTACGCACAACAAAAGGACTGCCAGGCCTTTGATCGTTTCACGCTTCATGGCAATTGCCCCTGCAGATCAGCACAGCGTCTTTACATCAAAAAGAGCTGCACGGAAGCCCCTGCGTAATACGATGTGTTTGAATCGTAAACGTAGGCTGTCGCCATGGAGGTGAATCTTGCGTCAAGCATATTGGCGCGATGGCCCGGTGAGTTCTTCCACTGGGTGAAATACGTCTTAGCCGCGGTCTTCGGATCTTTGATATAATTGGTGCGCCATGCCAGATTTTCTCCGGCGCCGCGATAGGTAAAGCTCAGGTTCAGATCGCTGAATACCGTAAAGCAGCTGCCCAGGGATCCTGTTTTCGTGTACCGGCTGTGTCCCAGATCCGGTCTCTGCCAGGCTTCAAGGGCGCGGAGGTCGGCTGCCGGCTGGATATAGTCGGCGTAGGTCAGCGGTTTGACACCGTTCTCAGCACGAAATTCGTTGACCAGACTCAGCATCTCCTGCTGATAACATTCGGCAAAGGTTCTGCTGTCGATGGTGATCTTGCACGTTGCGGCCGCACCGTTGTGAGCCTTCGCTGTGATCGTCGCCGTTCCCGCTCCCTTTGCTGTAACTTTTCCAGAGCTGCTGACCGTTGCCACCTTTGTGTTGGAGCTGGTCCATTTGACCGTCTTAGACGGCGCTTTAGCCGTTACCGTCGCTCTCAGCTGATAAGACTGGTCGCGGTATATGGTCTCGCTAGATGTGTTCAGCGAAATCTTCGTGACCACCCCGGTCTTCGATGAAACGACGGTGCTGAAAGCCGACTTCTTTTCTCCGGCTACGGCGCGGACTTTGTATTTATACGTAGTGCTCTTTGCGAGACCCGTAAATTTAACAGATGTTGCTGTAGTCGTCTTTGCCAGCTTCCAGCTCTTGGTCTTGCTGTAATAGCGATAAACCTGATATTTCTCGGCTCCAGCCGCCTTTTTCCAGGAAACCTTGATGGTGGTCTTTCCAGAGGACAGGGCTTTGACGCTGGACGGCGCTGAAATTGCAGTCTCCGCCGCCGCGCTGCTCCCGCCGGTCTCAGTGGCGGCGAATACAGTCTGCACACCGCCTAAGGAAAAGACCAGTGTCAAACAGAGTATCAAAAGGAGTATCCGATTATTCTTTCTCATTTTTAATCACCTGACTTTCTATAGTTTGCTGTTTTCAGTATAACATATAGAAATCTCATTGTCCTGTGAAATCTCATTGAAATCACGCAAAAAAAATGATAAGGTTAATGATAAGATCCATGTACAAAACTGATGGGACTGTATAGATGATACGAAATAAAAGAGGTGCTTTCAATATGGACGGTTTTTTTGAAGAAGTTTACAGTATCGTGGCCCGTATCCCCTATGGCAAGATCGTATCCTACGGGCAGATCGCCAGGGCGCTGGACCGGCCGCGCTCTGCCCGCATGGTGGGCTGGGCCATGCGCCGTTGTCCGGAAGGGCTTCCATGGCACCGGGTGATCAAAGCCGACGGCTCTATCGCCAGCGGCGTTTTGCCGGATTTGGGCAGAGATCTCCTGGACGCAGAGGGCGTAACGTTTCTGGACGACGGCCGTGTAGACATGGAAGCCTGCAGATGGGAGATTGAACCGCCGGAGCTGTAATACTGCGCGTGATGCCATGTGCGATGGCTGCCATGAATAGATAAAAACTGGCCCCTGCCATCAGATGTCGATTCTGATGACGGGGCCAGTTGAATGTGAGCCGCCCCTATTCTCTGCCGTCCCAGCAATAGGTGCAGAGCCTGTCGTGCGGCAGGCCGGTAGCGTCCAGCATGTCGTCCAGGCGGTTGAACCGCAGAGTGGTAAAGCCCATCTCCTTGCAGATTTCCTCTACCATCTTCTCGTACTTTTCACTTTCCGGATCAGCGTATTCCTTCAGCAGCTCCGGATCGGTGACAGCGCCGTTTTCCAGCCGAGCGATGACGCGGCGGGTGATCAGGTCCATCTCCGACGTGGAGCGTGAAAAGTTCAGGTATTTACAGCCGTACAGCAGCGGCGGACATGCCGGCCGGACGTGGACAGCTTTTGCCCCGCACTGATACAGGAACTCTACCGTTTCCCGCAGCTGCGTTCCCCGGACGATGGAATCGTCGATGAGGATCATGGTCTTATCCTCGATCAAATCGTTGACGGCCAGCAGTTTCATCTTTGCGATCAGATCTCTTTTGCTCTGGATCGTCGGCATAAAGGACCGCGGCCAGGTCGGCGTATATTTGATGAACGGTCTTGAGAACGGAATCCCCGACTCGTTGGCGTATCCCACCGCATGGGCGATGCCCGAATCCGGTACTCCCGCCACGATATCCGCCTCTACATCATCTCTTTGGGCCATCTTTGCCCCGCATATGTTCCGCATCTTCTCCACGGACAGGCCCTCGTAGGCGCTGGCAGGATAGCCGTAGTAAACCCAGAGGAAGGTGCAGATTTTCATCTCCTCGTTAGGGTTCAGCAGTGTCACACAGTTCTTATCGTTGATGACGACGATCTCTCCCGGACCAAGCTCCTTGTAATCCTTATAGCCCAGGTTTTTATACGCGAAGTTCTCAAAGGACACGCAGAAGGCGTCCTCCTTTTTACCCACCACGATAGGCGTCCTGCCATATTTATCTCTGGCCGCGTAGATGCCCGCCTTGTTCATCACCAGGACGGACAGAGAACCGTCCACAGAATCCAGCGCGTAGTGAATGCCCTCAATAATATTCTCTTTCTGATTGATCAAAGCAGCAACCAGCTCGGTAGCGTTGACCTCGCCGCCGCTCATCTCCAGGAAATGCGCATGGCCCGTATCAAAGAGCCCCTGCACCAGCGCGTCGCTGTTGTTGATCTTTCCCACGGTGGTCAGAGCATATGTGCCGTGATGGGAACGGATGATCAAAGGCTGCGGCTCATAATCAGAAATGCAGCCGATGCCCATAGTCCCGTGCATCTGGTTCACGTCTTTATCGAACTTGGTCCTGAAAGGCGCGTTCTCAATATTGTGAATCGCCCTGTTGAACTTCCCGTTGCCGTATACGGCCATGCCGCCGCGGCGTGTTCCCAGATGGGAATGATAGTCAATCCCGAAAAATAAATCAAATACACAGTCCTGCTGCGCTGCTACGCCAAAAAAACCGCCCATTATCTTCTCCTTACCTATGAATTGTTCGTGTTTTACGATATTTTTTTTCTTCATGTGCTGAAAATGTTCAACATCATATTAAGCATTTTATCACAAAACACCGGCGCTTTCCATGGTAAATTGCATGAAAACACAGGAAAGATGAAAGGAAATTTGCCGCAGAAGGCTCAGGCCCTGTCCCGCCGCAGAAGCCGCCGCTTAAAGGCTCTGATCTTTGACATGTACCTGCTGGTGTACAGGGTTCCCACGATCAGGGTGCCGAAGACCAGCCCCAGGGCGAAGCTGGCCACGGCTTCGCCGGTTCCACTGTCCGCAAGCTCCAGTATATCGAGAACCATATATACGATGAACGCGGCCAGATCCACCCAAAAGATATACCTGACCCGTTTAAAAAATGCCATGCTCTCCTGGCTGTTGTAGTCCGCCACCTTCAGCAACGTCTCGTCGGCAGGCTTCTCATCCCGCGCGGCTTTCCGCTCTCCGTCCAGGAGCTCCTCGATGCTCACGCCGAAATAGCCGGCGATCACTATGAGCAGATCAAAATCCGGCAGGTTCACGCCGTTCTCCCACCGCGAAATGCTGCGGTTGGATACCCCGACGACCTCTGCCAGCTGTTCCTGTGTCATTCCCCGTTCCACGCGAAGCGCCTTTAAAAACTGTCCGATTTTTTTCTGGTCCATTTCTTGCCCTCACTTTTTTCGTCTTTCTGAAAAAAGTATACCGCTTTTCCATCAAAATGTACACGACACAGAGCGAGAATTCTATTTGACTTCTGCTTCAAATGGCCTTAAACTGGAAATTAGAACAAATGTGGAGGTCAATCTATGGAATACAGATTTAATGAAACATTACTTGCAATCCCCCCTTCGGCGTCGGTAGCCATCAGCGACAAGGCCCGCCGCATGAAAGAAGAAGGCATCGATATCATCTCCCTGGCTGCCGGGGAGCCTGACTTTGATACACCATCAAAGGCTGCCATGACCGGCATCGCCGGCATCGCCGACGGCCACACCCATTACGCCGCTCCAAAGGGCATCTTGCCGCTGCGTGAGCGGATCGCCCGAAAGCTGAGAGAAGAAAACGGCATCGACTGCGACGCGGAAAACATCCTCATGGCCCCAGGCGGTAAATACGCCATCTATGAATCCCTCTTCACCCTGCTCACGCCGGGAAAGCGGGAGGAAGTCATGATCCTGCAGCCGTCCTGGGTCTCCTACGGACCTATGGTCACAGCCTGCGGCGGCGTGCCGGTAGGCGTGGAGCTTTCCTTTGAGGACAACTACCGCATCAGCCGTGAAATCCTGGACCAGTATGTGTCCGAAAACACCCGCGTTCTGATCCTCAACTACCCGAACAATCCGACCGGGTGCGTCCTGTCAAAGGAGGAAGCCGAAATCGTAGCGGACTTCGCCCTGGATCACGATCTGATGCTCATCGCCGACGAGATCTACGAGAAGATCACCTACGCTGACAGCGGCACGGCCAGCCTGGCTGCCATCGGCCGGATCAAAGACAGGGTCATCACCATCAACGGCTTTTCCAAGTCCTCAGCCATGACAGGATGGCGGCTGGGCTACATTTGCGCGCCCCACGAGATCATAAACAAAACCATGATCCTCCATCAGCATACCATCAGCTGCGTCAGCCAGTTCGCCATGGAGGCGGCGCTGGTTTCCATGGACTGCGAAGACGATGTGGCGGCCATGATCAAAAGCTACAGGCACCGCCGGGATTTCTTTGTCGACGGACTCAACGCCATCGACGGCGTCACCTGCCACATGCCTCAGGGAGCCTTCTACGCCTGGGCAAAGGTAGACGCGCCGGACATGAACAGCTTTGAGATCGCCGACTATCTGCTGGATGAAGCCAAGGTAGCCGTCGTGCCCGGCGACGCGTACGGCCTGGGCGGCGCTGGCTGCATCCGCATGTCCTACGCCACGGCTGAAGCAGACCTCCGGGAAGCTCTGATACGGATGAAAGCGGCCATTGACAAGCTGCGGGCATCAAAATGAGAGAGATCGCTGTCTACGGAAAAGGCGGTATCGGCAAGTCCACGCTGAGCGCCAACCTGTCCGCCGCCATGGCGCTGCAGGGCAAGCGCGTCCTGCAGATCGGCTGCGACCCGAAGCACGATTCCACCAGACTGCTCATGGGCGGCCGGCGCATCACCACAGTCCTCGACTATATCCGCGACACCCCTGCCCTGGACTACCGCCTGGAGGACGTGCTGTTCACCGGCTTCTGTGGCATCGGCTGCATCGAAGCGGGCGGCCCGAAGCCGGGTGTCGGCTGCGCCGGCAGAGGCATCATCACCGCTTTTGAGCTTTTAGAGAAATTCCATATCAAAGAAAACTATGACATCATTCTCTACGATGTCCTGGGAGACGTGGTCTGCGGCGGTTTTGCCGTGCCTATCCGGCGCGAATACGCGGACACCATCTTTTTGGTCACGTCGGGAGAATACATGTCCCTGTACGCCGCCAACAAC
Source organism: uncultured Emergencia sp. (assembly GCA_937997955.1). Taxonomy (GTDB): domain Bacteria; phylum Bacillota; class Clostridia; order Peptostreptococcales; family Anaerovoracaceae; genus Senimuribacter. The sequence goes on along the minus strand of CALLDR010000106.1, from coordinate 1,514 downwards.
ATTCTGCGCGGCATCAAAAATTACGATGACGACCAGCGCCGGGTGGCGGGCATCCTCTACAACAGCCGCAGCGTCAAAGGAGAGGACGCCAGAGTCAGCGCCTTCGCTCAGGCCGTAGGTCTTCCCATCTTCGCCAGGATTCCCCGAGATGACGTCTTCGCCAGGGCGGAGAAGCACAACTGCACGATCCCGGAACTGCGCGCGGAGGAGGACAGCCAGGCTGTAGGCCGGATCTTCGCGGAAGCCGCTTCCAAAATTCTGGCAGGGCCGGCTCTGTTCCCCGCAAAGCCTCTGGAGGACGAAGAGCTGGAGGCACTGATCTTCAGTTGCGATTCCCCGGCAGAAAAGACCTCAGGTTTTACGGCGCCTCCTCCTTCCCGATCCGAAGGCGGTTTTGCCAGTGCCGGCGGCGCGGCCAGTGATCCTTGCGAATCCTGTGATCTTTGTGAGTCCTGCGAATCCTGTGATCCTTGCGAATCCCATGATTCCTGCGATCCTTGCGAAACTCGTGAATCCCGCGACTCCTTTACTTCCTGTGATTCATGCGATTCCCGCAATTCCAGTGATGACGGAAGTTCAGCCGCCGCCTACGACGCGGGATATCTCTCCAAAAATGTGATCCGGGACGAGCCTCTTCACGGCTGCGCCTTCAACGGCGCTATGAACATGAGTATCCATCTCCGCGACGCCGTGATCCTGGCCCATTCCCCTAAGAGCTGCACGTATCTGTCCTACCAGAGCATCAGTTCTTCCGGCAGGCGCAGGCTCTTCGAGCGGGGCACTTTGCTGCCGGCCGCTCTGGCGCCCAACATCATATCCACCGACATGACCGAAAGCGATATGGTCTTCGGCGGCACAGAGAAACTGCTGGACGCGGTAGATGAGATCCGGCGCAGGCTGCCCGACGCCAGAGCCATCATCATCATCAGTTCCTGCCCTTCCGGCATCATCGGCGACGATATCGACAAGGCCAAGGCCCTTTCCACGCCGGAGCTGCCTGTGGTGACCATCAAAACCGACGGCAATCTGGCGGGAGACTATCTCCAAGGCATGCTCATGGCCTACACTCAGCTGGCAAAGCAGGTCATCGACCCGGCTGTCAGGCCGTCTCCTAAGGTTGTCAACATCGTCTTTGAAAAGGTCATCGCCAAGAATACGGAGAGCAACTTTCAGACCATCAAAGGCTATCTGACCCAGATGGGCGTCAGCGTCAACTGCCGTTTTCTGTGCGACACCACCTTTGACGCGCTGAAGAACTTCTGCAGCGCCTCTCTGAACCTGCTGGCCTACAAAGACTACACGGGAAAGCTTCTGGAGGATTTCTTTTCCAGGGAATACGGTTGCCGGTTCTATCCAGAACAGTTTCCTGTGGGCTTCGCCGAGACAGAGCGGTGGCTCCGGGGCGTCGGCGCTTTCTTTGGTGAAGAGGACACAGCGGAGGACATCATCGCGGACCACCGTCAGATCTATGAAGCCCGGATCCGTGCCGTAAAGCCTTTCCTGCAGGGCAAGCG
>CALLDR010000105.1 GCA_937997955.1 uncultured Emergencia sp. | reverse complement strand
CAGGAAGAAGACTGATCACAGAAGAGACCAGAAAGGAAATGAAGAACGTTCTGAGAGAGATCCAAGATGGTACTTTCGCAAGCGAATTCATTCAGGAATTCAACGCTGGCGGCAAGGCAAGATTCCTGGCAACCAGAAAGATGGAAGCATCTCACCTGCTGTGCAAGGTTGGCGCTGAGCTTCGTTCCATGATGAGTTGGTTAAAGAAATAAAGTGAATTAAGAGGTTATAGTTATTATGGCAAGAAGAAGTGATAACGTAACCAAAGGCGTAGAAAAGGCTCCAATGCGTAGCCTTTTTTATGCTATGGGTTACACAAAGGAAGAATTGGAAAGACCTTTGATCGGCGTCGTGTCCGCTCACAGTGAGATCGTACCGGGCCACATGCACCTGGACAAGGTGACAGAGGCTGTAAAGACCGGCGTCAGAATGGCGGGAGGCACACCGATCATGGTACCGGCCATCGGCGTCTGCGACGGTATCGCCATGGGACATATCGGTATGAAATACTCCCTGGCGAGCCGCGAGCTCATCGCGGACAGCGTGGAGACCATGGCCAACGCCCACCAGTTTGACGGCCTGGTGCTGGTCCCTAATTGCGACAAGATCGTGCCGGGTATGCTGATGGGCGCGCTGAGATTGAACATTCCGGCTGTGGTATGTTCCGGCGGCCCGATGATGAGCGGTCTGGTCGGCGGCGTGGAAACCTCCCTGTCCAAGATGTTCGAGGCGGTAGGCGCCCGCAAGGCTGACATCATCGACGATGAAGGTCTGCTGGAATTTGAACAAAACACCTGTCCTGGCTGCGGCTCCTGCTCCGGCATGTATACTGCCAACAGCATGAACTGTCTCTGTGAAGCCCTGGGCATCGCCCTGCCTGGCAACGGCACCGTTCCGGCTGTTCACAGCGGAAGAATCATGATCGCGAAGCATGCGGGCATGGCCATCATGGACCTGGTGGAAAAGGATATCAAAGCGAGAGACATCGTAAACGAAAAATCTATCAGAAATGCCCTGGCCTGCGATATGGCGCTGGGCTGCTCCTCCAACAGCGTGCTGCACCTGCTGGCCATCGCCCATGAAGCTGGTGTGGAGCTGAACCTGGAGCTGTTTAACGAGATGAGCTCCAAGACGCCGAACCTGTGCCATCTGGCGCCTGCCGGCGGCACCCATATGCACGACCTGAACAACGCGGGCGGCGTGCAGGGCGTTCTGGCGGAGCTGAACAAGAGAGGACTGATCGACACCTCTTTGATCACGGCCAACGGAAAAACCGTAGGCGAGAATATCGAAGGAAAGGGATCCCTCGACAGCAACGCCATGAGACCATCTGAAGATCCGTACAGTGAGACCGGCGGCATCGCCATCATGTGGGGCAACATCGCCCAGGACGGCTGCGTGGTCAAGAGAAGCGCTGTCGCGCCGGAAATGCTGCAGCACAGCGGTCCGGCCAGAGTCTTTGACAGCGAAGAAGAGGCCATCGACGCCATCTATAACGGCAGGATCGTAGACGGAGATGTGGTGGTCATCAGATACGAGGGCCCGAAGGGCGGCCCGGGCATGAGAGAAATGCTGAACCCGACCAGCGCCCTTGCGGGTATGCAGCTGGACAAGACTGTAGCCCTGATTACAGACGGACGTTTCAGCGGCGCCAGCCGCGGCGCATCTATCGGCCACGTCTGCCCGGAAGCTGCCAGCGGCGGCAACATCGGCCTTCTGCAGGAAGGGGATATCATCGAGATCGATATTCCAAATGCGAAGATCAATGCCAGGGTTTCCGACGAAGAGTTCGCGGAAAGACGAGCCAAGGCAGTACCTCGCGAGCCGAACATTAAGAGCGGCTGGCTGTACAGATATTCTAAAATGGTCGCACCATCCAGCAAAGGCGCTGTGATGATGGAAGACTGACCTGAAGCTTAGATTTAAGGGGGCGCCGCAGAACGGAAAATTGCCGTTATGCGGGCCCCTTTTCTCTTGTGATTTGAGCCGGTTTAGGCTATACTAAAGAGAGGGAGGTGAGGTCAGTGAAGAAACCGGTCCCGATCGGATATGAAGATATCAAGGAAATCATAGATAAAGACTGCTATTATGTGGATAAGACCGCGATGCTGGCGGACTTTTTGTCCGCACATTCCAAAGTGACCCTGTTTACCCGGCCGCGGCGTTTCGGCAAAACCTTGAACCAGAGCATGTTCAGGCGTTTTTTTGAAGATGAGCGAAACGCGGATGGCGGCAAGATCGATAACGGATATATCTTTGACAGTCTGGAAATTTCAAACCGCGGAGAGCGGTTTACTCGGCATCAGCAGCAGTATCCGGTGATCTCTCTGTCGCTGAAATCCGGGAAACAGCAGACTTATGAAACCGCTCTGGGCCAGCTGAAAAAGCGGATTTCAGAGGAATTCACGCGGCATGGATATGTACTGCAGTCGGATCGCCTCAACGCGGAGGAAAAGGATTTGTACCGACGGCTGATGAACTGGGAAAGTGAAGACCATTTGTTCCTGGACGCTCTGGGATTTTTGTCCCAGTGTCTGGAGAAATGCCACGGCCGCAAGACCATCATCCTCATCGATGAATACGACGTGCTTCTGGAAAACGCCTGGTCCGCGGGCTTTTACGACGAGATGATCGGCTTTATCCGTTCCCTCTTTGAATCGGCGCTGAAGACCAACGACAGCCTGGAATTCGCCGTCATCACCGGGTGCCTTCGGATCAGCAGGGAGAGCATCTTTACAGGGCTGAACAACCTGGAGGTTAATTCAGTGAGCGGCGCAGGCTACGGAGACGCCTTTGGCTTCACCGAGGCAGAGGTTCAGGAAATGATGCATTACTATGATTTGGACGGCAGATTCCCGGAGCTGAAGGAATGGTACGACGGCTATCGATTTGACAATAAGGAGATCTACAACCCGTGGAGCATCATCAATTATGTCCACGATATCTCCCTTCGCCCGGATTTCTTCCCGAAAGCCTACTGGTCCAATACCTCTTCCAACAGCATCATCCGTGAACTGGTGGAGGAAGCGGACGAGGAGATCAGAGGCGAGATCGAGCAGCTGATCGCGGGGGAAACCCTGGAGAAACCGATCCACGAGGACATCACCTACGGGGACATTCACGAGTCCAAGGATAACCTGTGGAATTTCCTGTATTTCACCGGCTACCTGAAATCCTGCGGACAGAGATACAATGGGGAAACCACTTTCGTGAAGATGGCGGTTCCCAACACGGAGATCCGAACCATATACAAAAATACCGTCAGAACCTGGTTCGACAAGAAGTTGGAGGCGGAGGACAGATGCCCACTGATCAAAGCCATCGAGGAAGGGGACTGCGGCGCCATGGAGGATATCATCAACGGCCAGCTGCAGGATACCATCAGCTTTTTCGACTATCAGGAAGCATATTACCATGGCTTTCTGACAGGACTGCTGAAAGGCGCGGGAAACTACCGGATCGTTTCCAACCGGGAAAGCGGAAATGGAAGACTGGACATCGCTTTGAAGGAAAACAAATTCCGCGGCAGAGGCGTGATTCTGGAGATCAAGGTCACAAAGGACATCAGGCAGATGGAAGAAAAATGCCGGGAGGCCCTGGAGCAAATTGAAGAAAACCATTATGAGGAAGGGCTTCGCGGCGATGGCTGCGATCCGATCCTGAAGTACGGTGTCTGCTTCTTTAAGAAGGGCTGCATGGTGGCAAAGGCATAACATCATACCAGGCTGTAATACAATATAACATAACGCAGCGCTCATAATACCATATGGAAAAGGAAAGCGGCGATAAGCCGGAGAAAGGTGCATAAAAAGGTACAGAAAATGTTGTTGAATTTTGATAAGATAGAAGAAAAAGTGATTCCGCAGTTCCGGGGCGGTGAAAAGGAAACCATCGCCAGAATGTTCACAGACCCTCTGATCAAGATCATGAGAGGGAAGCTGGCGCCGGGCGCGTCTATCGGCCTCCATACCCATGAGACCAACAGCGAGGTGATCTACATTTTAGAGGGTGAAGGGAAGGTCCTCTATGACGGCGCGTATGAATCTGTAGCGGCGGGAAGCTGCCACTACTGTCCGAAGGGACATCAACACAGCCTGATCAACGACAGCAAGGCGGATCTGATCTTTTTTGCTGTGGTGCCGGAGCACGGCGAAAATTAGGCAATTAAGCAATAATGGAAAGGAATGTGAATTGGAAGATGTTAACTTTAGAAGCATTTGAACAGGCCACAGAGGTGGTCAAGAAAGTCGCCCTGGAGACCAATCTGCTGTACAGCGACTATTTCAGCGAGCAGAGCGGCAACAAGGTGTATCTGAAGCCAGAGAACATGCAGAAGACTGGCGCATATAAGCTGAGAGGCGCGTATTACAAGATCAGCACGCTGACCGACGAGGAGCGCGCCAAAGGTCTGATCACCGCGTCAGCGGGAAATCACGCCCAGGGCGTTGCCTACGCGGCAAAGGCCTACGGCTGCAAGGCTACCATCGTAATGCCGACTACCACGCCTTTGATGAAGGTAAACCGGACAAAGAGTTACGGCGCGGAGGTGGTTCTCTACGGAGATGTCTACGACGAAGCGGCAGCCCACGCTTTGAAGCTGGCCGAGGAAAACGGCTATACGTTCATCCATCCTTTTGATGATCCTACCGTTGCGACCGGACAGGGTACCATCGCCATGGAGATTATCAAGGAGCTGCCTCTGGTCGATTACATACTGGTGCCGGTAGGCGGCGGCGGACTTGCGACCGGCGTTTCCACCTTAGCCAAGCTGCTGAATCCGAAGATTCAGATCATCGCGGTAGAGCCAGCCGGGGCCAACTGCCTGCAGGCATCTCTGGAAGCCGGAAAGCCTGTGACCCTGCCGGCGGTCAGCACGATTGCCGACGGTACGGCGGTAAAGACGCCGGGTGTCAATATCTTCCCGTATCTGCAGAAGAATATCGACGATATCATCACCGTAGAAGATGACGAGCTGGTCGTAGCCTTCCTGGATATGGTGGAAAACCACAAGATGGTGGTGGAAAACTCCGGACTTTTGACGGTAGCGGCGCTGAAGCACCTGAAGGTGAAAGGGAAGAAAGTGGTTTCGATCCTCAGCGGCGGCAATATGGATATTATCACCATGGCTTCCGTTGTCCAGCACGGCCTGATCCAGAGAGAGCGGATCTTTACCGTATCCACCCTTCTGCCGGATAAGCCGGGTGAACTGGTCAACGTGGCCAGCATCATCGCGAAGGAGCAGGGCAACGTCATCCGTTTGGATCACAACCAGTTCGTCAGCACCAACCGCAACGCGGCTGTGGAGCTGAAGATCACCCTGGAGTGCTTCGGACCGGATCACAAGAAGAAGATCATCAAGGAGCTGAGCAAGCACGGATACAATCCAAAAGAGATCAGCGTTTTGATGTAATTTTATGTAAAAGCGTTTAGGCGCGGCAGCACGGCCTAAACGCTTGACTTTTTAAACAGTTTTTTAAACACCTTCTTGATATAATATAGAAAATGTGGGGCTCGATTCGCTCAAGAGGCGCAGAGCCTGTCTTTGTTAAATATTAAGGAGGAGTTTTTATGAATCATGAAAATCGCATCAGCGAGCTGACCCAGGAACAGACCGAGTTCAAACGGGACATCGGCGTGTTCGGCGGCGTCAGCATCATCGGCGGCATTATGATTGGTTCGGGTATTTTCTACCTGGGATCCTATGTCCTGGAACGTACAGGCATGAACAGCGGATTAGCACTGATCTGCTGGATTATAGCGGGTCTTATTTCTCTATTTGGCGGCCTATGCTATGCAGAGCTGGGTACGGCTATGCCAAAAGCCGGAGGCCGCGTCATTTATCTGAATGAGGCGTTTCATCCTGTAGTAGGATTTACCGCGGGCTTTACAGATTGGCTCATCGGCGGTCCAGGATCTATCGCGGCTGTCAGTATTGCGCTGATGAATGTGCTGCAGTCATTTTTCGACGTCAGTGCTTTTGGCGTCAAAGCGGGCGCTATCGTGCTGATTGTGGCGCTGACGGTGTATAATCTCTTCGGCGTTAAAGCAGCGTCCATGGTGCAGAGTCTGTCCATGGTAGCAAAGCTGGTTCCGGTCATCATCGTAATGCTGGCGGCGCTTTTCGTAGGCTCGGTCAGCCCTGACCTGTCACTGGAATCTGCAAATACTTACGCGGAAGCGAATGATACCAGCATACTGGCTATGGTTGCCATGGCTGTGGTAGCTTCTCTGTGGGCCTATGAAGGATGGACTAACTTGAATACAGTAGCCGAGGAGATCAAAAATCCGAAGAGAAATCTGCCGCTGGCACTGATCATCGGTATCGGCGGCGTTACTGTACTCTATACGCTATTCAACTTCGCTATCATGAAGGTTTTGCCTCACGATGAGATTGTGTCCATGATCAATAATGAGGATCTTTATCTGGGCACAGCCGTCGCGAAAAAGGTGCTGGGCAGCGCGGGCGCTATCGTGGTGTCCGCAGGCATGGTACTTGCCATGTTTGGTACAGCAAACGGCATGGTTTTGGCACAGCCGCGTATGTACTACGCGATGGCGGAGGAAGGCCATTTCTTCAAGAGCTTTGCTAAGCTGCATCCGAAATATAAAGTGCCTACCGTT
>CALLDR010000104.1 GCA_937997955.1 uncultured Emergencia sp. | reverse complement strand
GGCTCCTTTTCATGGAGGGAAGTTGTACCTTTTTCTCGTTTTTGTCTGTTTTCAGATGATATTTTATGAAAAAAGAGGTTCGGATTCCTGGTTTTGCGGAATACAGCTTTCCGCCGCAAAGGGAGTGGTTGTACCTAAATTAACCTTTTTTATGATTTCAGATGAATTTGATGCATCTCATGCGTTGAGTTGGCTTACGATTTGCAAATAAACGATGTAAATATAGCGGCAGGATCCGGCGCCCATGCCGAATCCTGCCGAAGCATTTTCATAGATGGGTTATGCTTGACCCGATTGTCCCGGTCCCCAGTGGAATTATGCCGGAGCGCCGCAGCGGCTAAAACGCGACCTTCTTTCCGTAATACACACATTCCAGCAGCTTTTCCATCTTGGCGTCGTCAATGGCCCTCGGATTGGAGCCGGTGCAGGCGTCGGAAACCGCGTTTCTGGCGATGTCCTTTTGTTTTCTGAGAAACTCCTCCTCGTCGACGCCGGCCTCCTTCAGCGTGGCGGGAATCCCCATGGCCTCGTTGAAACTGAAGATGAGATGACACAGTCTCTGGATCTTTTCCTCCCGCTTTGATCCCTCGATGCGCAGGTAGTCGGCGATCTCTTCATAGCGCTTGGCGGCTGCCAGCTCTTCCGCATTGTAGGTGATGACGTAGGGCAGGAACATGGCGTTGGCGAGGCCGTGGGCGATGTGGCCGGTTTCAAAGGCCGCGCCGGTCTTGTGCGCCATGGAGTGGACGATGCCCAGCATACCGTTGGTGAAGGCCATGCCGGCAAGGCACTGGGCGTAGTGCATCTTCTCCCGGGCGCATTTATCGCCGTTATACGATTTGATCAGGTTGTCCTTGATCATCTCGATGGCTTTCAGAGCCAGCGGGTCGGTGAAGTCGTTGGCCCCGGTGGAAACGTAGGCTTCTATGGCGTGGGTCAGGGCGTCCATACCGGTATGGGCGGTCAGCTCCGGCGGCATGGTCTGGGCCAGCTCTGGGTCGACGATGGCCACGTCCGGCGTCAGATTGTAGTCGGCCAGAGGATATTTGATCCCCTTCTGGTAGTCGGTGATAACGGAAAAGGCGGTGACCTCCGTGGCTGTGCCTGAAGTGGAGGCGACGGCGCAGAGCCTGGCCTTCTGGCGGAGCCGGGGCAGGTTGAAGGGCCTGACCGCTTCATCAAAGGTGAATTCCGGGTGTTCGTAGAAGATCCACATGGCCTTTGCCGCGTCGATGGGAGAGCCGCCGCCGATGGCGATGATCCAGTCCGGACGGAAGCGGCCCATCTCCTCCGCGCCCTTCATGACCGTCTCGATGGACGGGTCGGGCTCCACCCCCTCAAAGACCTGGACCTCCATGGAGGCCTCCCTCAAATAGTCCTTCGCCTTGTCCAGAAAGCCGAAGCGCTGCATGGAGCTGCCTCCCGTGACGATGAAGGCCCGCTTTCCCGGCAGTTCCTTCAGCTGTGATAACGAACCTGGGCCGAAGAAGATGTCCCTCGGTAATGTAAAACGTGACATAATGTTCCCCTTTCAAATGATAATGTGTTTTCTGTAGTATGCCCACAGAAGAGAGCAAATTATGCGTTTCCCGCGTTTTCACAGCTTCTTCAGCGGTTTTCCAGAAAATTTGTCGACAAAACCATCTAAAACATGGTAGAATTTAAACAAAGGATTTGGATTTGATGAGACGGAATACTATACACATAATTAAGAAGAGGATTTATATGGAGAAAAGTGGAAAATTTCAAAAGATCGATGCGGAGACGCTTTTGGACACCATGCTGTCGGCGATAGACGAGCGGTTTATCGTCGTCAACAAGGAGGGCTATATCGAGGCCCTGTCCAAGGCCTACGCGGAGTTTCTGGGGGTGGAGCTGCAGACCGTCATGGGCCGCCACGTCAGCGAGGTCATCGAAAACACCCGCATGGATATCGTGACAAAGACCGGAGTGGCTGAGACCGGCGTGTTTCAGGAGATCAACGGAGAGAAGATGATCGCCACCCGTATCCCGATCTACAAAAACGGAGAAGTCATAGGGGCCTTTGGCAGAGTACTGTTCCGCAACGTGAAGGATCTGGAAGTGCTGTACGACAAGCTGAGCACCATAGAGATGGAGCTGAATTTATACAGAAAGACCTTTGGTAAAATCAACACGGCCAAGTACCAGGTAGACGACATCATAGGCAACTGCGACATCATGCTGAATCTGAAGGAGTCCGTCAGGAGAGTGGCAAAGACCAATTCCAGCGTGCTGATCCTGGGAGAGAGCGGCACAGGCAAGGAGCTCTTCGCCCACAGTATCCATTCGGCCAGCATGCGGAAGAAAGCGCCGTTTATCTGCGTCAACTGCGGCACGATCCCCGAGCAGCTGATTGAATCAGAGCTGTTCGGCTATGAAGAGGGCGCGTTTACCGGTGCGAAGAAAGGCGGGAAGATGGGTCTCTTTCAGGCTGCCCATGGCGGCACCATCTTTCTCGACGAGATCGGCGATCTGCCTATGGCCATGCAGGTCAAGCTGCTGCGGGTGCTGCAGGACAAGGAGATTCAGAAGGTGGGCTCCAACGTCCGCGAACCTATCAACGTCCGCGTCGTCGCCGCTACCAACAAGAGTCTGGACGAGATGATCAAAGCGGGCCAGTTCCGCGCCGACCTCTACTACCGGCTGAACGTAGTCACCTTGAACATTCCCGCCCTTCGGGAGAGAAAGGAAGACCTTCCGCTGCTGATCAAAAGCCTGCTGGCCAAGATCTCTCAGAAGGAAAGCATGGGCGTTATCGAGGTTTCCCGGACTGCCATGGAGTATCTGATCAATTACGACTGGCCCGGCAACGTGCGGGAGCTGGAAAACGTCCTGGAGCGGGCCATCAACTTTGTCGGCCCGGACAAGAAGATCGAGATCAAGCACCTGCCGTCCCGCGTTACAGGCATGGAACAGGTGGGAGCGGTGCTGACCATGAAGGAGATCGTAGAGCACGCGGAGCAGGAGGCCATCAAAAATGCCCTGATGCAGTGCCGGTACAGAAAGACAAAGGCGGCCCAGCAGCTGGGTATTAGCCGGACTACACTGTATGAAAAGATGATCAAATACGGCCTTTGCGAAATGCAGAGATAGGAGAATCGAAATCAAAAGAGAAATCCGTGACGGAAAATGTACGGAATCTCAATCGAAAAAAAACGAAAAAACGCAAAGGTGTAAGGAAATCCGAACATCTTTCAACGAAAAAAATAAAAATGTTCAAAAATCCTAACCTTTTTCGGAGAAAATTGGAGAATTTTGCCGTAAAAGGGTGAGGATTTTTTGTTTTTTTGCGGCGGAGAGATTTAAACCCGTTGAAAAATCAATGATTTTTTGGCGGGTTTTCAAATTGGCATGGGTTTTGCTCTTTAGTAAGGTGTAAAAGGATTTATTCATCACATCATAGCGCTCTGTATTTGGCATATGGGGCGAGAGAAAAGGAGGAGAATTATGCTTAAGGACAAAGTTGCCATTGTAACAGGCGCTGCCAGCGGTATCGGACTCGCAACGGCGGAGATGCTGGTAAAGGAAGGCGCTCATGTCGTCATGGCTGACGTCAACGAGGCTCTGCTCAGCGAAGCTGCCGAGAGAATCGGAGGAGACTGCTTCCCAGCAGATTTGAGCAAGAGAGAAGGCTGCCGCGCGCTGGTGGACTTTGCGCTGGAGAAGTATGGAAAGACAGATATCCTCGTCAACGTAGCGGGTATCCAGAACGTAGCTTCTGTAGAGGACTTCCCGGAAGATCGTTGGGATTTCATGATTTCCCTGATGCTGACCGCGCCGTTCCTGCTGACCAAGTACACCTGGCCTTCCATGAAGGAACAGGGTTGGGGCCGCGTCATCAACCTGAACTCCATTCACGGCCTGGTAGCGTCTGAATTTAAATCAGCGTACGTATCCGCGAAACACGGCCTGATGGGTCTGACAAAGACAGCCGCGTTAGAAGGCGGTTCCTGTGGCATCACTGTAAACTCTATCTGTCCAGCTTATGTAAGAACACCGCTGGTAGACAACCAGATTGAGGCGCAGGCTCAGAACCACGGCATCAGCAAAGAAGAGGTTGTCAGCAAGATCATGCTGCAGAAGGCTGCTGTAAAGACCTTGCTGGAGCCAGAAACCGTAGCAAATGTAGTAAAATTCCTTTGCTCCGATTCCGCAAGCAACATTACCGGTTCCGCATTGACCATTGACGGCGGCTGGACCGCAGGCTGATCTTGAGATCGGTCCCTGTAATCATGGAAGCTGTACAGGAATCATTCGTTTTATCAATTGTAATAATTAAGGAGGAAAAATATGATTGGTGTAATCGGTGTCGTTATATCCCTGATCTTACTGATCTATCTGGCCTACAAAGGCTGGTCAGTTATCCTGATCGCTCCGGTTCTCGCATTGATCGCATCTGTATTCGTAATCTTTGAAGGCGGAGAATTCCATCTGCTGGCGACGTATACAGAGACGTTCATGCCGAACGTAGGCGCATATGTAAAATCTTACTTCCCGATCTTCCTGCTGGGTGCTGTATTCGGAAAAGTTATGGACCTGTCCGGAAGCGCGAAGTCTATCGCAGAATTTATCGTTGAAAAGCTCGGCCACGGCAAAGAACTGTGGGCAGTCGTGCTGGCATGTGCGGTTATCACATACGGCGGCGTATCCCTGTTCGTAGCGGCATTCGCCATCTACCCGATCGGCGCTGCTCTGTTCAGAGAATCCGACCTGCCTAAGAGACTGCTGCCGCCGGCAATCGCACTGGGCGCATTTACCTTCACCATGACCGCGATTCCGGGAACTCCGCAGATCCAGAATACCATTCCAATGGCTTACTTCGGCACAGACGCGTTTGCTGCTCCGATCTTAGGTATCGTTGCTGCTCTGATCATGCTGCTGGGCGGCATGTTCTGGCTGACTTCAAGACTGAAGAAGGCAAAGGCTGCTGGCGAAGGCTATGGAGATCATCCAAATGAAAACCTGACCAACATTGACGTTTCCAAGCTGCCTCCGTTCATCACTTCCATCATTCCAATCGTCATGGTTATCGTGGTGAACCTGGTTTGCTCCAAGTGGATCCTGCCTTCCATGGATTCCTCTTACCTGGAAAGCGAATACGGCACTACCTACAGCGCTGTAGGCGGAACCTGGTCCCTGGTTATCGGCCTGGTAGTCGGTATCGTATTAGTAGTCATCTTCAACTACAACAGATTTGAAAAGGGTATCGTTGAGTCCCTGAAGGAAGGCGCGAACAGCTCCCTGCTCGCAATTCTGAACACCGCGTCCGAAGTAGGATACGGAAATGTAATCAAGACTCTGCCGGCATACGCTCTGATCGCAGCTGGCATGCTGTCCATTTCTTCCAACCCGCTGATCGGCGAAGCTATTTCGTCATCTGTCATGGCTGGTGTAACCGGTTCCGCTTCCGGCGGACTGTCCATCGCTCTGGCAACCTTTGCAGATTCCTTCAAAGCTGCCGCAGACGACGCGGGTATCAGCTATGAAGTGCTTCACAGAGTTGCAGCCGTTGCCTGCGGAGGCTTAGATACGCTGCCGCATAACGGAGCTGTTATCACTCTGCTGATGGCAACCGGCATGACCCATAAGCAGTGCTACCTGAACATCGGTATGTGTACGGTTATCATTCCGACGATCGCTACGATCGCAATCATCATTCTGGGAAGCATGGGCATCTGCTAAGAGCAGAAGACGTGTAACGCTAAAAGTTTTATAGGTGCATGAGTTAATATAGAAACAAATAGAAATCGGAAAGGAAAACAACGCTATGATTAACAAGTTTATGACTGCTGATGAAGCAGTTGCAGGCGTAAAAGACGGCA
>CALLDR010000103.1 GCA_937997955.1 uncultured Emergencia sp. | reverse complement strand
CCCGGCAGGGCACGCGGAGAGGTTTCGATTTTATTTGCGTGCGTCCTGTCCGGCAAAAAATAAAAAGACAAGCGGGCAGCGCGCGTATGCGCAGAAGGCCCAACTTGCCTTTTACCATATCAGTATACCACAGATTCCCGCCTGAGTGCCAGAAGTAATTTGGATTTTACTGACAAAATTCCTGAAAGCGCAGCGTCTTCTTCATGCCGTCCCGTCCCATGACGGCGCCGGGGAATACGCGGCTGACGGCGTCCTGATACACCAAAGGGTCCGCGACCGATGGGCTGTAGTGGGTCAGCCACAGTTCCGCGGCGCCAGCGTCTTTTGCCAGCTGCGCGGCCTGCAGCATGGTCATGTGTCCCCGGTCAAAGGCTTTCTGCCGCAGCGTTTCATCGCCATAGAGGCCTTCCAGGATCAAAAGGTCCGCGTCCCGGCCTAAATCGCTGATAGACGATATAGCGTGGGTGTCGGTGGCGTACAGCAGCTTCAGTCCTTTTCTGGCAGGTCCCAGCACGTCGGCAGGGCTGATCGTGCGTCCGTCTGCCCGCACAGTCTGGCCTCGCTGCAGGAGGGACCACTGGGATACGGGAATGCCGAGAGCCTTTGCTCTTTCCGGCATGAATTTGCCCTGACGCGGTACTTCCAGCCGATACCCCAGGCATGGAATACGGTGTTCCGACGGAAACCCTTTGATGGAGAGAGAATCCAGCTGGGCAGCATGGCAGGGCTCGCCGCCCGGTTCTGCCGGCAGTTCGCGGACCTGGAGGGGGAAGGGCAGGCCGGGTACGGTGATCAGCAGGCCGGACAGGATTTGGTAAAGGCCTTGGGGGCCGGCGATGGTGACGGGCTCGGTTCTGCCGGAGAGGGCCATGGACAGGAGCAGGCCGTTCAGGCCATTGACGTGGTCGCCGTGGAGGTGGGTGATGCAGATCAGGTCGATGGCTTTGAAGCTACAGCCGGCGCAGCGCATGGCGGTCTGGGTGCTTTCGCCGCAGTCGATGAGCAGGGCGCGGCTGCCGCATTTGACATATAAAGATGTAAGAAAACGGTGGGGCAGGGGGTGCATGCCGCCGGTGCCCAGCAGGCAGATATCCAGCATAGAGGAAAGCTCCTTTCTCGGTGATTGATGCGTTAAGGTTATTGTAACGCATTTCGGTGATTTTTACTACGGGTTTCTGCGGAACCCTGGAAGTTTCAATTCTCCCTCCCACTCTCTCATTTTCCGCCCTGCATGCCGCGTGGTATGCGGAATCAAAAGCAAATATCTGCATATTAATTAGACAAATTTTTTACATTGTATGGATTCATAAGGGAAAATATGGGGTAGAATGAATATAATAGTGGTAAAATTGGAGTATGATTTCTACAGAGGGAACACAGTTTGGAGGTAAAAAATAAAATGGAGAATCGCATCACACATAAGATAGAAAGAAAAGCCTTTGAGGTGGGGCTGGATAAGATCATTTCCAAGGCACAGAATGGGGAGGACGTGTCTGAAGCCTTCCAATCCATCATCGGGATGATGGAGAAGATTCTGGGAAATTCCTGGGAGGCGTCTTCCTTTGAAACGCTGAGGACCTTAACCTGCAAGCCGGACAGCAAGTGGGCCCGCTACACACATCGGCTCTTACGGGAGGTAGATCCTAAGATTCTGAAGCTGTTGGCTCTGAACGCGGGATACGAAGCCGGGTTCAGGGGCTATAAGACGTCGCTGAAGATGGCGGAGCAGTATCAGTGCAACATACCGTGGATCATCCTCATGGACCCGACGACGGCATGTAATATGCACTGTACCGGATGTTGGGCGGCGGAATACGGCGACAAGATGAACCTGTCCTTTGAGGATATGGATAAGGTGGTCACAGAAGGCAAGGAACTGGGCATCCACGCCTATCTGTTTACCGGCGGTGAGCCGCTGATCAAGAAAAAAGACATCATCCGCCTCTGCGAGAAGCACAGCGACTGCGCGTTCCACGCTTTCACCAACGGTACGCTGATCGACGAGGCGTTCTGTGACGAGCTGCTGCGGATTGGAAACTTCTTCGTATCTGTCAGCATCGAAGGCTTTGAAGAGAGCAACGACGGCAGAAGGGGAGAAGGACACTTCCAGAAAGTGCTGGACGCTATGGATCTGATGCACAGCAGGAAGATTCCTTTCGGCGTATCCATCTGCTACACCAGCCAGAATTATCTCACCGTGACCAGCGATGAGTTCCTGGATATGCTCATCGAAAAGGGCTGCATTTTCGCGTGGTATTTCCATTACATGCCTGTAGGCGTAAACGCCAGCACAGAGCTGCTGCTGACGCCGGAGCAGAGAGTTTACATGCACGATAAGGTCCGTGAGATCCGCGGCCTGGAGGGCGGCAAGGAACTGTTTGCCATCGACTTCCAGAACGACGGGGAATTTGTCCACGGCTGTATCGCGGCAGGTGAGAGATACTGTCATATCAATGCCAACGGAGATGTGGAGCCATGTGTTTTCATCCACTACTCCGGCGCAAACATCAAAGAGCAGTCTCTGCTGGACTGCCTGCGCCAGCCGCTGTTCCTGGCGTACAGAGACGGACAGCCGTTTAATGAGAACCATCTGCGGCCTTGTCCGATGCTGGAAAATCCGGAGATCCTGCAGGAGCTGGTGAAAAAGACCGGCGCAAAGTCTACGGATCTGGAAGCGCCTGAGTCCTGCGAGCACCTCTGCGGCAAGTGCGTGGACTACGCCAAGGCGTGGGCGCCGGTGGCCGAAAAGCTCTGGGAAGAAAGAGAACAGCATGCATAGGCTGAAGAAATGAAAATTATAGAAGGCCGGAGCGGCAGGCGCTGCTCCGGCTGTTTATATCTCCTTTTAATTTACCAGTCCAGGCAGGAAGGTGATGATCGGCGGGAACGCGATCATCAGGATTATTGCGACGGTGATGGCGATCAGGAACGGCCATAAATTTTTGATAATATCCGTGATTGGGGTTTCTCCTACCTTTGATGCTACGAAGAGCATGCTGCCTGCCTGTGGAGCTGGCGGCAGATATTTTCTGTCGCCGTACATCGAAAGCTGGTGATTGGATATTGATAAAATTCTATCATCGATGTATGCTGATGATGGGAAAAAACGAAAATCATATCGTATACTCTGCAGAGGATGAAGTATTGAACATAAAGAAAAACGACATAGAGCAGTATCTTTCTGAAGTGAAAGAGGCTGTTGAGAATAATAGATACCGGCTTGATCGGAACGCCAAACGGCAGGATAACATCAATCTGTTTCTGGACTATGTTATCGATGAAGCAAAAGCGAAGGAAATTAATTATATTGAGCCTTACTGTAATGGATTTTTCGGAAATTCTGCAGAATGAACATAAAGGCCTTGAGCGCGAAAGACTATATGTATTTGGCAAAGATGTTACTCTTTTGGAGAGAACCGGAAAGGAAGAGAAAACCGTATCTCTATATATCAAATTTAATAAGCTGGAAAACTGTTTTGTGATTGTTATTTCATTCCATGAGCAGAAACATCCACTGACATATTATTTCAAATAATCAGGAGGAAAAGAGGTGGCCGTTATGACAGAGAAGGGAAGAAGAGATTTCTGCATAGACTGCAGAAGGGAAACAGAGTACCTTTTGCAGAAGAGGAACATCGTAAAGACCATAAAAGATAAAGATTACACATTTGGAATCACCGTAGCTATATGTGCGGAGTGTGGTGAGGAAATGAGCATCCCCGGACTGATTGATAAGAATGTCCAGGAAATCGATGAGCAGTACAGAACCACAGAAGGGCTTGCCTCTATTGATGATATTGAAAGACTGATGAAGATCTATAAGATTGGTAAGGCTCCGCTGTCGCTTGCACTTGGATTTGGCGAGGTTACTATACCGAGATATCTGGAAGGGCAGGTTCCGTCCAGAGAGTATTCAGATGTGGTAAGAGCGGCACTCTCTTCCCCGGCATATATGAAAACGAAACTTGTAGAGAACAGAGATAAGCTGACAGATGTAGCATTTAAGAAGGCGATGGCAACGGCAGACAGCATAGAGAGCCTGTTTTCTGTTTCTGACAAGATGCTGAGGGTGATTGCATATGTGTTTGAAAAGCTGGAAGAGGTAACCCCTCTGATGCTGCAGAAACTTTTGTATTTCATACAGGGCATTTATTCTGCTTTGTATGGCAGACCGATTTTTGGAGAGGACTGTCGGGCATGGGTGCATGGTCCGGTATATCCGGAGGTATATGAACTGTTCAGAGATTTCAAATATAATCCGATTGATGATGCGCGGTTTGCTTTGTTTGAAGGAACTGCGGATGCCCTGACGGAAGACGAGAAGAACGTAATTGATCTTGTGGTGAATACATTCGGGATGTACGGTGGGAAAGTACTGGAGCGGATTACACACAATGAGGATCCGTGGAAGGAGGCCAGGAAAGGCTACGGAGACAGTATTCCTTCGAGTGAGCTTCTTCCGAAGGAATGTATCATGAAATACTATGAAGCGATCAACCATAAGTACGGGATAGGAACGGAAGAAGGTCTGAAGGCATATATCCATGATATGTTGGAAAAGACATCATAATGTAGAGGATTACTATAGGATATAACTTAAGCGGCGAAATGATATAAGACTCCGGGAGGAGTTTCTTTCAGGATCTTATTTTGTTATTCTCACGAGAGGGACTTAAAACCAATATCTTATTCTGGAACGTACCATGCAGAACATGCGATTGTGGCTGGTATGGCAAGTCCTTTAAAACATGTACCTAGTTCTCTGTCTACCCAGGTTATGGAGAATCACGCCACTTTTGACAGGGCAAAAAATTATACTATATTGGTTTTACTGAAGGACGAGACTTACCTAGCGCTCTGGCAAACAGCCAACTCTTTTACTAGTTTTCTCGCGGGTTTTATGATATGATATATAGATACGGGATTTGCCCGATTTTCCAAAACGAAGGGAGTTGAGAAAAGCATGATTCAGTTGGATCAGATCAAAGTCGATCTGCCGCAGGCGATCGCGAAGCTCAAAGAGGTAGGTGAGTCCCTTTGACCTGGCTGGTCTGAAGGGAGAATTAGAAAAGCTTACAAAAGAGACGGAAGCGCAGGGCTTTTGGGACGACCCGGAAGCGGCGCAGAATTTACTGAAGAAGAAAAAAAGCCTGGAAACCAGAGTAGAACGGTATGACCGCCTGGAAAAAGGCTTTACGGATACGGAGGAGCTCATTGAGCTGGCCGAGGAGATGGAGGACGAAGAAGAGGCGGACGCCATCGTAGAGAGCTTCGCCCAGCTGCAGGCCCAGCTGGAGGAGCTGAAGCTGGATACGCTGCTGGACGGAAAGTATGACCACAACAACGCCATCATCTCTGTCCACGCCGGCACCGGCGGCGTCGATGCCATGGACTGGGCCCAGATGCTCTATCGGATGTATACCCGCTGGGCGGAGAAGAAGGGCTACAAGGTCACCCTGGTGGATATGCAGGACGACACGGAGGCCGGCATCAAAAGCGCCACCATGATCGTAGAAGGCGAAAACGCCTACGGCTATCTGAAAAACGAAAAGGGCGTTCACCGTCTGGTGCGGATCTCGCCGTTTAACTCGGCGGGCAAGCGGCAGACTTCTTTTGCTGCCCTGGAAGTCATGCCGGAGATCGAGGACGACATGACCGTGGAAATCGATCCGGAGGATCTGCGCATCGATACGTATCGGAGCAGCGGGGCGGGCGGCCAGCACGTCAACAAGACCGATTCGGCCATCAGGATCACCCATCTGCCGACCCATATCGTGGTCACCTGCCAGAACGAGCGGAGCCAGCATCAGAACAAGGAGATGGCCATGAAGATCCTGGCCTCAAAGCTGATGGAGCTGAAGGAACAGGAGCACAAGGAAAACCTGAAGGAGCTGAAAGGAGACTTTTCCCTGATCACATGGGGTTCCCAGATCCGCTCCTACGTGTTCCAGCCCTACACCATGGTCAAGGATCACAGGACCGGCGCGGAGGTAGGTAATGTCAACGCCGTCATGGATGGGGACATCGACTACTTTATCAATGAAAAATTGAAGCAGAAAGACGAATCAGACAAGTAAGACAGAAGTTGAGGACGAACAGAATACATGAATATCATAGAAACATTAGCAAGTGAATTTAAGGTTAAGACCGCCCAGGTAGAAAACACGGTGAACCTGATCGACGAGGGAAACACCATTCCCTTTATCGCCCGGTACCGGAAAGAGGTCACCGGCGGCCTGACCGACGTGATTCTCCGGGACATGGAGGAAAGGCTGACCTACCTCAGGAATCTGGAAGCCAGGAAGGAAGAGGTTATCCGTCTCATCGACGAGCAGGGCAAGCTGACCGCCGAACTGAAGGCGGAGATCGAGAAGGCGGAGGTGCTGCAGCGGGTGGAGGATCTGTACAAGCCGTATAAACAGAAAAAGGCTACCAGAGCGTCAAAGGCCAAAGAAAAGGGCCTGGAGCCTCTGGCCATGATCTTTTACGCCCAGCAGAAGAAGGACGGAGATCCCCTTGCGGTGGCGGCGGACTTCATCGATCCTGAAAAAGGCGTGGAGACGGCGGAAGAGGCCGCCCAGGGAGCCATGGACATCATCGCCGAGATGATCGCCGACGACGCCGACCTGACCAAAGCCATCAGAGAGAAGACCTTTGAGCGGGGACAGATCTCCACAGAGGCCGCAGACCCGGAGGAAAAGACGGTCTACGACATGTATTACGGCAGCAGCGAAGCCATCTGCAAGATGCCGAATCACAGAGTGCTGGCCGTCAACCGGGGCGAAAAGGAGAAGAAGCTGAAGGTGAAGGTGACCATCGACAGCGATGTGATCACGGGATATATCGAAAAGCAGGTGATCCGCGGCAAGTCCATCTTTGAGGATCTGCTGCGGGAGACCATCGCCGACGCCTATAAACGGCTCATCGCCCCGTCCATCGAGCGGGAGATGAGAAACGTTCTGACTGAGCGGGCGGAGACCGACGCTGTCAAAGTCTTTGCCAAGAATACGGAGAAGCTGCTCATGGTGCCGCCGGTGCGGGGAAAGAAGGTCATCGCCATCGACCCGGGCTACAGAACCGGCTGCAAGGTGGCCGTGCTGGATGAGACCGGCAGGCTGAGAGCCTTTACCACCATTTACCCGACAGAGCCGAAGAAAGACGTGGCGGGCACAGAGCGGGTGCTGACCAAGATCATTGAAAAATACGGCTGCGACGTCATCGTCATCGGCAACGGCACCGCTTCCAGGGAGACCGAGGAAGTGGTCGCAGAATATTTAAAGAAGAAGTACTACGATATTCAGTACACTATCGTCAACGAGGCGGGGGCTTCTGTGTATTCCGCGTCAAAGCTGGCGTCGGAGGAATACCCTGATCTGGACGTGACCACCAGAGGGGCCATGTCCCTGGGCCGCAGACTGCAGGATCCGCTGGCCGAGCTGGTCAAGATCGATCCCAAGCATATCGGCGTGGGCCAGTATCAGCACGATATCAACCAGAAGCAGCTGACCGGCGCTCTGGCCACCGTGGTGGAGGACTGCGTGAACAGGGTAGGCGTGGACCTGAACACGGCGTCGCCGTCCCTGCTTTCCTACATTTCCGGCGTCAACATGGGTATCGCCAAGAACATCGTGGCTTACCGGGAGGAGCACGGACGTTTCCAGAACCGGAAGGAGCTGATGAAGGTGTCTAAGCTGGGCGAAAAGGCCTTTAAGCAGTGCGCCGGCTTTATGCGGATCACCGGCGGCAGCGAGCCGCTGGACAGCACCTCCGTCCACCCTGAATCCTATCCGGCGGCGGAGGAGATGATGAAGAGGATCGGCATCACCAAAGAGGATATCGCCGCGGGCGGCGTGGGAGAGGCCATCGACGAAAAGATCTTCCAGGTCTATCCGGCGAAGAAGCCGTCGGAAAGCGTAAAAAAGATGGCGGCCGATCTGGGCATCGGAGAGATGACCCTGTCCGATATCGTGGCGGAAATGAAGAAGCCGGCCAGAGACCCCCGCGAGGACGCGCCGCCGGTGATCTTCCGAAACGACGTGAGAAGCTTTGAGGATCTGAAGGTGGACATGGAGCTGACAGGCACCGTCCGCAACGTGGTGGACTTCGGCGCCTTTGTGGATATCGGCGTCAAGCAGGACGGACTGGTCCACGTGTCCCAGCTGTCCAACAAGTTCGTCAAGCATCCCATGGACGTGGTTTCCGTGGGGGACACGGTGAAGGTGAAGATCATCAGCATCGATCCTGAAAAGAAGAAGATCGGCCTGACCATGAAGTTTTAGGCAGGCAGAACACGCAGAAACACAGCTGCGACGCGAGACGCAATTTGAAATATAACTAAGCTGTTATAACTAAGCTATAATGAAACACAGCAGAAATATCATCGAAACATAGAGGGGAAAGGAAGATGGCTTTTCATACCATGTTTAATACCATACTGTTTGATTTTGACGGAACCCTGGCGAACACCAACGGCCTGGTCATCGAGTCCTGGCAGCACGTGTACCGGGTCCTGACCGGCAGCGAAGCGGAGGAAGAGGCGCTGAAGGCAACCTTCGGCGAGCCCCTTGCCGTCAGCATGGCGAAATATTTTCCGGATACGCCGGTGGAGACCGCCATCGCCATTTACCGGGGACATCAAAAGGACATCTACGAGAAGATGATCGAGCCGTTCCCGGGCATGGTGGAGCTGATCAAAGAGCTGAAAGCGCGGGGCCTGAAGACAGCCGTGACCACGTCCCGGATGCGGAACACCACCATGATCGGCCTGAACAAATTCGGCGTCGCGGAATATCTGGACGAGATCATCACCTGCGACGACTGCGGCAAGCACAAGCCGGATCCGGAGCCGGTGCTGATCACCCTGGACCGGCTGGGCGCGAAGGCAGAAGAGGCTTTGATGGTGGGAGACAGCATGTTCGACATCAAATGCGCCCACAACGCCGGGGTCAAGGCGGCGTTAGTCGGCTGGGCCGAGGCGGTCACGAAAGAGGACCTGGAGGGTCTGGACGCGCCGGAGTATTTTATTGAGAAGGCCGAGGACCTGCTGAAACTGGTCTGAGGCCGCGCGGAGCGGAGAGAAAACTATGGTTCATATCTTTTACGGCAGAGAAAACGTAGACAAGGAAAAGTTCATATACGACCAGATTCAGGCGGCGTCAAAGGTGCGGCCCAGGAGAACCTTTGTCATCGTGCCGGATCAGTATACCCTGGAAGGAGAAAAGCAGGCCTTCCGGCTTCTCGGCGTCCGCGGCCTCATGGACGTGGAGGTCATTAGCATGTCCCGCCTGGGCAGCCGTCTCCTGGCGGAGCAGGGCGGCAGCCGAAACACCTTCATCGACAAGTACGGCCGGCACATCTTGCTGGCCCAGGTTCTGCGCGACAAAGAAAAAGAGCTGCAGGTCTTTGCCGGCAGCCGGCGTAAAAATTCCTTCATCGAGATGACCAATAACTTCATCTCCGAAATGAAACAGTACAACGTATCGCCGGAGCAGCTGTCCTCCCTGACCGGCAGCCTGCCCGAAAACAGCCTGCTAACCAAAAAACTGACCGATCTGCAGGTGATCTTCTGCGAGTATCAGCGGCGCATCCAGGGCAAATACACTGACTCCGAGGACCTGATCGACCTTTACACCGCCAGAATAGAGACGTCGGACCAGCTTTCCGGCAGCCGCATCTGGGTCTACGGCTTCGACAGCTTCGCCCCGAAGGCCCTGGACGTGCTGGGCCACCTCATGGCCGTGGCCGGGGAGCTGAACGTCTTCCTGACATACGACCAGAACTGCCGGGACGAGGAGATCTTCCAGTTGACCGGCATGGTCAAGTCGGCGCTGGCGCGGCAGGCAGAGCTCTTTGGCGTGGCGTGCCGTGAGCAAAGGGTGTCCGCCGAGACGTATCCGGCGGAGAAGCACTCTGCGGCGTTTGCGGCTTTGGAGAGAGAGCTGTACGCCGTGGGCCGCAGGCCCGCGTCGGATTGCAGGAAGGGAAAAGACAGCGGCGGCGGCATCGTCCTGTGCCAGGCGGCCAATATCTATCACGAAGCAGAGTCCGCGGCCGCTTTTATCCTGCGGCTGCTGAGAGACAAGGGTATGCGGTACCGGGATATCGTTGTCATCTGCAACGATCAGAATGTGCGCGGCTCCGCAATCAAAAGGGTCTTCGAAGAGTACGGCATCGGCGTCTTTGATGACAGGACGCGGACCGTCATGCACTCCCCGATCGCCATCTTTGCTGTGGCGCTGCTGGAGACCGTAACAGGAAGGTACAGGACCCAGGACGTGTTCAAAACGCTGAAAACAGGATTTTCCTCGCTGAGCGACAATGAAATCGAGATCCTGGAGAACTACGCCATCAAGTACCGGGTCAAAGGCTCCATGTGGAAGAAGCCCTTTGTCCGGGGGCAGACGGAATACGGGGACGACGGGCTGGAAGCCGTGGAGAACCTGCGTCGCCGGGCCATGGAGCTGTTTACAGCCTTTGAGGAGGTCTGCAGGTCTTCCGAGACCACGGGAGCGTTCATCGAAAGCTATTACGATTTTCTCATAGAGGACGCGGGACTGGGTCAGGCGGTCACAGAGCTGGCGGCAAAGCAGGAGGCCCAGGGGCTGCTGGATCTGGCAGAGGAGACAGCGCAGATCTGGGGCAAGCTGGTAGGTCTGCTGGATCAGATGGCGGAGCTGATGGGCGAAGAGCCCTTTGATGGAAAGGAATTTACCGAGCTCCTGGTTACCGGCCTGTCCCAGCTGGAAGTAGGCGTGCTGCCGCCCACCTCTGACGATATCCTCATGGGTACCATGCAGCGTACCAGAAGCGGCCCGGTCAAGGCGGTGGTGGTCCTGGGCGCCAACGAAGGGCTGCTGCCCGCGGCGGCGGCTGACGAAGGGCTGTTTTCCGTGGAGGAGCTGGAATTTCTGGCGGAAGAGGGCACGACCCTCTGCAAGGTGGATCACATTCGCAGCCTGGAAGAAAAGCTGGCGATCTATCGAAATCTGTCCAAGGCGTCTGACTATCTGTGGATCAGCTATGCCGCCAGCGACAGTGACGGGAAGGAGAGCCGTCCGTCGGAGATCGTGGATACCCTTCGGGCCATTTTTCCTGAGCTGGCCGTCGAGCCTGATGTTGTCAACCGGGGGGATATCCGGGGGCTGGCCATTGGCAGGATCAACGCTCTGCGCCATCTGACCCAGGCGCTGCAGCGGGGCAGAAAGGGCGAAAAGATCGACGGAGGATGGCGGACGGTCATCGACTGGTATCGGAAAAATGACTGGGAGAGCCTGAAGAGGGCGGCCGGAGGGCTGGAATTCACCAACGAGCAGAAGGATCTGCCCCGGGAGCTGGCGGAGCTGCTGTATAAAAAGGAAGGGCAGACGGCCCTGTCTTTGAGCCCGTCCCGGCTGGAACGGTTTTCTCGCTGTCCCTTTGCTCACTTTGTGGCCTACGGCCTGCGGCCGGAAGAACGGCGCGTCTTTGAGGCGGCGGGCCGGGAAATCGGCGATATCTACCATCGATGCCTCATGGCGGTTTCACGAAAGCTGGCGGAGGAAAACGCCTGGGATACGGTGACAGAGGCGGAGTGCCGGGCATTTGTCGCGGAAACGGCGAAAGCGGAGGCAGCGGTCTACCGGGAGGGCGTCTTTTCCTTCGGCAGCGAGGAGCAGTACAAGATCCAGCGCATTGAGGACACCTGCTTTCACGTCTGCTGGGCGCTGGTGGAGCAGGTCAGAGCCGGACACATCAAAGAGAGCCGCTACGAGGAGTCCTTCGGCCGGGGCAGAGAGATACCTGCCGTGGAGGTGGAGCTGCAAAGCGGCGAAAAGGTGTACGTGGAAGGCAAGATCGACCGGCTGGATCTGCTGGAAGACGACCGGGTGAAGATCATAGACTACAAGACCGGAAAAGAAAATTTTAAAATTTGTGAAGCTAGGGGTGGATATCGGCTTCAACTTATGTTATACTTAAAGGCAGCGCAGGAAAATATCCGCCGTCCGGCAGGAGTGTTCTACTTTCTGATCGACGATCACCGTGTAGACCTGACAGGTGCGGACAGAGAAAAAATTTCCGAAAAAATTTCAAAAGAAATGAGGAAATTTTTCCGATTAAATGGTATAATGGTAGATGATGGTCAGGTTATCGACAGTATTGCCGGAGAGTTTGACGGTTATTCCGATATCGTTCCGCTGCGCAGCGGCAAGGAAGGGATCAAGGCAACCTCAGACGGATTCCTGCTCAGCGATGAGGAATTCGACGCTCTGCAGACAGATGTGGACCGGCAGATCCGGAAGCTGTGCGGACAGCTGGCAGAGGGCAGAATCGCCATCACGCCGAAGAAGACCGAACGGGAATCTCCGTGTACCTATTGCCAGTACAAGGGGATCTGCAGATTTGATCTGGACTTTCCTGGCTGTAACTTTGAAATCATTAAATAGTTTATTTCGTGGGTGGGCGTGCCAAGCGCCGCTCATCTGCGAAGCGCGCTTCCTTGGCTCAGTTGGTAGAGCAGCGCATTCGTAACGCGCAGGTCGCCGGTTCGAGTCCGGCAGGGAGCTCCATAAATAAAACGCTGTAATTGTTGAATTTAGACAGTTACAGCGTTTTGCTTTTTTTGACAGCAGATTGCTTTGGAGGATATGAGACAGGATTTGACTAACATTTGTAAGTGTGTAATGGCTTTTTGCATGGGCTCAACACCCTATACGCGGGATTGATTCATACGCGCTTGATTCTTGACATTTGTGATAGAATAGTACTGTAGGAGCGTGATAAGATTGAACGAAATAGAAGAACAAAGAAATAGTGTAAGCTTCAGCAACCGGCAGCTTTACCGGCTGATTCTGCCTTTGATCATCGAGCAGTTTCTGGCTATTACGGTGGGCCTGGCGGATTCTATCATGGTGGCCAGCGTGGGAGAGGCGGCGGTGTCCGCGGTATCTCTGGTGGACTCTGTCAACACGCTGGTATTCTTTGGGTTTGCGGCCCTGGCAACAGGCGGGGCGGTGGTGTGCGGACAGTATATCGGATGCAGGGATCTGGACCGGGCCAATGCGTCCGCCAGACAGCTTTTGATCTTCATCGCGGCCCTGGCGGCGGTCATAACAGCGGCACTGTATCTGGCAAAAGGTCTGATCCTCCACGGCCTTTTCGGCAATATCGAGGCGGACGTCATGGCTTATGCCGACACCTATTTCATCATCGTGGAAGCGTCCATTCCTTTTATCGCGCTGTACAACGCGGGAGCCGCGGTCTTTCGTGTCATGGGAAATTCCTCTGTGTCCATGCGGATTTCCATCGTGATGAATCTGCTTAACGTAGGCGGCAACGCGGTTCTGATCTTCGCTTTTCATATGGGCGTGGAAGGCGTGGCGATTCCGACGCTGGCGTCCAGGATTTTGGGCGCGGGAGCAGTCCTGTGGCTGCTGCGCAGTGAAAAATATGTCCTGCATCTCAGCAGGCCTTTTTCTCTGCGGCTGGACTGGCGCACGGTGAAAAACATCTTGAAGGTGGGCGTTCCCAGCGGTGTGGAGAACAGCCTGTTCCATCTGGGCAAGATCCTGCTGCTCAGCGTGGTGTCCTCCTTCGGAACGGCGTCGATTGCGGCCAACGCCATCGGCAATTCCGTCGCAACCTTTCAGATCCTGCCGGCGCAGGCCATCGGTGTGGGCATGATCACGGTGGTCAGCCAGTGCGTCGGCGCCAGGGATTTTCAAGGGGCGCGGGCGTATACCAAAAAGCTGATGAAATGGGCATATATCTCCATGCTGGTGCTGAACATCCTCATTGTTTTGGCGCTGCCGCTGATTCTCCGGCTGTACAATGTCTCCGACGAAGCCTCGCACCTGGCAAAGATCGTTCTCTGGCTTCACGGCGGCCTGGGTGTGCTGCTGTGGCCGCTGTCCTTCACGTTGCCCCAGGCCCTGAAGGCCGCGGGGGATACTGCCTTTGTCATGATCGTCGCGGTGGCGTCCATGTGGATCTTCCGCATCTGCACCGGCGTGTGGCTCTCGAAATATGTGGGCCTGGGGCTCCTGGGCGTATGGCTCGCGATGTTCGTGGACTGGATCGGCAGGATTGTCATCTTCGTCATCCGCTATCGCGGGGACCGATGGCTGCAGAAATACGTGCGGTAAACTTTGTGATATGAAAAAGGCATTGAAGAAGAGCTTCGTTGCAAAGCGTCTTTTCAATGCCTTTTGTCAACTATTTTGTCAATTCACCGCGGAGGTTTTCTTCCATCTTTTCTTTGATGGCGTCCCGGTCCAGGCCCAGGCTGAACAGGTAGTACAGCTTGGCGACGGCGGCCTCGGTGGTCATGTTGTAACCGCTGACCGCTCCTGCGCCGGTCAGGGCCGCGCTGGTCTGATAGGCGCCCAGCTTGACGGTGCCGCTGGGACACTGGGAGCAGACGGTGACGATGGTGCCGTGATCAAAGGCCTTCTTTATGATCGGGAGCAGGGCGTCGTCGTAGCTTGGAATGTTGCCCGCTCCAAAGGTCTCCAGGACGATGCCCTTCAGGCTCTCGGTCATGATGGACTCAAAGAGACTGAACTGAATACCGGGGAAAACCTTCAGCACGCCGATGGAGGTCTGACGGAACTGGACCAGGTTCAGACGGACACCCTTTGATGGAACCAGCAGAGCGTCGGTGTTGTAGTGGATATCGATGCCGGCCTCAGCCAAAGGATGAAAGTTTGGGGAATCAAAGGCGATGAGGCCGTCCGCGGAGGCTTTGACGGCCCGGTTGCCCCGGATCAGCCTGCCGCCGAAGTACAGGCAGACCTCGCGGACGACGCTTTGGCCCGCGATGAGGACGGAGGTGATCAGGTTGTCCCGCGCGTCGGAGCGGAGCTGGCAAAGGGGAATCTGGGAGCCGGTCAAAATGACGGGTTTGGCCAGACCTTCCAGCATGAAGGAGAGGGCTGACGCGGTGTAGGCCATGGTGTCAGTGCCGTGGAGGACGACAAAACCGTCGTAGCTTTCGTAGTTGTCGCGGATAGCGCGGCCGATCTGGTTCCACTGGTCTACGGCGATGTTGGAGGAGTCCAGCAGGGGATCGAACTCGATCATGTCCCATGCGGGCATATCGGGCTCGTTCAGATCCTCGATGGCGCGGAGCCGGTCGTAGAAATAGCCTTTTTTCGGGGCATAGCCCTTTTCGGTGGGCACCATGCCGATGGTGCCGCCAGTATATAAAATGCAGATTTTTTTCTTCATAGATACCTCCGAAACGCAAGTCTTCTGGGAATTTCACTCTGTAAGTATATCCTGTGAACGGGCAGGTTGTCAAGGGCGCGGAAGGACGAAGCCAGGCATAGCTTCGTGAGATGTGAAGCTCTTCCCGGTAGGAACTGGTTCTCACGCGCAGGCTCTGATCAAATTGACAAAGTGAATTGACAGGAGGCGGATTTCTTGCTAGAATAAACATATTAATCAGATGGGAAAAATATAAATTTGCAGGGCGAAGTGATGCGAGCTGCTGACGCGTCCTTTTGCCCTCATGAAAGAGGGTCGATACAGATGGAGCAAATACAGGAAAAATTCGAGAATTTACAGCGGAGTCTTCTTCAGCTGGGAAGGGTGGCAATCGCCTTTTCCGGCGGCGTGGACTCCACTTTTTTGCTGGAAACAGCGCATCAGGTCCTGGGGGACGGGGTGATCGCGGTGACCGCGGCGTCCTGCTCCTTTCCTGAACGGGAGTTGAAGGAAGCGAAGGCCTTTTGCGCGGAACGGGGAATCGCTCATGTGGTCTGCCAGTCGGAGGAGCTGGACATCGAAGGCTTCCGGCAGAACCCGACGAACCGATGCTATCTCTGCAAGCATGAGCTTTTTGAGAAAATATGGAAGATCGCGGAGGAGCGCGGATTTGACGCGGTAGCCGAGGGTTCCAATATAGATGATAACGGCGACTACCGGCCAGGGCTGATGGCGGTAAAGGAGCTGGGCGTGAGAAGTCCGCTGCGGGAAGCAGGGCTGAACAAAGAGGAGATCCGGGCTTTGTCAAAGGAGATGGGGCTTCCGACCTGGAACAAACAGTCCTTTGCCTGCCTTTCCTCCCGATTTGTCTACGGAGAGACCATCAGCGAGGAAAAGCTGGGAATGGTGGACCAGGCGGAGCAGCTTCTTCTGGACCTGGGATTTCATCAGGTGCGGGTACGCGTCCATGGAACTATCGCCAGGATTGAGCTTCTGCCGGAGGAATTTCACGCCGTTCTTGAGGAGGACAAGCGGACCTTAATCGGCCGCAGACTGAAGGAACTGGGCTTTTCCTATGTGACTTTGGATTTGATGGGCTACCGCACGGGAAGCATGAATGAAACGATAAAGAATGAAGCGACGAAGAATGAAACGATGAAAAACGAAGCGACGGAGGGTTAGAATACGGATATGTTGAATCAATTTTCGAGAACAGAACTGCTCTTTGGAAAGGAAGGAATGGATAGGCTGTATGGCTCCAGAGTGGCCATCTTCGGTATTGGAGGGGTCGGCGGCTATACCGCGGAGGCTCTGGCCCGCAGCGGCGTCGGCACTCTGGACCTGATCGACGACGACCGGGTGTGCCTGACCAATATCAACCGGCAGATTTTTGCCCTTCACAGTACCGTGGGCCAATACAAGGTAGACGTGGCAAAGGACCGGATTTTGGAAATCAACCCGAAGGCGGAGGTGAGGACGTATAAGACCTTTTATACGCCGGAGACGGCGGACCAGTTCGACTTCACGCTGTACGACTATATCGTGGACGCCATCGATACCGTGACGGGAAAGCTGGAGCTGGTGATGCAGGCTGAGAAGGCGGGCGTTCCGATCATCAGCTGCATGGGCGCCGGCAACAAAATGGATCCGACGGCTTTTGAGGTGGCTGACATCTATGAAACTTCTATTTGCCCTCTGGCCAGGGTCATGCGCCAGGAGCTGCGGAAGCGGGGCGTGAAGGGGCTGAAGGTGGTATATTCCAAGGAGCCGGCGATGACGCCTATCGATGATATGGCGATCAGCTGCCGCACTCACTGCATCTGTCCGCCGGGAACGGCGAGAAAGTGCACGCAGAGACGGCAGGTTCCCGGGAGCAACGCCTTTGTCCCGTCTGTCGCTGGCCTGATCATCGCCGGTGAGGTCGTGAAGGATCTGGGGCTGAAGGGTGACGAGCCAAAAGGTGACGGGCCTGAAAGATGATGGGACTGAAAAGTGATGGAGCTGAAAGGTGATGGGGAAGCCTCCCTTCCCGAGACAGTGTGACGCGCGCCGCCTGGCGGGCAGCCGCGGGAATCTATAAGGAAAAAAACAGGAGAACTCTCTGACTTGCCAGTGGGCAGGCAGAGGGTTCTCCTTCTTTTTTTGAGAGAAAGCCTTTGGTCTTCCGGCGCGGCGAAACCCGGAGGGCTCCTTTTGATCAGTCGGCGCAGCGGAAAGCTTCCAGGGTGACGCGGACAGCCTTGCGGACAATGGCAAGCTGTTCTGGCGTCAGAGTCATCAGGACAGATGCGATTTGGGAAGCCTCGCCTTTGTTTTCGGAAGTGCGGCCAAAGAGAAGGTAGTCGCTGGACACGTGGAGGGCCTCACATATCTTGATCAGGGTAGGAATGGAAGTACCGACTACACCACGTTCCAGGTCGGACGTATATTGAACGGAAACATCGATCAGCTCGGCAAAATGTTCCTGTGTATATCCGGCGGCCTCCCGGGCAATCCTGATGCGGCCGCCGATCTGGACGTTGATTTGTTTCTTTTCTTTCATAAAGGGACACCTCTTCTTAATGTAATACTTGAATTGTAAGTAATAGTGGAAATTTTGATAACAATGTGATACTATTAGTATTAGTAAAAGTAAAAGAATTATAAGGGCAAAAAGCGATCTGTGACGGCAATCTTCATCTGATGCTTTTTGAATATAACAGACGCCGTTTCTTTTGAATGATCATTTAACAG
The DNA here is from genome assembly GCA_937997955.1 of uncultured Emergencia sp. Classification (GTDB taxonomy): domain Bacteria; phylum Bacillota; class Clostridia; order Peptostreptococcales; family Anaerovoracaceae; genus Senimuribacter. The sequence goes on along the minus strand of CALLDR010000103.1, from coordinate 13,075 downwards.
TGCAGTAAATTACAGCAATGCTGTACAGCTTTGAAAATATCGGGGGAAATGTTTTGAAGAAAATCGAGAAATTTTGGAGAGATGTTCTGCGAACGGAAGATGAAGGGCTGCTGCGGACTTTGTCGGGCCAGTCCCATTTTGTCCGCATATCGAAAGGGGAGGTTATCGTCAGGCAGGGAGAGATGCAGGCATGGATCACTTTGATCGTGGAAGGGGTGTTTAAGGGATGTTATTTGGACGGGGAAGGAAAGGAAATCGTGGACTGCTTTGGATTTCGGCCGGGAGAGCCGGCTATGGCATGTCAACGCTTTGATGAACCGGCGGAAATATCGGTTGAAGCCGTAACAGATAGTCTGTGCGTCCGGCTTTCGACAGAGGCAATGCGGCATTTATGTGATCAATGGCCCCAGCTGTTTCAGGTATATGATATGTATTTGATGCAGGGGATTATGAAGCATCGGGAGATGAAAAATGTCCTTAGCGGGATGGGACTGGAAGAACGCTATTGCTGGTTCTTGCGGGAATACCCGGGATTGATCGATGTGGTTCGACATAAGGATGTTGCCAGCTTTCTGAATGTGACGCCGGAAGGCTTCAGCAGGATGCGGAGAAATTTGAAGAAGGAGACAATGAGAGGAAAGAGATGAGGCTGGACGAGTTTTTTTCTGACGTTTTGGATATCAAAAGTGAGGCGCTGGTCGAAAAGCTTTGCGAGGCGGCGCGGATCATTAAAGTGAAAAAAGGAGAACTGCTCATCAGAGAAGGAGAAAGCCAGGGGAATACGCTTTTTTTGATGGAGGGAATCTGCCGGGGCTATGATATTCTGGAGAATGGCGAGGAGACGACGGATTTTTTTCTTTATCGACCAGGAGAGCCGATGACAACGGGACATATGCTGCATGGCGTTGCGGTGGTCAATCTGATGGCCGTGACGGATGTTGCGTATGTCGAGATAGAAACGAGGGTACTTTTGCGGATAGGGGAAGAAAGCGAGGAGCTTATGCGGCTGCGCAGCCGGATGCTCATGAGCAATCTGGAAGAACGGGTCAGATTGAAGCATGTCATGTGTTTTTCGCGGGCGAAAAAGCGGTATCTGTGGTTTCTGGAAAATTACGACGGCCTGATCGATGTGGTACGGCATAAGGACATCGCGTCGTTTCTGGGAATTGAGCCGGAAAGTCTGAGCAGAATTCGCAGGCAGCTGGCCGCGGAGAGAGAAACGTCAGAATTCTGATACGCGTGCGGGGCGCAGCAGCCCTGCTTTTTTTCGGCGTATTTTTGGTTGTCTTAACCCAGATCAATGCGTTTGACAGTTGGGTATGCTAATATGTAGATGTCGAAAAAGAAAGAAATCTAGGAGGAATGTCATGAGATTGTGGATAAGAAAAACCGTCAGTCTGCTTTGCATGCTGGCACTGTGTGTATCGATGACCGTGCCTGCGTGGGCAGCGGAAGGAAACGCTCTGGCGGGCGCGAAAACGCTGGGCGACAGCGGAAATGTCAGCGGGACGTTGACAGATGAGAACAAGGCGGACTACTATAGATATACTGTGCCGGCAGGCTCTTCTGTGGAATTGAGCATCAAGTATATTACGTCTATGCGGTATTCAATGGTGAGCTTTTTAGATGCGGATGGGAATGAATATGATTATGTATATGTTTCAAACCGTAGTGATACCGGCCAGAAGACAGAGAACTTCAGCGTTCTGCTGAATCCAGGAACATATTATATTGAAATAAAGCCAGATTGGATTTGCGATCCATCAGGATACTCCATGAGCTATACGACGGAGGCTTTATATAATACGGATACGACTTTTGATGATTCGTTGGCGTCAGCCCATGTTTTGCCGCTGACTACAAAGGTTACAGGAGTACTTTCTGAGTTTTGCGGCGATAAGCTGGATGTATATAAATTAAATGTCAGCAAAGCAGGCGTGTTTAAATATGATCTTAAATTCTACATGGACAGGCTGAATATGAAGCTTCTGGACAAGGATGGAAATGAGATCAAGTCTTGGTATTTCTCATGGAACAGCAACTTAAAGATGGGTACAGAGGCTTTTGAGATACCGCTGGAACCGGGCACGTATTATTTGGAGTTTCTGCGGGAATATCAAGACGGGAAATATGTCTTTGATCAGACCTATACGGATATCGGCAGTACTGAAAAGGAGCCCAATAACTCGTTAGAACAGGCGCAGTCCATAGAGCTCGGTGACAAGGTGACCGGCATGTTGGCTATAGGGAATGATACGGATTTTTTCAAAGTCAGTATCCCGACAAAGCGCAATGTGACATTCAGCGTACCATCAAAGTTTGATGACCTGACCATGTATATCTACGATGCGGAAGGGAATCAGCTGAAGTATGCTTCAACAAGCTGGAACAGCAATACCAAGAAGGGAACGTTAAAGCGGACCTACAAATTATCGGCAGGAACCTATTATATTCAATTGAAGAAATACTGGTCAAATGGAGACAGCGGCACTTATACTTTGACGGCATCAACCACCAAAGCGCCGACAAAGGGAAAGATCACTACGATCAAACGGACCAAGAAGAATTGGAGCGGCAACAGGAGTATTTATCTGAAATGGGCGAAGAGTACCAATGCTGAAGGCTATCAGATCTATGTCGCGACGAACTCCAAGTTCAAAAATGCGGACAAGTATACTACGACTAAGCGCACCTATACCACAGGATCGTATAAAACAGGCAAGACCTATTATGTGAAGGTTCGCGGCTACAGGAAAAACAGCGACGGCGAATATATCTACGGAAGCTTCAGCACGGTGAAGAAGGTTAAGTTGTAGGAGAAAGGTTGAAATGGAGCCAAAAGAAAATGTCAATGAAATGAAACTGCTGCAGGATTGTGTAAGCGAAAACTTAAGCCAGGCAAGGCATGTGGAAAATGAGAGACTGTCTTTTTTACGCGTTTATCTGGTTTTGGTAGGAGTAGTAGGTACGCTGATAACGGATGGAAGCTTATATAAACAGAACATAGCGTTGTTACTGCTAATAGCGCTGGTTCTTATTTCTGGTGTTCTTGCAATCATGCTGACGATTCGATGGAATAAAGTTTTTGACATACACCGAAAATGCGCAATTAGATGTTATCAAAAAATATATAGGCTAGTCTATAATCATGAAGGAGAAGTAGTTGTTGACTATATTGAAGGAAAGACCGGAGTGTTAAAGGAATTCCCTTTATATTGTTTTATGTTTGACTTCTCATTGAGCAAGAATAGACGCACGGGAACCTGGTTCTGTGCTTTTTATGGAATCATAACGGGAGCTGTGGGGCTTGTGCTCATTGTGTATTATTTGAAGTATTGGATTTTGTCGATGTAGATAGAGAAGAAACGTAGAAATGAAAAGAAGTACTACGTACGCGTGCGGACGTACAAGGTGGTTAATAGAAAGACCTATTATGGAAAGTGGGTTGCAGCGAAGTCTGCGATAACAAAAAATAATTAGAATTGGAGAGAAAAAGAATGAATCAATTGCTAAAGAAAACAATTAGTATCTTTTGTGGGTTGGCATTGGTCTTTGCGTCACTTTCTTTAGAAGTGTTTGCAGTTGAAGATCCAGACAATGTGCAGGATAATGATGTCGGAGAATGGGTATTAAAAGACGTTACATTTGATGAAAATAAAGAGGAATTCGTTTTGACAAGAAATCTATTTGATGAGAAAGGAGCAATGTGGTATAGCAAACTGTATTATTCTGATTTTGAAATAGAGTTGGATTATTATACAGGAACTAACAAAGATTCTGGTGCGGATGGGATAACGATAGCTTTTTATGCAGATCAGAACTACGAGCTTTTAGATGGAAGAGATATGGCGTTTTATGGCTCGAAAGGTTATGGGGTGGAATTAGATACTTTTCGAAACGAAATATACAATGATCCGGACTACAATCATATTGCATTAGTGAGGGAAAAAGGTGATAATCATCTTGTGATTGAGGCGCTACCTGAATCGGAGGATGGTGCTTGGCATCATTTGAAAGTAACCATTACGTCTGGTGAATGCTCAGTTTATGTGGACGGTAATCTGAAATTTACTTACGAAGTTGAGCCAACTGGATATGGTGGGATTGGGATTACTTCGGCTACATGTGCAGGAAAAAATGAACACAGAGTGAAAAATATTGTTATAAATGGAAATGCAAGTGCCAATGATTCAGGGAATGGTGAGCATAATGTAAATAAAGACTGTAGCTCAGCATTTATTGATAACTTACCTACTTTATCCCCTGATCAAGCTAAAACTTTTATTAAATTTATATGTGATTCTACCGGCGAAGTGGAAGGTATAGAGGATAGCAAATTATATAAGTTAATAACAGGTGACGTTTCGGATTACGATGAAAATATACTTAAACTGAAGGCTGAGCTAATTATGATGACTACTTTTATTCGCTCAAACAATGCGAGTAAAATTCAGCAGCAAAGAGAAGCGGCTAAAGATGCAGCAAATTCGACCATTGCTTTGGCAGAAACATTCTTGCCTGGCGACAGAAAAATATCTGATGCCGACTTGGGAATATTATCGAAATATCAAAAGGAGGTAGCCACATATTTTCAGAATGGTATAATGGATTTAGTAAATGAGAAGCTCTTTTATGGGAAATATGGAAACAGCATTAATGTGGCAATAGATAACATATCTACTGCAATGTCGTGCTTTAATTCGGTAAAGAAGGGAACTGAGATAGCAAATAACGTTTTGAATGGAACTATGACAGCAGTGTATGGATTGAAATTTGCTTGTGCAAATAAGTTGTATGATTCGTACGTTTATTTTGATGCCTATACGGATTGGCGCCCCGACTATGAGAGTAAGGATGATGAAGAATTTAGGATGCTCATTGAGACGCAGCTTGATCTGATAAAACTAAAGGCAGACGTCTTCGATGGCTTGCTAGAATTATGCGGAATTCCTGATATTGATCAATTGGCGGGTTATTTGGAAAACTGGGGAGAGTATGTGTGTAATGTTGAAAACTATGTTGCAACTACGGATTTGAGCTCGGATCAATATACGCATCGTTGGGATATCAAAATAAGTAATGAACCTGTTGGAAGTACCACCAAGGTGGAGTATTTTTGCAGTATTTGCGGTGCAACAAAGGTTGTAGAAGAAAAGCATGAACACGTATGGTCTTCAGAATGGAGTTTTAGTAACGTTTATCATTGGCACAACTGCACAGCACCAAGCTGTGATATTACGGCCGATAAAGAAAAAAATGGATATGCGGCACATGATTTTGATGATATGAATAAATGCAGCATATGCGGATATATAAAGCCTTCCTCAATCGGAAGTACAAGCAGTGGCAATAACAGTTCGAACTCGACAAAGTCTGTGCAATTGGACGTATCAAGAGATGAGGGCGGTACTGTTTCCCCAGCTGGAAACATTCAAATCAAATACGGCTCATCTCAAACTTTCACCATCACTCCTGACGATGGCTATGAAGTGGCGGATGTTTTAGTTGATGGCAAGAGCGTAGGAGCGGTGACTTCTTACACCTTTGAGGCTGTAACGGAGAATCATACGATATCAGCGACATTTAAAAAGAAAGACGCGAAAGAGCCTTCCTCCTCTGACACCGGCCAAACCAGTACCGAGGCCAAGATCAAAGCCGCAAAGTCGGTGAGGCTTAAGGCGTCTTCGAGCCAGGGCGTGGATAAGAAGGGTAGACGCTATATCAAGGTGAGATGGACGAAGAAAGGTTCAGCAGTCACAGGGTATCAGGTATATCGTTCTGAAAAGAAAAATAGTGGGTATAAGAAGTACTTTACCACCAAGAAACAGTGCTACTACAACACCAAGTCTTTGAAGAAGGGCAAACGCTATTATTATAAAGTGCGCGCTTACACGGTCATTGAGGGTAAGACGTACTACAGTGGTTGGTCGAACATAGCATATCGAACCGTGAAGAAAGGATAACTTTAATGAAAAGGAAAGTCTTCATATATTTTACTTTAATCATGCTGCTTGGGGCTTTGTTTGTACCTCAGAGTACTTTTGCAGCAGCAACATCGTATCGGAGCGTGGGAAGTCAGGCTGAATATAATGGAAAACCACTTGAGAAAACGGGAAATTATTACATCTGGGTATCCGAAAAGCGCGATGAAAACTACAATTTAATCGAAACGATTCTGTACTGTTCGTCTGATGGAAAAACCGTACAAAGCCTGAAGCGGGTTAAAGCATCGAAAGGGCAATTGGCTCCTATGATTAGCACCAATGGACAGACGATCTATTACGGGGTTTATGATTCCGCCGGCGAAACGTGTCGGATCTATAAGACTACGATTGAGGGAAAAACCCATAAGCTGATCAAGACGGTAAAGGGAAAATTTGTTGGATATTACAATAATAAGTTGTATTATACAAAAGGCCGGGAAGCCGACTATATCTGGGTATCTGATTTATATCAGTACGATCTGAAAACGAAGAAAGCCAAGCGAATTAGAAAGGACTTTACCGTGCAAGGAATGTATGGTCGGTACATTCTGGGAACAAAGAGGGTTCTCGACGTCAGAAATTCAGTGCATTACGTGATTGACCTGAAAACAGGCAAAGCCACACAGCTTCCAAAGGCGCTTCGCAGTAATACTGACGGAAAGAAAATCTATTATATTGTATATAATTCAGATGAAAACGGATTTTCCCTGCGCCAGTGTTCTATGAAGGGGAAATCGATAAAAAAGCTGAAGTACTATACCAGCGCAGCACCGTATTATATCGGACATTATAGCGCATATTTTATGAGCGCCGAGGACAAGCTTCTGAAATATGCATATTAAACGCTTTCAGCACACAGGGAGAGGTTCGCCTCTCCCTGTATCAATTCCAGCCTTTCGCGGCTATCATTCCTGATTATATTTCTGGTAATACTCCAGCGCTTTTTCCTCATCCAGGTCAAAGCGCTTTTTCAGCTTAGCGAGGATTTGCTCCTCCGTCTTTCCTTCCTCCAGGTTGTCCAGAATCAGGGCCGCGATGCCCTGTTCCATACCCTGAGCGAGCCCCTCTCTCTTTGCCGCATTGAGAGCGTATCTTTTATCGTATTCAGCCATCTGCTCGTGCCAAAGAAGCACCTCCAGCACTTCGTCGTCTGTAACGTCCCGGTATACCTGCTCGGACATGGTGATCGCCTCCTCTCCTTTTTCCAGAAGCTTTGACACATAGTCTTCCTTCTCCTCGTCACCTGCGTATTTCAGGTAGGCGCAGAATCGCTCCAGCGGGGTCATCAAAGTGGGATCCTCAGCAGCCAGCTTGCCCAGCTCCAGAAAATGAATTTCCAGCCTGTCGGTCAGAGGATATCCGTGTTTTTCCTCCGCCATGATGAACCTGGTATGCAGCTCCGGGATATCAGTAAACTGCACGCCATTGACAAAAGAGATGACTACGTTTTTCTTCATTGTAGCATAATCTTCTCCGGCTGACAACGAGGAATTGACCATGCGGCAGCCGTACAGGAGGGTACGGTTTGCGAAATCCTCTTCAATCTTATTCTGCATTTCTACATCAAATTGCTCACCGCTGCGGGTCTTCGCCCGAATGTCCATAATCGTTCCTTTGTCACTGGGTTTGAACCCTTTGTGAATACCGTTGACCACTGTAACTTTCGTAATAGGGTCCTCTTTCCGATCCAGAACCAGATTGAGCATGGCTGTGAGCGCCTGACGGGACTGATCTGTATCCGACGCGTAGACGAAGAAGAATACCAGGTCGTTGGTCAGGCGCAGTGGCAGCTTCGTGTTTTTTGACATAATTTTTCCCTTTCGTATAAACCGTCTATCAGTTATTCATAGATTCTTTCACAGCGCCGCTATATAACTGTAACTTCCATTTCTGAAACATGCTTCTACAGCTAGCCTACACCCGTTCTATGGGAAAAACAATGTAAAAAAGTTTTGAGGAGCAGGTTTTTTCTCTGTCTTAACCTGGATCAATGCACTTGCCAGTCAGACCTGATAAGATATATTTGTCGAAACAGCGAAAGGAGCGGGCGGCATGGGCGTTATTCTATTTTTATCTCTTGCTTGTACAGGGGTTTACTTTGAGTATCAATCCTGCGTCCTTAGCATTGCGCTTTTATATATGCTGTGGAGTACGGTGTGGAAAAACGGAGCCTTTGTCTGGAAGAAGAATTATCTGGCATACTGTTTTCCGGGGGTGTCTCTGTTATATCTGCTCAGTGCAGTCTGGGCGGTGGACAGCCATATGGCTTTTTTCGGCGGACTGAAATTTTTCCCTGTAGGGCTGTGCGCGCTGCTCTTTATGCAGGAAACTGAACTGCGGGAGAAACTGCTGCGGAATCTGCCCGCCGCGGGTACGCTGTTCACCCTGATTTCTGCTGCCGGCTGGGCAGTCCCACTGCTGCAGGAGTATCTCTGGACTGGAACCCGATTGGCAGGAACCTTTCAATATCCAAACGCCTTTGCGCTGTTTTTGCTGGTCTGCCTGCTGTATTTACTCCATCAAAAGGAAATGCGCGGTGCGAATTTTGCTCAGGCGGCGGTTTTGTTGGCTGGAATTTTGCTGACAGGCAGCCGGACGGTGTTTTTGATGCTGCCTGCCGCGTTGCTGGTATCCGGCGTAATGGTCCGCGAACGGCGCGGCAAAATACTATGCTTCGGCCTCGTGGGACTCGTCGGAGTGTCTGTCCTGCTGCTTTTGATCATCAAAGGTGAACTGGCAGATACGCGTCTGCTGGAGCTTTCCCTGTCGGAGAGCAGCCTTTTGGGAAGGGTTCTTTACTGGAAGGACGCGCTGCCGGTGATCGCGCAGCATCCCCTGGGACTTGGCTATCTGGGATATTACTTTACCCAGGGAAGCTTTCAAACCGGGGTTTACACCGTAACCCATGTACATAACGAATTCCTGCAGGTTTTTTTGGATATTGGCTGGCTGGCGGGAATCGGGCTGCTGGGGGCATGGATTTACGGCCTTTTACGTGCGGACAGCGGCTGGAAGCGGCTGCTTTTGATCGTCATGGGGACACATGCGCTGATGGATTTTGACCTGCAGTACATGGCCATGTATATGGTTTTCCTGGCGTTGCTGCCGTGGGAGAGAGGCGGAGGACTGCCGTTGACCCTAAAGAGATCAAAGGCGTTTGCCGCGGGTTCTTTGTGTCTTTCGATGGCCCTGTGCTACTTTGGCGCAGGCATCGCGGCCTACCATTTCCAGGATCAAAGCCTTGCCGGCCGGTTCTACCCGCAAAACACGCTTTTGCAGATGGAAACGCTGAAGCTGGCGGCAGACGCGGAGGAAATGGACAGCATAGCTGACAACATTTTGACGCATAATGATTCCGTTTCGCTGGCATGGGATGCAAAAGCGCGGGCGGCCTTTGCCCAGGGAGACGTTCAGCTGATGATGAACTACAAGGAAAAAGCGATTTCTCTGGCAAAGTATGCAAGGGAGGAGTATGAGGACTATCTGGACATGCTGATTGCGGCAGCGCAGTGGTACACTCAGGCAGGTGATCAGGAAAGCGCGGCTTACTGCATGGAGCGCGCATTGCGGATTCCTCAGCAGTTAGACACCGTCAAAAAGGCGACCGACAGCCTCGGGTGGAGGATTCAGGATAAACCAGAACTGGATCTGCCGGAGAGCTATCAGTCGTACCTTAATGAAATACAAGAGCAATTACAATGAATAGGAGGAAGAAAGACATGAGAAAAAAGAAACTATTGAGTTTGCTGCTGGTCATGGCACTGGTGCTGACAACCGTGATCGTGCCAAGCGGCAGCGTGTTTGCGGTAGAAAGCGGAGGGCAGATGAAAGCCCAGGCTGCGGCTGCGAAAAGTGGGACGTTTAAGTATGCGAAAGAATTTAAATGGACGCTGGACAGTGAAGGCACGCTGAAAGTGACCGGAAAAGGCTCTTTATATTTTAGCTTAGAAGATGTATTTTCTGTACGCGGAGATATTAAAAAGATCTCTATTGGAAGCGGAGCGACTGATATCACCTTTGACCTGCAGTATTATCAGGGAGTCAGCGGTCTTCCGAATCTGAAGTCGCTCTCCCTGCCATCTACACTGAAGCGCATCACGAACAGCTTGGCGGCGTGTGAAAATCTTGAAACGATAACGGGAGGCAAGAACGTAGAGGAAATAACTGGAATTAGTGGAATACCTGGAGGAGTTTTTGAAGGCACTAAATGGATAAAGGGTTCTGAGATCGTAACCTTGGGAAAGGTTTTGGTGGCGTACAATGGGAAGGACTCCAGTCTCACAATTCCAAGTGGAATCGTGGTGGTCGGAGACAGCGCATTGGCCTATAATGAGACGGTAAAAACTGTATCCATTCCTTCGTCAGTAAAGACGATCGGAGACTCGGCTTTCTACAAATCTGCAGTATCAAAAATCAGCGGCGGTGAGAATGTAACCAAGGTAGGGTCATCTGCGCTGTCGGGAACGCCATGGCTGACTGGTTTGACTAAAACCACTAAATTGGGCAAAGTCTTAATAAAATATAAAGGAACAGGAACCAGCTATACTGTACCGACCAGTGTAACGCAGATTTATGATGGGGCTTTCTCCGGAGCCAGCAAACTGAAGACTGTCACAGTGAAGGCAAAGGTGACTGAGATCCCCGCCTATGCTTTTGAAAATTGTAAGAGTCTGACCAAAATCACGCTGCCGAGTACGGTAACCAATATCGCGTATGGCGCGTTTGATCATTGTTCAGCTCTTCCAAGCATTACGCTGCCTTCCTCTTTAAAAACCATTGGTACAGGCGCATTTATTTTCTGTGAATCATTATCAAAGGTGACAGTGAACAAAGGCGCAAATAACACGAAGCTGAACAGCCTTGGAACAGCTGCCTTCGGCGGCTGCAAGAGCCTGAAAACATTGACAATACCAAAGAAGGCCTCTGTTGACAATTTTGCCTATGGCTACGATTTTGATACTCCGGAGACCTATGGACTTACAAAGCCGGTTAAGCTCAGCAATGTATCCATATCAGGCGTCAAAAATACGGAGGCTCAGACCTACGCTAAGAAAAACGGCATTACCTTTAAAAGTGTTGCAGACAACGGAGATAATGGTTCCAGCTCTGGAGACATAACTGGAGCTTTGGAAAACTTGGGCACTGTTGTAAAAGCCGCGGAGAAAAAGAAAAACGGACTGACAGCGCCAGGAATCATCGTAGGAATCGAATATTACGGCGATACGCGTATACAATTGGTGCAGCTTTCAGCCGTAACGGGGGCCAGAGGCTATCAGATTTGGTATAGCAGCACAGGAAAGAGCGGCACGTGGAAGAAACTGCGCAGCTACACAAATGTGAATGATATATATGGAATTGAGGGGAGCACTACCTGCTACTATAAAGCCAGAGCCTATAAAAAAGTCAATGGTAAAATTGTTTACGGGCCGTATTCCAAGACTATGAAAATCAAATAGATACTAATCTTACGGCGGGAGGAGACTTCCCGCCGTATTCGTTTGGGTCTCTTCATACGGACTGCTTCTCACGAAGTGTATATCCAAAACATACTGTATATTACTGGGATATACGAAAATCACCGCGTATATTTTACTTGTTTTATCAAACTGTTTACCGTATACTAAGAAGAGAGGGGCATGGATGCTGCAAGTCTGCAAGCAAAACGCCAAGTGGAAAGGAAGTGGAGATAATGGGACAGTCGGGTCAGAAAAAAATATCCATCGGCATGGAAGATTTGAAAGAAATCATTTCCAAAAATGGTTACTATGTAGATAAGACTGAAATGATAAAAAAGCTGTTGGATTCTAATACGAAGGTAACGCTGTTCACACGGCCTCGCCGCTTTGGAAAAACGCTGAATCAGAGCATGGTGCGGAGATTTTTTGAAGATGAGCGGAATGAATATGGTGAGGAAATTGACAACCGCTGGATCTTTGATGACCTTTTGATCGGGCGCAGTGGGGAGGAATATCTGCGGCATCAGCAAAAGTATCCTGTAATCAATTTGTCCATGAAGTCAGGGAAACAGCCGGACTTTGGATTGGCCTGCGCAATGCTGAAAAAAGAGATCGTAAGGGAGTTTGAACGGCATAGCTACGTGGTGGACAGCGGTAAGCTAACCCAGTCAGAAAAGGAATCCTTTGAAAGAATCCTCCGCGCGGAGGACGACATGCAGCTATATTCGGACGCATTGAAGCTTTTAGCGGCATGTTTGGAGAAATATCACAGACAGAAAGCCATCATCCTCATCGACGAGTATGATGTTCCTCTGGAAAACGCGTATTTTGGCGGGTTTTACGATGAAATGACCGGATTTATCCGATCCTTGTTTGAGTCTGCGCTGAAAACCAATGACAGTCTGGAATTCGCAGTTATTACGGGATGCCTTCGTATCAGTAAGGAGAGCATTTTTACCGGTCTGAACAATCTCAAGATCGATTCTATACGAAACGACCAGTTTAGCGAATCCTTTGGCTTTACAGAGGCAGAGGTGAAGGAACTAATGCGTTACTATGGCGTGGAGGCTCAATTTGATGAGGTGAAAGAATGGTACGACGGATACCGCTTTGGCAAAAAGGAGATCTATAATCCGTGGAGTATTTTGAACTACATTTATGAGAGGGTCAATGACAGCATGGATTACCCGATGCCGTATTGGTCTAATACCTCTTCCAATTCTATTGTACGGGAGCTTGTTTGCCGCGCGGACAAAAAGACCCGGGATGAGATCGAGCAGCTTTTGGCTGGTGAAAGCATAGAAAAGCCGATTCACGAGGATATCACCTACGAGGACATTTATCGTTCACAGGACAATTTGTGGAATTTCCTGTATTTTACCGGGTATCTGAAGTCCGTCGGCGAATCCTTTCGGAACGGGCAGGTCTATGTGCGGCTTGCGATTCCAAATCAGGAGATTCTGACCATCTATCGGAATTCAGTAATGGATTGGTTTCGGATATCGATTGAAAGTGCGGATCTTTCACCGCTTCGCCAGGCTCTGGAGGACGGGGAGTGTGACACTATAGGGAATATTGTGAGCGAAAAGCTGATGGCTGCGATCAGCTACTATGATTATGATGAACATTATTACC
>CALLDR010000102.1 GCA_937997955.1 uncultured Emergencia sp. | reverse complement strand
CACCGTCAGCAAGTTCCTTAACTCTTCCGTGATAGAGGAATCCGCCTCTGTCAAAAGCAACGACTTCGATGCCCTTTTCCAGTGCTCTCTTCGCAATAGCTTCGCCGACTTTCTTCGCAGCTTCCTTGTTTCCGCCGTAGCCGATCTCGGCCTTCAGGTCTTTGTCAAGGGAAGACGCAGAAGCTAAAGTCACCTTGTTTACATCGTCGATGATCTGGCAAGAAATGTTCTTGTTGGATCTGTAAACGCAAAGTCTTGGCTTCTCAGGAGTTCCAGATAAATTTTTTCTAACTCTTTCGTGTCTTTTTACACGCTTGTCATTTCTGCTTTCTTTTGCCATTTCTCATTTCACTCCTTTCTTATTTAGCGCCAGCTTTTCCTTCTTTTCTGCGGATTACTTCGTCAGCGTACTTGATACCCTTGCCCTTGTATGGTTCAGGTTCTCTCCAAGCTCTGATGTTAGCCGCATAGTTTCCTACGGTTGCCTTGTCGATTCCCTTTACTACAACGGTGGTAGCGTCAGGAACCTCTGTCGTAATTCCTTCAGGATCTGGCATCTCTACTGGGTGGGAGTAACCCAGGTTCATAACCAGGTTGTTGCCTTTTTTCTCAGCTCTGTAGCCTACGCCAACCAGCTGAAGCTTCTTTTCGTAGCCGTTTGTTACGCCGACTACCATATTGTTTACCAGGGTTCTTGCCAGGCCGTGCTGAGATCTGTATTCTCTCGCGTCAGATGGTCTGGTCAGTACCACTTCGTTTTCTTTTACTTCTACGTTGATTAACTTGCTTACCTGTTCCTGCAGGGTGCCCTTAGGACCTTTTACTGTTACGAGGTTCTTCTCATCAACAGTAACTTCTACTCCGGCAGGAAGTACAACAGGTTTTCTACCTATTCTTGACATAATTCTTACCTCCTACCATACATAACAGATAACTTCGCCGCCGACACCATATTCTCTGGCCTTCTTGTCGCTGATAACGCCTTTTGATGTGGAAATGATCGCGATGCCCAGGCCGCCCAGTACCTTCGGTACATCGTTGGCCTTTGCATAAACCTTCAGTCCCGGCTTGGAAATCTTCTTGATACCATTGATAACTCTTTCTTTGTTGGCACCGTACTTCATCTGTACCTTGATGATGCCCTGCTTGTTATCGTCTATAACATCATAGCCGCTGATGTAGCCTTCTTCCAGCAAGATCTCTGCGATGGATTTTTTGATCTTAGATGCAGGGATCTCCACTGTCTCATGACCTACAGTATTGGCATTTCTGATTCTTGTCAGCATATCCGCTATTGGATCTGTCATTGTCATTACAGTATATCTCCTTCCTCTTGCATGGTTCGAAGCCCTAGCCCGATTTTTGAAGAAAATCGTTGGCAGGTCTCGTGCGAGGTTTCCCCAGCTTTAGCTGGCTCTGGAAACTACCGCCGAAGCCCTGGCCCGATTTACGGGGTAAACTGTCGGCAGGTCTCGTGCGAGAAACGCTCAAATCTTTGATCTGGCGCGTTTCAGCGCCAACGCCTGGGCGGCTTCGCCTGTGCACTGATTTAACTTCGATTTTACCAGCTTGCTTTTCTTACGCCTGGAATTTCACCTTTGTAAGCAAGCTCTCTGAAGCAGATACGGCAGATACCGTATTTCTTCAATACAGAGTGAGGTCTTCCACACAGTCTGCATCTGGTGTACGCGCGAGTGGAATACTTCGGTTTTCTCTGCTGCTTTACTTTAAGAGATGTCTTAGCCATCTTAACCTCCTCCTATAATTTCCGAGCATCGCCGAGGGAATGATACGAAAACTTCCTTGCGGCGAAGCCGTCGGTCAGGTTTTCCTATTTCTCAAACGGCATACCCAGCAGTTCCAGCAGAGCCGCTGCTTCTTCGTCTGTCTTTGCCGTAGTTGTAAATACGATGTTCATACCTTTGATCGTGTCAACGTCGTCATAGTTGATTTCCGGGAAGATCAACTGCTCCTTGATACCCATGGAGTAGTTTCCTCTGCCGTCAAAGGAATTTTTGCTGACACCCTTGAAGTCTCTTACTCTTGGAAGAGAGATATTGAAGAACTTGTCAACAAATTCATACATGTTGTCTCCTCTCAGGGTAACTTTCGCTCCAACCGGCATGCCCTGTCTTACTTTGAAGTTTGCGATGGACTTCTTTGCCTTTGTTACAACCGGTCTCTGACCAGTGATCAGGCCGATCTCTTTCACGGCTGTTTCCAGGATCTTAGCGTTTTCTTTGGCTTCGCCCAGACCCATGTTTATGGTAACCTTCTCCAGCTTAGGAACTTCCATTACGTTTTTGTACTGGAACTTCTCTTTCAGTGCCGGGAATACTTCATTCTTGTAAGTTTCTCTTAATCTTGCTGTCAAAATCCTCTCCTCCTTTCCTAGTCGATTACGTTTCCGGTTTTTCTGTTTACTCTGACCTTCTTGCCGCCGTCTACTTTGTAGCCGATCTTGATGGCCTCTTTTGCCTTCGCGTCATAGAACATAACGTTGGAAGCATCGATCGGTCCTTCGAGATGCTTGATCTCAGCCTTTTCTGTTCTGGTCTGCTTCTGGTGCTTTGTCTGAATGTTTACACCCTCAACGATGACTCTGTTTTCCTTCGGCATAGCCTTCAGTACTTTTCCGGATTTGCCTTTATCTTTACCAGTAATGACTACTACTGTATCGCCTTTTTTAATACGCATCTGTCAACACCTCCCTATAATACTTCCGGTGCCAATGACACGATCTTCATGAAGCCCTTATCTCTCAGCTCTCTGGCAACAGGCCCGAAGATACGGGTTCCAACCGGAGTCTTATCTTCTTTATCCTTAATGATAACTGCTGCGTTCTGGTCAAACTTCACGTAGCTGCCGTCCGCTCTTCTGGCGCCCTTCTTTGTTCTAACGACTACAGCCTTGACAACATCGCCTTTTTTCACGACGCCGCCTGGTGTTGCTTCTTTAACAGCACAAACGATTACATCACCGATATTCGCATACTGACGGGAAGTACCGCCCAGGATACGGATACATAAAAGTTCTTTTGCACCTGAATTGTCAGCAACTCTCAATCTTGTTTCTGTTTGAATCATGATCTGGTGCCTCCTTATTTAACCTTCTCTATGATGTTTACAAGTCTCCATCTCTTGTCCTTGGACAGAGGTCTTGTTTCCATAATTCTAACTTTATCTCCGATATTGCACTCGTTGTTTTCATCGTGAGCCTTTACCTTTTTGGTTCTTTTTACAGCTTTGCCGTAAAGGGAATGTCTTACGAAGTCTTCGATTGCAACAACTACAGTCTTATCCATCTTGTCGCTTACAACGATGCCGACTTTAGTCTTTCTTCTGTTTCTTTCAACTGCCATAATTTACATCCTCCTTTCACTAAGCCTGAGCCTTTTCCAGCTCTTTTTCTCTGATGATGGTTTTAACTCTTGCAATATTTCTCTTGACCTCTCTCATCTTTACAGGGTTCTCAAGCTGTCCTGTAACGTGCTGAAATCTCAGGTTGAAGAGCTCTTTCTTCATCTTTTCCAGTTCAGCAGCGAGCTCGATATCGGTCATTTCTCTCATTTTTTTCAGTTCCATTATGCTTCACCACCCTTTGCTTCTTTTTCCTTGATGGCAAATTTGCACTTGACAGGTAACTTGTGCATCGCAAGTCTCATAGCTTCTCTTGCCTGCTCTTCTGTTACACCATCGATCTCAAACATGACTCTGCCAGGTTTTACAACTGCTACCCAGTACTCAGGAGCACCTTTACCGGAACCCATACGTACTTCAGCAGGCTTCTTTGTTACTGACTTGTGCGGGAAAATCTTGATATATACTTTACCACCTCTTTTGATCGATCTTGTCATGGCAATACGAGCTGCCTCGATCTGGTTGGAGGTGATCCATCCACATTCCTGTGATACCAGGCCGTATGAACCGTAGGTAATGGTGTTGCCCTTGGTCGCTACGCCCTTCATTCTGCCTCTATGAACTCTTCTGTGTTTAACGCGCTTTGGCATTAACATGGCTAAGTTCCTCCTTTCGTGATTATTCTTCAGTAGCCTCTGCAGCTGGTGCAGCTTCTACCTGTGGTTCTTCTACTTTAGGTTCAACCTTCGGAGTCTTTCTGACTCTTGGATTTACGGCTTTCGGCGCGTCGTTTCTGTCACCGCGGTCGTTTCTTCTTCTGTCGCCGTTTCTGCGGTCATTTCTTCTTCTGTCGCCGTCTTTTCTGCCTCTTCTCTCTCTCTTGTCGCGCTTTTCTTCGCGAACCGGGCTCTGTAATCCCTTGTCGAGGATTTCGCCGTGGTTGATCCATACCTTTACGCCGATCTTGCCGTAGGTGGTGTCCGCTTCCGCGAAACCGTAGTCGATATCAGCTCTCAAAGTATGGAGAGGAACGTTGCCTTCGCTGTACTTTTCGCTTCTGGCGATTTCAGCGCCGCCCAGTCTTCCGGAGCAGAGAACCTTGATTCCCTTAGCGTTGGCCTTCATGGTTCTGCCGATGGCCTGCTTCATAGCTCTTCTGAAGGAGACACGTCTCTCCAGCGCCTGCGCGATGGACTCTGCGGTCAGCTGTGCGTCCAGCTCAGCTCTTCTGACTTCTTCGATGGAAATTTCAACTTCTTTGCCAGTCATCTTGACCAGGGCTGCCTTCAGTTCATCAACGCCGTTGCCGGAACGTCCGATGACCATGCCAGGTCTTGCGGTCAGTACGATGACTCTGATCTTGTTCTCAGCCGCTCTTTCGATTAAAACCTTAGAAACGCCTGCAGCGTATAATTTTTTCTTTACGTATTCTCTGACCTGATTATCTTCAACCAGTAAATCTGCAAAATTGCCTTTTTTTGCATACCACTTTGAGTTCCAGTCTTTGATTACGCCCACTCTCAATCCATGTGGACTTACTTTCTGACCCATTCAATGAACCTCCTATCCTTAGTCTCTTTCCTTCAGAGTTACGCCAACGTGGCTTGATCTCTTGAGGATGATTGATGCTCTACCTTGTGAACCGGCTCTCCATCTCTTCATTGTAGGGCCCTGATGAGCATATACTTCTGCAACGTATAAATTATCCGGATTCATGTCGAAGTTGTTTTCAGCGTTTGCCGCGGCTGATTTTACAACCTTCTCTACGATCTCTGAACCTTTTCCCGGTGTGAACTTCAGGATTGTTAATGCCTCGTTTAAGTCCTTGCCTCTGACCAGATCAACGACCGGCTTCAGCTTGATAGGAGACATTCTTACGTATTTTGCAACTGCTTTTGCTTCCATTTTTTATCTCCCTTTCTTATCTTACCTTTGATGACTTATCTGCAGCATGACCTCTGTAAGTTCTGGTTGGAGCGAATTCTCCAAGCTTGTGGCCTACCATGTCCTCTGTGATATATACAGGAACGTGCTTTCTGCCGTCATGGACTGCAATGGTGTGTCCCACCATCTGTGGGAATATAGTGGATGGTCTTGACCATGTCTTGATGACTTTCTTTTCGTTTGCTTCGTTCATAGCTTCGATGGCTTTCAGAAGCTTAACGTCTACGAAAGGACCTTTTTTAAGTGATCTACTCATTCTCTATGCTCCTTCCTTATTTCTCATTTCTTCTCTTTACGATATACTGATTAGAAGCTTTGTTCTTCTTTCTGGTCTTGTAACCGAGTGCAGGCTTACCCCAAGGAGTAACCGGGCTCTTGCGGCCGACAGGCGCTCTGCCCTCACCACCGCCGTGTGGGTGATCGTTAGGGTTCATAACGGAACCTCTTACGGTAGGTCTGATACCCATGTGTCTCTTTCTTCCTGCTTTACCGATCTGGATGTTGGAGT
>CALLDR010000101.1 GCA_937997955.1 uncultured Emergencia sp. | reverse complement strand
AGTTATATGGCGGCGCCGCGCAGCGATTCAAAACGTTTATGGGAAAGGAAACCATTATGTTAAAACACACAAAATCATGGATGCGCCTGACCAACGACCTGGTATTCTTCTTTGTCTATGCCTCGGACACAGATCAGTCCCGCCAGGCTCTGATGGCCATGCTCAATCTGGTTCTGGACCGGCAGGAGGACCCGATTACCAGGGTCACCGTGGTCAACGGCATCCACAAAGGATTCAAGCCCAGCGACAAAGGAACTATCATGGACATTCGGGCAAAGACACGCAGCGGCGAGCAGTTCGATATCGAGATGCAGAATAAGGTGGAAGAGAACTTTGCCAACCGCACTTTGATGTATGGCTGCCGCATGGTCAATTCTTCGTTGTCAGCGGGAGACGATTATGATAAAATGAAGAAAAGCATAGTCATCTCCTTCGTCAACGGCGTACAGTTTGAGGATATCCCAAAGCTGCATACCAGGTTCATCATGGCAGAGGAAATCCACGGCCGCCCTCTGACCGACAGGCTGGAGATCCACTTTCTAGAGCTGGGAAAGCTGGAAGAAAAGGAGCCTGCTCTGATGACGCCTCTGGAGCGCTTCTGCGCCTATCTGAAATACACAGGAGATGAGGAGAAGGAGGACTATGTGTCAAAAATCCTGGAAGGCGGAGAGGAGGCGATCACTATGTCTGAACAGGTATATGAAGGTTTTACCGACGATGAGGTTCAGGAGATCCTTCGCTGGCACGAACAAATGGCCCAGTGGGACAGGAATACGGCTCTGCACCGCGCGGAGCAGAGAGGGCTTAGGCAGGGGCTCGAGCAAGGACTTGAGCGGGGTATCGCCGCTCTGGTCGAAACCTGCGAAGAACTCGGCATGGCCGGGGAGGAGACAGCCGCAAAGCTGCAGCAGAAGTTCGATCTCGACGGAGAAAAGGCGCTGGAATACTATCAAAAATACTGCGGAAAATAAGGCTGCAAAAGGCAGGGCTTCACGGCCCTGCCTTTTTGATATCGCGGCTCCCCTCTCGCTGCCGCTCGGCCTCGCCCTCTTAGCCTCGCCGTAGCTTCCTCCTAATCGGCCATCGCACTTCGCGCTCGCCCTCTTAGGGAAGCCTCGCGTTTACGCACCTATCCCAATTTGCCTCGCAAATTGATGGAAGGTGCTATACAGGAATTGCCCGGCTTCAGCCGGATGCAATTCTTCAGTTGACCTACCTGCGGCTCCCCTCTCGCTGCCGCTCGGGCTCGCCGGGTTAGGTCATAAAAAAAATCGTCCCTACTCGCTGGTAAGGACGATTTGATATTTTCATTTATTTGCCGCAGTTAGCTTTTGCAGTCTCGCAGAGCTGTGCGAAAGCCGCTGGATCGTGGATAGCCAGCTCGGACAGCATCTTTCTGTTGATTTCGATGCCGCTCTTCTTCAAGCCGTCCATCAGTCTGCTGTAGGACATGCCGTTGATTCTTGCAGCAGCGTTGATTCTTGCGATCCACATCTGTCTGTACTGTCTCTTCTTTAACTTTCTGCCTACGTACGCAGATCTCAAACCTCTCATTACAGCAGGGTTGGCAGCTCTGAATACCTTGCTCTTCGCTCCGTAATAGCCTCTAGCCTGCTTTAAGATTTTTTTATGTCTCTTGTGCGCGTTTACGCCTTTTTTAACTCTTGCCATATTTCTTTACCTCCTACGATTATTTAGCCATAGATCTTAACATTCTCTTAGTATCAGCGCTGGTTAATGTTGTAGCTTTTCTCAGACCTCTTTTTCTCTTCGGGGTCTTCTTGGTAAGGATATGACTCTTATATGCCTTGTTTCTCTTTACCTTGCCGGTACCAGTTAATTTCAGTCTTTTGCATGCGCCTCTGTGGGACTTCATCTTATTCTTTGCCATGATGCTCTCTCCTCCTATGTTAAAATATATTTGGTTTACTTGTCAGATTTTGGTGCTAAAAACATGGTCAGGCTTCTGCCCTCAAACGTCGGTTTCTTGTCGACAGTGCTGACTTCGCTGCAGGCTTCTGCAAACTTATCCATGACCTCACGGCCTCTGGACGTATAGTCTCTCTCTCTGCCGCGGAAACGCAGGCTAACCTTGACCTTGTCGCCATCCTGCAGGAATTTGCAGGCAGTCTTGGCCTTTACCTGGATATCGTGATCCTCGATAAACGTGCTCAGCCTTATCTCCTTCACCTGCATGGTCTTCTGCTTTTTCTTCGCTTCCTTTTCTCGCTTCTGGGCTTCGTATCTATACTTGCCGTAATCAAGAATCTTGCAGACCGGCGGTTTGGCGTTAGGCGAAACGTTGACCAGATCCAGCTTCTTTTCATCAGCCAGACGCAGAGCCTCATCTCTGCTCATAATGCCAAGCATCGTACCCTTTTCATCGATCACTCGCAGTTCTCTGTCACGAATCTCTTCGTTGATCTTGTTTTCCTTGCTAATGGTTAGCACCTCCTGTGAACTTCACATAAAAATAGCGGGTAAAAGTACCCGCTTCAAAACACGTCAAAAGACGCTGCATTCTGATTATTGACCCAGCAAACCTACGTCTGAAGGGTGAGAAGCGGATAACTTCTTCTTCATACCCGAATATCATATCATCTTTTTTGCTCTGTGTCAACTCAAAATTAGCAATAAAACCGGAATTGTTATCATCGACAGCACTGTGGTCATAGCGACGCCTGCGGATCCCTGTCTGCTGTACACGCCGTACTCCGTGCACCCCATGGAAACGATGGCCGCTATAGGCATACCCATGGTAACTACCGCAATACCCCGGAGCAGTCCGGAAAACCCCAGCAGCGTCATGATGCCATAGGTCGCCGCCGGAAGCACCACGAGACGCAGGACAGAGACAAAGTAAAGCTGCCTGCTCTCGGAAAAAACGCTTTTCAGGGAATAATTCGCGATCCCCGCCCCGATGATCAGCATGGACAGCGGTGATGAAACATTTCCGATATAGCTGCAGACCTCGTTGAAAGCGTCCGGCAGATGCAGGTCACAGAAGAAAAGAACGACAGCCGCTACAGATGCCAGCGTTCCCATGTTGGCCATGCTCTTCAGGGCCTGACCTTTGTCAACGCTTGCCTTTTGACCGGAGGCACACTGTATGCCATAGGTATAATAGAGCAGGTTGAAGCCCAGGTTGAACAGATTCAGGTGGAAAATGCAGCTCGGACCGTAAATGGACGCCGCCACGGGGAATCCCATGAACATGCTGTTTGAGAATATGTAGAACAGCTCATAGACAGGCCGTTCCTCCTTTGGCACTCTGGTCAGCACGTTGAGGAGCTTTGCCAAAAACGGGAGAACCACGTAGAATGCCGCTCCTACCAGGATAAACAGAATCATCTCTCCGCGATCCGTCACCTGAACCTCACCCAGGGAAGTTATGATCAACAGCGGCATGGCTATATTGACGATAAAATAAGACAGCTTCTGACATACTTCCGGCGTAAAGATTCCCTTTTTATTCAGATAATAGCCCAGGCACATGCCCAGCAGCAATTTGCAGATCGTAGCCGCAATCATACAATATTCCCCTTCTTTCTACATCAAAACCGCGTACAAATGCTATTGTATCACGTTTATCCCGCCGAGGCAAGAGACAAACCGGGCGAAAGCCAGGGTCCAAACGAAAAAAACGCTTATGACATTCTGGCTGCCGCCGATGTACTGAAAAAGCGCATGGGACATGTCCAAATGCGCTTTTCAGGAAAAGGATGAGTAAAGCAATATGACTTTACATTAATATAAGGTTTCAGCAAATTTTTTGGCCGGAGACGGTATGACCTCTGCGTTGAGCAGCATACCCTTTTCTCCAATCGATGCTTTGCCAGCTTCAAGCCCTGCCTCTACCGCGGCCACATCACCGGTGAAAACGAAAAAGGCTTTACCTCCCAGACCTGTTCCAAGCCGCAGCTCTACCGGCTCCAATTCCGCGGCCTTCAGAACCAGGTCTGCCGCGGTCAGTATTGCTGACTGGGAATAAGCTTCCAATATTCCAACAGCCTGAATTTCTTTCGGCATTACAGCCGATGCCAACGCGGGAAATACGCCCTCGTGTACTCTCGGGATCACAACATGATCCACGTAGAACTCTCCCGCGGCAATAAGGCCGCGGTCTACAGAAGTCTGCACGGCGGATACGTCCCCATACACAATAGCGATATACTTTCCCGGGCAGGTCGAAGCGGCAGCAGCGACTTCAACGTCTGAGGTTTTCACCATCTGATCAGCAGTGTAAATCCCTCTGGCTATGCTGCTGAATTCTATCATTCCGATTGATTTTTCCATTGTTTCATTCTCCTTACAGGCAGCTTTTCGCCCTTTCATTCTTTCTCCGACTTATCTATATGATTCTTCTAAAATATGAATAAAATCAGCTTCTGTTAAAACATACCGATCAAGGTCAATGCCCACCTGGTTCACTGTCATATCAACGATCTTTTCAAAATCATTCTCGCTGACGCCATAGTCGGACATCCTCATCTGTCTGACACCGTTTTTATCCATCAGCTCCGTCAGCGCTTTGACAAATGCGAAGCCCGGCTTCTGCGGATCCCGCGGCTGTCCCATCATTTCTCCCAGCTCATCAAATTCATCGGGCAGATATGCGCATACTCTGCGATAATAGCTTTCCGCCACACTGATTAATGTCGCTCCGTGAGGAAAGGACGGATACATGCCGCCCAAGGTCTGTCCGAGGATGTGATGCGAGGTCACGCCAACCAGACCCATGCAATATCCGCCAAGGATATTTGCGGCATAGGCCAGATTGCTTCTGGCCGTCTTGTCCGATGGATCGTTTACCGCCTTCGTCAAATTCTGCGCGACGCATTTGACCCCTTCAGACGCATAGAGATCGACAAATCTGTTTTTATGACCGTTGCTGACATAGCATTCCGCACAGTGAAACAGCGCGTCAAATCCCTGAAAAATTGTGAGATTTCGCGGCAGACTCAGCATCAGCTCTGGATCAATGACTGAAATGACAGGAAATGCCGCTTCCGCTGTAAAGTCCAGCTTTTCACCGGTTTCTTCGTTGGTAATAACGCAGTACTGGTCACATTCTGTTCCAGTTCCACAGGTGGTCGCAACAGCGACCACTGGCAGCGCGTTGGTGATTTCCTTCCGCTTTCCCGTGCCGGTATATCCATAGTCCCACAGATCGCCCTCAGACACCATCATAACAGCGACAGCCTTTGCGACGTCTATACTGCTGCCTCCTCCAAGGCCAACTACAAAATCACAGGCCTCTTTTCTCCCTAAAGCCACTCCTGCCTCGACACAGGCCTTAGTCGGATTTGGCTCTACCTGATCGAACCAAACGCAGCTGACGCCCGCTTCTTTCAAAAGGCCCCCGACTCGGTCGATGACGCCCGTTCGACGCAGCTGGCCGCCTGAAGACGTGCAGATCAGCGCTTTCCTTCCTGGCAGCTTCATGTTTTTCAGTTCTTCCAGCCTGCCGCATCCAAAGACAACCCGCGTAGGCAAATAAGCATCGATGATATACACTTGTAACTCCTCCTGTACTCTCCCTATTTTCTTCTGATTTTAATCCAGCCGTCCGCAGCGCTCTCGACTATGCCCTCCACGCTTGCATGGACACAGGCTCCCATACTGCTTTCTGGCACCTCGGCAATCAGCTGTCCGCACAGCACCTCGTCTCCTTCCTTCACCAAAGGTTTTGCCGGAGCTCCAACATGGGCCGTCAAAGACAGACATACCAGTTCGGGCGCAAATGACGCATCTTCCCTTAAAGGCGCCGGTCTGTCGTATTGCTTTAAGCCAAGCCGCGCGATCAGCCGCCCCGTCGGGACTTTTCTGTACTCCCTCATCGCGCTGACCTTGTAAGCTTCTTTTGTCGGTGAAAAACGGATTCCCCGCTCCCGCAATTCATTCATGTATTTCACGTTTGCCATCTTCGGGCTGATTCCCGCTGGACATGAGAAATATTCACACAGATTGCACTGGCAGCAAGTCAGCGCTTCCGCAACGGATTCACCGGCTTCCTGACCATAGGTAAGAGCTCTTACCATTTTATGCGGGGCCGTCGAGTGGCCCAGAAGATGCCTTGGACACAGGTCCGTACACAACCTGCACTGCTCGCAGGCGGTTTTATTCAGGTGAATCGCCGCTCGCAGCTCCCTCTCCTTTTTCACGACCAATGGATGGTCTTGCGGAAGCACGATAAACCCTTTGCTCTTCTTTGTCACATATCCGCTCAAATCTGACAGCAGGGGTCCCATCATAGGCCCGCCGTCAATTACGCGGCAGTTGGTAAAATCTGTCCTTCCGCTCAGAGAAAGAACCTCTAAAACTGGCGTGCCTACAGGGACTTTTACTGTAACGGGATTTGGAACGTCCCCGGATACTGTAACATATTTCATCGTTACCGCTTCGCTTTTTTCTATCGCTCTGTACAGATTCAGTGTTGTCTCCGCATTGATTACCACACATCCGACGGCTGCCGGAATGGAGGCCTCAGGAACAACCCTGCCGGTCAGCTCGTACACCAGCACCTGCTCATCTCCTGCGGGATACATATCCGGCAGAATGCCAACAGTAAGCTGATTCAGATTCAGCTCCTCAATGGTCTTTCTCAGGTTCTTGATCACTTCCGCGTGTTTTCCCTTGATGCCTACAATGCCTTTGGACGCGTTCACCAGCTTTCTCGCTTCCTCAAAGCCCAGAAGGATTTCCTCTGCATGGTCGCGCAGCAGCTGCTGGTCCACTCGCAGCAACGGCTCACATTCCGCGCCGTTCAACAGAATATATTCTGCCTGGGTATTCAGCTTTACATGAGTGGGAAACCCTGCGCCGCCGGCGCCAATAATGCCGGCCTGCCGTATTCTATTTATCAAACTCATCTTCCTCCTTCATCTGGTGCAAATTCAAACAGGCAGTCCTCATCGATGATGCCGACCACGACCGCATCGACGGGAACATTGTCACTTTCCAACATTTTTCTCGCAGAAGACCCCGTGGTAATGATAACGCGGTCTCCAATTCCCGCGCTGATGATATCCACAACCACCATTTTCTGGCTTCTCTCTCCCGGAGCCGTGATAGTCTCTGCAAGCATAAGCTTATAGCCTTTCAGCGCTTCTGCCTTTCTCGTAGCCCATATGTTGTCAATCAACCTTGCTGTAATCACAATACAGTCCCTCCCTGAGTTTTCTTTCAATGCCGGACAGCGCATCTTCAACCGATGATGTGTCCCCGATCACTGCAAGCAGCGTCATATGCTGCGGACATACGCCTCTTACGTCAAAGACCTGTACGCCTGCTGATTTTTCAGCAATATCCGCCGCGCAGAGCAGGTCAATCATCTTTCCCTGGATCAGGCCAATTGCGTCAAAAGGTTCCATGCTATTACCTGCCCTTCCGGCTCTGTATAAAAGTATTTCCTTCGTTCCTTCTGAAGGTGACTTTATGATGCGAATGTCCATATTTGCCGTACCTCCCAGTCCTACTGCTGCTCTGTCTGATTGCTTGCAATTTTGCACAGAAGCTTAGGTGCAAGCAGATTTGCCAAAAGCAGAGCGGTAATACCCGCCGCCAGCTTTCCTGCAACCATAGGCAGAATGAATTCCTGATTAACGCCTGCCACGAAACCCAGGTGATCTCCAAACACAAAAGATGCGGAAACGGCAAAGGCCACATTGAGCAGTTTTCCCTTGGCATTCATTTCACCCATGGTATTAAACATGGCAATATTGTTTGCCATCGTGGTAATCAACCCCGCAGCGCCAGCATCATCCATGCCCAGCTTCGTACCGATCCTGGCCAGAGACCTTCCGAAGGTTCTGGTAATCCATGTTACCATCGGGAAAGCGCCGATCAGCACGATTGCAATCTGTCCCACGGTAGCAATACCTGATTCTAAAGGGATTACGCCGCTTTCATCTGGCTCAACCATGATGTTGAGTAATGGAAACTTTATTCCCGTTTCGTATTGAAACACCGCTGCCGCTGTGCAGAAGGTGATCAGGATTGTAAGCCCTGTTCCGAACTTATTGAAGCCGCTGATCATTTTCTGCGGCACGAACCACAGTCCCAGAACGATCAGTCCCGCAATCAGGATAACTGGTATCAGATTGACCAGAATACCGACAATACTCATCTTGTACGATGTGATATTCATCACCAGGCCGCCCGCCAGACAGCCGACCGGTACCGTAATCAGTCCTGCAAGGATACCGGCGGCAAGGTAGCTCTTATCTTCCTTTCTGATCAGCGTCAGCGCAACTGGAATGGTAAACACTACAGTAGTTCCCATCATAGAACCGAGGATGATTCCCGCGAAATTGCCCACTGCCTCATCGGTACCCAACTGCATGGCAAGAGGATAACCGCCCATATCGATGGCAAGCAGCGTGCCGGCAAACATGGAAGCGTCAGCGCCGAAAAGTTCATAAACAGGCACGACAATCGGCTTTAAAATCAATGCCAGAACGGGAGCCGCCGCTACAACGCCCAGCATGGCAATAGCCAGGGGGCCCATCGCGTTGAGCCCTTCGTCAAACTGTTCTCCATATCCCAGCTTATTACCTCTCATCTTATCCACTGCACCAACGATCATAAAAATCATCATGATAAATATAATGACTGTGTTAACAGAAAGATTTTCAACCCAAAGGGAAATACTGTCTGTGAACACCCTAACGTTAGTAATATTTTCTATTAATTCATTAAACATATTCTTTCTCCTCATATGCATTATCGTCGACAATGGCGATCACCGTTGCGTCAATCGGCGCGCGGCGGCCCGCGCTCATTCCGCTGGCCCCGCTGCCGCCCACGGTAATCACACGATCGCCAATGCCCGCGCCGAGCAGATCCGCCGCGACATAGACGTTTCCATTGTCCATGGGGAGGGGTCTGACAAGCAGAAGCTTATAGCCCTTCATATCCTTACTTTTCCGGGTAGCCCAAAGATTCTTTTCCACAACCGCTAATCTCATCGAACCCTCCTTCTCACACGCATCATCAGGAATACTCTCCCGCCAGATATTTGCACATCATGATGTGCAGCGCGCTGGACATTCTGTTCAACGCCTGAATGATATCGAGGCGTTCCATCCTCTTTTCATCATGCATAAACGCATCGACAGCGATAACTTCCGCCTCTCTGATATTCGCCCTCAGAGTATTCAAAAGGGCATAGGTCAATCCCATTCCATAATTAGGGAGAGTCATCTGCTGGATGTTATAGTATTTCATCGGATTGTGGGAACGGGCTCTCAGCTCATCGTGATCAAGTCCGATTATGATCTCGTCGTTAAACGGTTCCTCCATGACCTCACACCGCATCATTTCCTGAAGTTTCTTTAGGATATCTCCCAGATCCTTAATCAATGATTCCTTTTCTTTTTCAGACACAGAGGCCTGTATCAGCACCACCAGGGACTGCAGCGTGTCCAGCTTACCGCGGAACCTGATTCTTCCATGATTTTTATCTACCAGCCTGTTTCCGGCAAGCTGTGTCATATACTCAGGCTTTTCCATATACCCGGCTCCGGTCATGTAATCTTCATATTTTGGTTTATAACGGATCACGGCTTGTTCTTTTTCGCCTTCACTTTCTTTCTTTTCGTTTTTTTGCTCAGGCGTGCCCTCTTCAGATGGTTTATCGCTTTCATAAGCAATATCAATTTTCATCTGGTTCAGATACTCCTTCGCCGCAGGCGTCAGCAGATGGCCGTCCGGAACCCGATAAACCTCAGGTCTGTGATTCTTCAGTTCACATCTGAGCACTGTTTCCGTGATAGCTTTCAAATCTCACACCTCCTCTCTTTTTTCCTGATTAAACTTTATGGGTCTCCGCGCACGAATCTATGGCCTCGATCAGTTCACCCTTTTTCGCGAACTTGATTTCCTGTCTGCTCATTGGAATTTGCTCCATCTCTCTGGCCAACGCTCTCAGCTGTGCCACTGTCATTAACTCCAATGGATTTGACGGCGATCCTGTCTCGTCTCCCTCCCGAAGATCAGGGCTTTTCGGTTCTTCTGTCTCCGTTTCTCCCTCCGGATCATCTTCCTTCGGGACATCTTCCTTCGGGACGTCTTCCTTTGGGACGTCTTCCTCTGGATCATCTTTCTTTGAGCCCGGTTCCTGCCTCAGCATGCCGCGGACACATTCTGCGGGCCTTGGAATCACATGGGCGCTGATGACCTGGCCTGTCTTTCTGGCAGCGGCGGCCCCGCTCTCAATGGCGGCCTTCACAGCGCCCACATCTCCTTCGATGAAAAAAGCTGTGAGCCCTCCGCCTGTCTTTATCATATTGACAAGGGCAACATCTGCCGCCTTCAAAGCATTGTCAAGGCCTTCAACCGCACCAATTCTTCCTTTTACCTCTATCATTCCCAACGCTTTATTTTCTTCCATGTCTTACCTCTTTTCATGTGCACAGCTTGTCCTCCAGGGTATCCAGCCCTTCCCCGCTCAGAGAGCTTACCATAAAGACCTCCGCCGCGCCGGCCATCTTAAGCCGCTCGCGCGCCAGCTGCATCTCCGCATCTGTCGCCGTGTCAATCTTTGTTACAATGCCGATAACTTCCTTGGCAAAGGAACCGGCGTAGGCAGGAGGGAACATGGATTTGATATCCGTCGCCGATTGGACCAGGCAGATCAAATCGGCGTCCGCGGAGCTTATCATCAGCGCGCCCCGCATCTGTACCCTGTCCAGATATTCCCCCGGCGTGTCAATAATGCCGCTGCCTACAACCTCTATCGTCTGTGTCTTCTTATAAGATAGCCGCTCACCTGCAAGGCGCTGGCTCAGCGTGGTCTTTCCGCATCCCACGGTCCCTATGAAAATCACTTTTTTCATGTGCCACCTCGTCAGCTTGCTGTAATATCGGCAGGGGTGAATTTCATCTGGCCGCATAATACTTTCAGGACGGCGTCCATCGCCACCCTGACTGCCGCAACCTCTCCGTAAATCAGCAGTGAGCCGCTGAATCGGTCTACAAACCCGATTTTCACGTCCGCGGACTTTGTCGCCACATCTGCCGCGATGATCGCGCCTTCGCTGGGCGTAATGGTAAATATTCCAATAGCCCCGTCCACATCGACAATCCCGAGCTTCGCATACAGCTGCTCCACTGGATTCGCAATTACATGCGCCAGCGTAATCTGCCTTCCGGGAACAAATTCCTGTATAATTCGTTCTTTATTGTCAAAGCCCATCTCTCTGTTAACACCTCTGCTTTATCATTCTCAGCTGCATAGACGCATTCACTCCGAGAGCGTTGGCCTCTTCTGTATCGATGTGAAGCTCCAGTCCCGATTCATCGGAAACTCTGACAATCACATCATCCAGTATACCGCCTCGGCCGCCTGGAATCTCTATCGCCACCGATTGCCCGTCGTGAACCCCGAACCGCTCTGCATCTGCAGGCGTCATATGAATATGCCGCTTGGCAACTATGGCTCCTTGTCTGATGAATACCGATCCTGCCGGTCCGACCAGTGTCACGCCGGCAGAATCCGCCAGATCCCCAGACAGCCTGAGGGGTGCCCGGACTCCCAGCTTGAAAGTATCTGACGCCAGAAGCTCCACCTGCGTCTGCTTTCTAACAGGGCCAAGCACTCTTACTCTCTCAATTACGCCTTTCGGCCCGCAAACGGTCATAGTTTCCCTGCAAGCGAACTGGCCCGGCTGAGAAAGCTCTTTTGTCGGCGTCAAAGCGTAATTCTCCCCGAAGCAGGCATAAAGGTCGTCCTCGCTGAGATGAATGTGGCGGTTAGAGATTCCAACCGGCACAGCGTCCTTAGGACTGCTTATTTCCCCGGACAGTCTTTCGATCAAAATATGTGCTGCTCTTTCGATATCATTCATCAGACTCACCTCAGCGCTTTTATTACCGCATCGACCATGGCCTTCAGCTCATCCTCGCTGAGAGAAATCTTATCTTCGCATCTATTCCCATGATATTTCTGGAAGATCTTATCTTCCTCAGCAATTCTGGTTACGTCTTTAATGCCATATGCCAAGACCCGTTTATTGATCAGATGCAGCGGCGAAACATTTTCTGAAACGGAAGAACCACCTGCCGTTCCGCAGCCCAGAGTGAAAGCCGGCATCAGTCCCGTGGATACGCCGGTGCCTCCCTGCGTGCCGCCCGTATTGACCAGGATTCTCGACGCAGGCTTCTCTGTAAACTTAAGCGCGATCTCTGGATTTTCCGTGTGAATGCTCATGGTATGGCCGATCCCGTTCTGCAGAAGCCTGATGCTTAAATCGCATGCCTCTTTCCAGTCTTCCACCGTATAAAAGCCCAGCACCGTGGTCAGCTTTTCATAGGATAATGGATAACCGCTGCCTACGCCCTTTTGCCGTCCTACCAGGACTCTGATATGATCCGGTACGGTAAATCCTGCGGCCTTGGCAATTACCTGCGGCTTTTTGGCCACAAATTTAGCGTTCATCGCGTGCCCGTTCTTAAAAAGCAGCCGGCAAACCGCATCGGTTTCCTCTTCTGACATAAAGTAACCGCCCTGCGCTTTCAGCTGGTTGATGACCTCTTCCTCGTTGCAGCTCTCACAGATGATGGACTGCTCGGACGCGCAGACCGTGCCGTTGTCGAAGGTTTTGCTGGCCAAAATCCTTTCCACGGCAGCTTTTACATTTGCGCTTCTTTCGATGTATGCCGGTGAATTTCCCGCGCCAACGCCGATGGCAGGTTTTCCCGCGCTGTATGCCGCTTTTACCATGCCTGGGCCGCCAGTGGCGATAATCAGCTTCACATGATCATCTCGCATCAGCGTCTCTGTAGCCTCCATGGACAAGGTCTGAAGGCACGTGATACAGCCCTTTGGCGCGCCTGCTTCCTCAGCTGCCTGCTGCATCAGCTGTGCCGCTTTCAGCGTACACTTACACGCGGACGGATGGGGCGAAAACACGATCGGATTTCTCGACTTCATGGCAATGATCGATTTGTACAGTACCGTAGAGGTCGGATTGGTAGACGGAACAATTCCCATAATCAGTCCCACAGGGACAGCCACTTCTATCGTCCGGTTTTCTATGTCCTCCTTTATTACGCCCTGCGTCTTCATATTTTTTATTTCGTGATAAAGCATGCCTGATGCCATATGGTTTTTATACACCTTGTCATTTACGATGCCGAAGCCCGTTTCCTCTACGGCCATTTCCGCCAGCTCTCTCGCGTGCTTTTCTCCCGCTTCGGCCATGCTTTTAATGATTCTATCTATCTGTTCTTCAGTAAAGCTTTCCAAACATTTCGCTGCCTCACCGCCGGCCCTCGCCAGCTCCCGCGCCTCCTGAATCGAACGCAAATCCTTATCTAGTTCCATTTTTTCCTCCTACTTATTTCTCAATTAAACGCTCCAAAATTCCTAACTCCCGCAGTACTTCCATGATCGTTTTTACTACAAGCTGCACATCGGCGGCAAAAGGAGCCTCCGAGGCCGTCTGCGGCGCCCGCTCTTCCTCCGGGCAGCAAGGGACAGGCGCTTCACAGGTCTGCCCCTTGCTGCCAGCCCCGGCCTTTTCACATTCATTGACAAAGGCGATATGGAGTTCCCGCGCCCTGTCCTTCGCGGAAGGCGTTACGAGGGTATTATCATCGATGAAAAAAGCAGTTTCATGACTGGCAGCAAACTCTTCAACAATCCTTGCTGTAATCAGTTTTTTCATATTTCATCCTTTCGATCTTCCGGTTATACAACCAGCTATTTCTGCTCCCACCAGTTAGCGGGATATACAAAGTAGGCATATCTTGTCTTGTTCGGCGACCGGAAGTGAATGTGACTGCCCTTCGGGATATAGACGATATCTCCCGGGCCGCCCTTTACGATCCTTCCATCGATCTCAATTTCCAGATCTCCCTCAAGAACCACATCGTACTCATCGTAGGTCAGGGTCCACTCCAGATCGGAATGATCAATTTCCATGATCCCCGCGCCCATTCTCGGCGATTCGTCCAGAGTCGTCACGTCTTTCAGGAAAACACCTTCCACGCCTGCAAATGGCTCACATTTTACCGTAGCGCTTTCCACGCTGAAAATCCCGCTTTGATCCATATGCTTCACGAAATCCTCTTTAGGCGCCTCTTTCTTCTCCAAAGTCTCCTCCAGCACCTTTTCGATGATGCTGCGCAGCATACTTTCATTCATTTCCATTTGCTACAACCTCCAAAACAATTAACCTTCCAGCTTCGGCAAAATGCCCTCTACGTCTGCATGCGGTCTAGGGATCACATGAATGGAGACCAGTTCCCCCACTCTCTCCGCCGCAGCCGCTCCCGCGTCCACCGCGGATTTGACCGCGCCTACATCGCCTCTCACCATGACAGTGACCA
>CALLDR010000100.1 GCA_937997955.1 uncultured Emergencia sp. | reverse complement strand
ACGTGACGTTCGAGGAGCATGTGAAGCATATGGAATACCTGGCCAGAGAGGAAGGCCGGCTTGAGGGTGAAAAGATCGGGCGGCTCGAAGGCGAAAAAGCCGGCCGGGAAGTCGGACGGCTTGAAGGGCAGAAAGCTGGCGAGCAGCAGGGAGATATCAACGCCAGAAGGGAAATCGCCTGCAAGCTGAAGGCCGCCGGCATGGAGCCTGAGGAAATCGCGGCTGCGACGGAACTCAGCCTGGAGGAGATCGACCAGTTATAGGTCCAGTATGAGAGCAACACGAAAGCGACAGGATCAGCTGACGGCTTCAGTGCATATAATTTAGCGCGCAATTCAACGCGCAGATAATGTGTGAGCAATATAAAAACGACACAAAAAGCAACGCAATACGAAAAGCTCTGCAGCCGGGCGAGAGGGGAGTGCGAACACACCTTGATCTCTCCGGTCCGCGGAGCTTTTGTTTTTTCATGCGTAAGCCCTGCAACTTTCTTCCGAAACCTTGAAATCCTGCATACAAAATGCTATAATAATATGTTCGTTTTTTTAGGGAACAAACGGCAGGGACGCCAACGCCAACCGCAGTCCCGGCTCCTGCCGGTAATCATATATTGAAAGGTAACAGGAGGTTCACCACTATGAGCACAAACAACTACACCAGCCCGCTTTCGGAAAGATATCCGAGCAAGGAGATGCAGTTTCTCTTCTCCCCCGACATGAAGTTCAGAACCTGGAGAAAGCTGTGGATCGCGCTGGCGGAAGCCGAGCACGAACTGGGACTGGACATCACCCAGGCCCAGATCGACCAGCTGAAAGAGCATCAGGACGACATCAACTACGATGTAGCCAAGGCCAGAGAGAAAGAAGTCAGACACGACGTCATGAGCCATGTCTACGCTTACGGACAGCAGTGTCCCGACGCGAAGGGCATCATCCATCTGGGCGCTACCTCCTGTTACGTGGGAGACAACACCGACATCATCATCATGCGCAGCGCCCTGGAGCTGATCAGGAAGAAACTGATCAACGCCATCGCGGGCCTGGCAAAGTTCGCGGAAACATATAAGGATCTGCCGACCCTGGCATACACCCACTATCAGGCGGCGCAGCCGACCACCGTGGGAAAGAGAGCCACCCTCTGGCTCAACGACCTGGTCATGGATCTGGAGGATCTGGACTACGTTCTGGGCTCCCTGAAACTGCTGGGTTCCAAGGGAACCACCGGTTCCCAGGCATCTTTCCTGGAGCTCTTTGAGGGCGATCACGAGAAGTGCAAGGCCCTGGATCAGAAGATCGCCGAGAAGATGGGTTTTGACGGATGCTACCCGGTATCCGGCCAGACCTATTCCAGAAAGGTGGACAGCCGGGTACTCAACGTCCTGGCAGGCATCGCCCAGTCCGCCCACAAGTTCTCCAACGACATCCGTCTGCTGCAGCACATGAAGGAAGTGGAAGAACCATTTGAGAAGAACCAGATCGGTTCCTCCGCCATGGCTTACAAGCGGAACCCGATGCGTTCCGAGCGCATGGCTTCTCTGGCCAACTACGTCATGAGCGACGCCATGAACCCGCAGATCACAGCGGCGACCCAGTGGTTCGAGCGGACCCTGGACGATTCCGCGAACAAGAGGATCTCCGTCAGCGAGGCCTTCCTGGCCACCGACGGTATCCTGGAACTATATATCAACGTCACCGGCGGCCTGGTGGTCTATCCGAAGGTCATCGAAGCCCATCTGATGGCAGAGCTGCCTTTCATGGCAACGGAGAACATCATGATGGACGCGGTCAAAGCCGGCGGCGACAGACAGGAGCTTCATGAGAGGATCCGCGTACACTCCATGGAAGCCGGCAAAGTGGTGAAAGAGCAGGGCAAGGCCAACGATCTCTTAGACCGTATCGCGGCCGACCCGGCATTTCATATATCAAAAGAGGCTTTACAGAAGGTTTTGAAGCCAGAGAACTACGTTGGCAGAGCACCAGAACAGACAACTGAGTTTCTTAACGGGGTCATAAAGCCTATTCTATCAGCGAATGAGGACGCACTCGGCCTCACCGCTGAGATCAACGTCTAACGTAATAAAGAATAGGAGGATCTAACTATGGTTAAAGCAATCGTCGGCGCCAACTGGGGCGACGAAGGAAAAGGAAAAATCACGGACACTTTGGCGGAGAACTGCGACATCATCGTCAGGTTTCAGGGAGGCAGCAACGCCGGTCACACCATCAAAAACGACTACGGCAAGTTTTCCCTTCACATGCTGCCTTCCGGCGTGTTCTACGGTCACACCACCAGTGTGCTGGGAAACGGCGTGGCGCTGAACATTCCGAAGCTCATCGAGGAGATCCGGTCACTGACCGAGCAGGGCGTGCCTATGCCGAAGCTGCTGGTCTCCGACCGCGCCCATCTCGTCATGCCGTACCACATTTTGCTGGATGAATACGAAGAAGAACGCCTTGCGGGCAAGTCCTTCGGCTCCACCAAAAGCGGCATCGCGCCGTGTTACTCTGATAAATACGCCAAGATCGGCTTTCAGGTCAACGAACTGTTCATGTCGGAAGACCAGCTGCGCGATAAACTGGAAAACGTCTGCACTCTGAAGAACGTGGTCATCGAAAACCTCTACCACAAACCGGCGCTGGACGCAGATGAACTTCTGGCCACCATGAAGGAATACAAGGAGATGATCAAACCTTACGTGGCAAACACATCTGCATTTTTGGACAAGGCCATCAAAGAGGGCAAGAGCATCTTGCTGGAAGGCCAGCTGGGCGCTTTGAAAGATACAGACCACGGCATCTACCCGATGGTAACTTCTTCATCTACCCTGGCCGCCTTCGGCGCGGTAGGCGCGGGCATTCCTCCATACGAGATCAAAGATGTGGTCACCGTCGTCAAGGCTTATTCCTCCGCGGTGGGCGCAGGAGCCTTTGTCAGCGAGCTTTTCGGCGAAGAAGCTGAGGAGCTGAGAAGACGGGGCGGCGACGGCGGCGAATACGGCGCTACCACAGGCAGACCGCGGCGGGTAGGCTGGTTCGACGCAGTGGCAACCAGATATGGCTGCCGCATGCAGGGCACGACGGAAGTGGCCCTGACCGTCATCGATCCGCTGGGCTATCTGGACGAAATTCCAATCTGCGTGGGATACGATGTAAACGGCGAAGAGCATCAGGACTTCCCGAACACCACCTATTTGTACCAGGCAAAGCCGATTCTGAAGACTCTGCCGGGCTGGAAATGCGACGTCACCGGCATCCGCAAGTGGGAAGACCTGCCGAAGGAATGTCAGGAATACGTCAACGAGATCGAGCGGCAGATCGGCTTCCCGATCACCATGGTATCCAACGGTCCTGGCCGCGAGGACATCATTCCGCGCAAACCGCTGATCTGACCGTCAAAGGGAAAGCAGCATCATCGACACCATACGGCTGCGGGCGTAAGGACTGCGCCCAGCCGAATCTTATAGAAAGAAGGATTTATTCAAGTGTACAAAGAAGCAATCAGACCCGCTTGGGCCGAAATCAATCTGAGCAATCTGGATTACAACATCAAAAGCATCAGAGCCAAGGTCGGCCCTGACAGAGAAATGATCGGCGTCATCAAAGCCGACGGCTACGGCCACGGCAGCGTCATGTGCGCCGAGGTGCTGAGACAGAACGGCGTAAAGACCTTTGCCATCGCTACCCTGCAGGAAGCGATCACGCTGAGAGAAGCCGGCGCAAAAGAGGACATCATCATGCTGGGCCTCACCCCGGACATGTACGCCGACACCATCGTGGAGTATGACATCACACCTGTCGTCTGCGATTCCGCCAACGCGAAGACCATCAGCGACGCCGCCGCAAAAGCCGGCAAGACCGTTTCCGGCCTCATCGCGGTGGACACAGGCATGGGAAGAATCGGTTACCTGGCCGATGAGATCGAAAGCGCCATCTTCGACATCAAGAAGATCGCGATGCTGTCTAACTTCAAGATCAAAGGCATGTTCTCCCACATGTCCACAGCGGACGCTTATGACAAGACCTATTCCCACCAGCAGGAAGCGAAATACAACGCCTTCTACGAAGCCCTGACCAAGGCCGGCATCAAGATTCCGTTCAGGACCCTGGCAAACAGCGCTTCCATCATGGAGCTGCCGACCATCCACTTTGACGCGGTTCGTCCCGGCATCATCCTCTACGGATGCTACCCTTCCGACGAAGTGGACAAGAACCAGCTGTCCATCAAGCCGGTCATGAGCGTCAAAGCCAACATCGTCCACCTGAAGGACGTTCCGGAAAACTTCTCCGTAGGCTACGGCAGAAAATACATCTCCCAGAAGCCGTCCAGAATCGCGACCATCGCTTTAGGCTATGCTGACGGTTATCCTCGTCCGTATTCCTCACAGGCAAAGGTCATCGTCAACGGCGTAGTCTGCCCGATCGCGGGAAACATCTGCATGGACCAGTGCATGATCGACGTGTCCGCCGTACCGAACGTAAAAGTCGGAGACGAAGTCATCGTCATGGGCACTGACGGCGTCAACACCATTCTGGCGGACGATATCGCCAACGCTACCGGCACCATCAACTACGAGATCTGCTGCGCGTTCGGCCAGAGACTGCCAAAGGTATACGTAAAATAAAAGGCATGCGTAAGTACGCAGCATAGAACAAAATCGATCAAAACGAAAGAAAAGACGCGCCTGGATCAACGATTCAGACGCGTCTTTTCAATATGATTTATTTGAGAGTGTAGGCAAAATTAGTCAAATAGACACTTTGACAGTTTGGTGAACATCTGGTCACGGTATCTGATCTTTTCTGCGTCCTTGCCGTCAGAATAATCATAGAAGCCCGCGCAGTTCTTGACGCCGTACTGACCCTTTTCAAAGCGGTCAGCCAGCATACCGAACGGTTCCTTTTCGTCAGCCAGATCTTCAAAGAGGTAAGATGCGATATTGTAGAAGATATCCAGTCCGCCCAGGTCGCATACTTCAAACGGTCCCAAGCAGGCGTAACGCATACCTAATCCATACTTCATTACGTCGTCGACCGCTTCCGGCGTCGCGATGCCCTGATCCACGATGTGCAGACATTCTCTCAGTACTGCCAGCTGGATTCTGTTCAGAGCGAATCCCGGAGCGTCCTGTACGATAACTGGTTTCTTCTCTACAGCCAGAGCCATGTCTTTGATGGCTTTCGCAGCCTCGTCAGCCGTCTCTTTGCCCTGAATGACCTCGATGAGAGGAATCAGGTGAGGCGGATTGATCCAGTGCATGCCGCCAAATCTTTCCGGTCCCTTTACAGCCTCAGCGATCTTGCTGATGGACAGGCCGGAGGTGTTGCTTGCCAGCAGAGCATCTTCAGGAACCAAAGATGAGGCCTCTGCCCAGAAGACATGTTTGATCTCCAGATTTTCTACGATAGCTTCTACTACGAAATCTGCGGTCTTGAAGCAGTCTTTTTCCTGGGTATAGGTGATTCTTTCCAGAAGCTTGGCGGATTCCTCTGCCGTTACGATGTTCTCGGATACTTCTGTTTCCTGATTCAGCTTGATCAGGTTCTGTGCCTTTTCCAGTGCTGCAGGAAAGGAATCATATAAAGTGACAGTATAGCCGTACTTGGCAAAGGTCTGTCCCATAGAGGAGCCCATGGTTCCTGCTCCTGCGATAACAATATTCTTTATATCTTTCGCTGTTTTCATAGTTCTCGCTCCTGTTTATTCTTCTTCCATTACTTTCAGATCATCGGCAAAGATCAGCTTGCAGCCTGTAGCCGCCTGGATGTCCTCTTTGCTGTAATCCGGATGCAGTTCTGTTACGACGATACCCTCAGGTCTTACTTCCATAACGCCCATCTCTGTGATGATCATGCTGACGCATTTTTCCGCGGTCAGAGGCAGGGTGCACTTCTCTAAGATCTTGTGCGCGCCCTTCTGGGTGTGAAGCATAACGATGATGACCTCAGGGCAGCCTGCGCACAGG
>CALLDR010000099.1 GCA_937997955.1 uncultured Emergencia sp. | reverse complement strand
GATACCCGGTGAAATACAGGAAGTTCCACAGGTTGTCCTTGGACTCGTGGATGTCTCCGTAGGTGATATTCTCGTGTATCGGCTTCTCCAGAGTTTCCCCCGCGATCAGTTGCTCAATCTCTCCTCTGGTTTCCTCGTCCGCTTCCTCTACCAGCTCACGGATAATGCTGTTGGAAGAGGTGTTGGACCAGTAGGCGCATGGTATCATTTCTGGATCCCGGTTCATATCATCTACGTAATTGATAATGCTCCACGGGTTGTAGATTTCTTTTTTTCCAAAGCGATAGCCGTCATACCATCGTTTTACTTCTGAAAACTTGTCATCTAAGCCGTAGTAGTTCAGCATATCTTTTACTTCTGTCTCCGTAAACCCGAAGGCGTCGCCATAGCTCGCCTGCAGGACAGAATTGATCTTCAGATTGTTCAGCCCGGTGAAGATGCTCTCCCGGCTGATCCTCAGACATCCGGTAATGACGGCGAATTCCAGGCTGTCGTTGGTCTTTAAGGCCGACTCAAAGAGGGAACGGATGAAGCCGATCATCTCGTCATAGAAGCCGGCGAACCAGGCGTTTTCCAGTGGTACGTCGTATTCGTCGATGAGGATGATGCATTTGTGACCGTGGTATTTTTCCAGGCATCTGGACAGGGTCTTCAATCCGTCGGCATACAGCTCCCGGTCTTTCTTCCCCTGCAAAACAGACTGAAACGCGGTTCTCTCCTGTTCCGTCAAGGAGGAGCACTCCAAAGCGTAGCTATGGCGCTCAAACTCTCTGATGATCTCCTTTCTCAGCATTTCATACGCCAAATCGAAATCTGGCTGTTTCCCCGATTTCAGAGACAAATTGATGACCGGATACTGCTGCTGGTGCTGCAGATAAACTTCGCCGCATTTGGATATGGCAAGAGCATCAAAGATATAGCCATTGTCTATTTTACTGCCATCCGGCTTCCGTTCATCTTCAAAGAACCGCCGGAACATGCTCTGGTTCAGGGTCTTGCCGAAACGGCGCGGCCGGGTGAACAGGGTCACGCCAGCATTTCCATCTAATAGTTCTTTGATCATCAATGTTTTATCTACATAATATGACCCTCTGTCAATGATTCTTTTCAAATCCTCTTGTCCAATAGGAATGGGTTTTTTCATCTGCCTCACCTCACTATCTATAGTATAAACGCAACGAAAGCAAATCACAAGAAAAAGGTTCAACAAAAATATGAACTGGTCGGCTCCAGGAAAGTTGGGCTAAATCCCATCATTTCCTGCAAAAAGCCCAATCCCATCAACTGAGCCATAGGAGTACAGGGCCGCAGGGTCATTGAAACATTAGGCCATTGAATTATGAAATGAATTCTGGAAGCTGCTCTGCCTGGATCCGTGCCATGGGAACGCCTATTTGGGGTTCATGAGTATGTCCCGCAGCGGGCGGCAGCCCGCGGGCCAAAAAAGCAGGCGGCCTGCGTCGAAGCATTTCAACGCAGGTCGTCTGCAAAGGTTGTATTTTACTCGTATGAACTATTTTCTGTTCACTCTGGAAATTCTCCAGGCCTTGTTGGACCACTGGGTGTAAACCTTCTCACCGTTGATGACACGGACACCTCTGACTTTGTAGAAGTATCTGGTGCCTTTTTTCAACTCTTTGGTGTTGATGTAGGTGTTTTTGGTTCCCGTCGAGGTCTTGTAGTAGGCCTTGGTTCCAAAGCCGCTGTACCGCTTGGTGGACTTGAAGACTTCGTAGTAGTCTACTTTGTAGCCTTTGCTCTTGGTCCACTTCAGCTGGATATTGTTCTTCTTGCTGAAGGTAGAGCGCAGCTTGATGGTAGTCTTCTCCACGCCCGCTTTGATCCGTTCAGCCTTTTCTTCGTCGGTCTCGCCAGCCTGCGCTTTGATGGCCGCGTCGATACTCTCGGATTCCGCTACGACGAAGGAGCCCGGTTTGGAGGTCTCGATCTGATAGTAGGTCTTGCCGTCCACGGTAACTGCCTTGCCGTCGATCTTGGTCAGGCTGCCGTCCGCGTCAACTGCCGCCGCTGCCAGGTTCTTGTCTTTCAACGTATCGCTGATAGGCAGAAGGATCTTCAGCTTGGCTGTGCCCAGATCTGTGATCTCTTTGCCGCCGGAAAGGATGGAAACCTTGGTCTGTGCAGCGCTGCTGCCCAGGGTATCCTTGCTTTCGTCAGCGATTGACTGCTTCTCTAAGACGATGGTCAGGTCACTGCCGGAGGCCGCCTTGACTGCTTCCTTCATGGCGTTTTTGTCCATGGTCACTTTGCCCAGCGGCGTGGTGACTGTGAGATCCGCGTCGGTCTTGTTGGCGATGTTTGAAACAGATGTCTTCGGCAGCTCCACAGATACCTTGTCGGCCTTGTCGGCGTTCTTCACGTTCAGGTTGATGTTGGTCGCAGTGCTCTTCACCGCGTCGTCGATCAGCTTCGTGATCGTGTCAGCAGTCACCGCAGCCGTCGCTTCGCCGTCCTTTACCGTGGCGGTGATGTCCTGGGTGGTGGACTGAGCAGTTTCTGGAACATCCCAGTTACCGCCTTCATAACCAGTCTCTTTTGTATAATCATCCGTATAGAACCATTCTACTGTATCCCCATTACTAAGTACTCGTGCTGCATATCCCTCATTTGCAATCAAGGAATTATGGCGATACATCCATCCGCTATTTGTACCGTTATCGAATTCTCCTAGCCATTCATCACTTCCTGGAATTTTGACCTTTGCAATGTAGGTCCCATCAGTATCATCAAAGGCAATCCCTGCATTGTACAGCATCATATCTGTTAAATATTTTACAGTAGCTCCCTTTGGTAGTTCAACATATGTGGTAGATATCCAGTTAGTCTTTATGTGACCCGGATTTGGGTTTCCATCTGCATCCTTGCCATGTTTTACATCGCCTGTAAATGTAAAATTCACTTTGATTGTATCATCTTTTTCACTTGCTTCTTGAGTGGCGCGTGTAACCTTTACAGTATACTCTTTTGATACCGTTTCATCCGTTGAAGTAACTTTTATTTTAAAGATATTCTCGCCAACTGCAATCGAAATTGGTTCACTTGCATTACCGGATTCCAAAATAGTAGGCTCTGTCTCACCTTCTTTTGTAATCTCTATCTTTGCCGCATAGTTTAAAGCATCTGCTTTAAGTGCAATCTTTTCAATACTATTGACTACGTTAAAAGTAAAAGTATCATTCGTAATTGTACTAGCTTTGATAGTTTTATCTCCTGGCGTCAATGTAACCGCTGATAAATCAGCATTTATTGCAGGATTTCCACCACCTGTGATAGAAAATACATATATCACAGGTTCCTTTTGGCCATTCTGAACGATAACTCGAATCATACGACTACCATCGTCTTTTAAGAGTCCCTTGAAATCTGCCCTTTCGTCAAACCGTTCTTTGTTGATATAAATATTGTCACCGGCATTTCCTATCACTTCGATATCTATAGTGCTAAGACTTGTGTCATTAAGAGCAACTTCATAATACTTTGTATTTCCATTATTTGTAGTACTTTTAGGGTTTTCAGAAATATACTCTATATCTCCGATTTTAATTGATTTTGGTGCCTCAGTCACACCAACATCGCTCTCTGCAGGCAAGGCTCTAGAGATACTTCCAATTTCAGGAGAGTTCGTATTGAATGTAGGGTGATCAATATCCACAACATTTTGTATACGAACATAATGAAATTCCATGCTACTAACATCTATTGGTTCTCCGTCACTTCCCACTGCCCATTCAAGGTCAAAACCATCTCCTATATTTTCTTTATGAGCAGCACTATATGGATTCCCTGCTATACTTGTAATTGTATATTCCCCTTCTCCATTTTTGTTTCCCGAACAGCTGTGTACATCTGCATATCCGAAAGGGGTTAAACTCTCTGGCACAACATTCGTAATTCCAAATTCCCCCATTTTGGCGATCTGAGTAGCCGTTGTCTGGGTTCCATCCAGTGTTATTGCGCTCTGATTATATTTTGTTGAAACCTCATAATGCGCAGACCCCGCTAATTCATACCAAGTCTGCCCATCCTCAGAGACTTTTACTCCTGCAGGTTCGCCGCCACTACCATTTCCATACCCAAAAGCATTTCCGTAAACAATAAAGTCAATACCGTATGGGTTTTTCGGGTCATCTTTAATTCCGTCTTCATAGTAGACCGTCATATATCCGCCAAATCCCCCCAAGCCAACATACTTGTCCCAAGCTGTTGTTCCTGAAAGGACAGCATTCCATCCTCTTTCTAACTCTTCAGCCGTTGCAGTCTCAGGATCATAAGCCGCATAACCTTTTACTGCGTGAATATCTACTACAGATGTCGCCAGTAAATGATTTATCTTGCTCAATCTCACTTCTAAATTTTTGCCTTTGCCATCATAAGTAAAAGTATCTGTCATAGTAATACAATCCGTTAATGACAAAGTATAAGTATATTCACTATTCCTTGTCAATGATCCATAGTAATAGCTTCCATCATATAAAACAGCTTCCAATTCACTATCACTTGAATCTTTCAC
Source organism: uncultured Emergencia sp. (assembly GCA_937997955.1). GTDB lineage: Bacteria > Bacillota > Clostridia > Peptostreptococcales > Anaerovoracaceae > Senimuribacter. The sequence continues at coordinate 2,507 of CALLDR010000099.1, read as the reverse complement.
AACACATGATGCCCCAGACACATCACTTACATCTGCACCCGGAACAGGGGTAATCCTCATCTCATAGGTATTGACCGTAATTTGGTATGCGGCAGATGAGGATAATCCATCTGAAGCGACAAAAGTTAGAACTGTTTGGCCATTTTGACTGCAGACAAAAGAGTAATCCTTGTTCGCCGTCTGTGCGTTTCCATTGTCTTTAGTAACAGTATAGGTTAAAGCATCTCCATCTTCATCTTCAAAAATATCCTCTAAGGATACTTCTACTTGTTCATTTCTTACTTTATACTCTATTCTGTTCGTAACATTCTTTTTAAGCTTCGGAGCTTGATTATTTCTAACAGTGTATTTAATTGTATAGGTATCGTTTGAAATGTCACCAGATGTATCCACTGCATGAAACACTACAGTATGCACACCTATCTCAGTAGAAGAAAAGTTGAAGATGCTTCCTTCTACTGATTGTGCCGTACCTTCGTCGACACTAGCTGTATAGGTTAACTCACTTCCGTATTCATTTGTAAATATTTTTGAAAGGTCAACTTGATCCGATCCAGTCTCTGCAATCGTCTTTTCTATTGTTGCTTCAACGCCTTCTTTCCTTATCGGCAATAGATTTACAAAAGTGCACTGATTTTCATTTGCATAGTTTTTTGCCGCACTGCCTTCCTTTCCAAAAATTGTTATTCCCGCAGGAAAAGCTTTTTCGCCTATTGTTTTAACCGATGGCAATATAGTTATGCTCTTTAGTCCAGTACAATCAGAAAAGGCTCCCGCCTCAATTGCAGTAACCTTATTTAAATCAACCGTCTTTAAATTTGTGTAGTCCTTAAATGTACCACTACCGATAGTAGCAACGGTATCGGGTATTTTTATGTCTTCTCCTGTAGCTATATATTCTATAACTTTACTGCTATCAGATTCATCGTATTTCCATGAAGACATTACTTCATAGGTCTTATAGGAAGTTGTATGTGCTGTACGCATCACTTCTTCCGCTCTGCTGCCCTCATAAAACTTAAGCGTACATTTGCTGCCACACATTTTATTCGCTACTGTCATTACGAAGTCGGTAGTCATACCTAAAATCGTAACGGTGTACTCCTGCACAGTAGTAGTTGTATTAAACGCAGATTTTCCAATTTTCTCAACGGATGCCGGTATTGTAATATTTGTTATTCTTGTATTATAAAAACTAAAATTACCAATATAAGTTATCCCTTCTGGTATAACTATCTTTGTTATTTCATTATCTATTTTGCCTTCTACGCCTTCAATCTCCTCTTCTGGGGTGATTTCCCATGGCACTGTTTTGTTAGTGTAGTCTCGAAGCTTTCCTGTCCCTGAAAAAGTCAGCGTGAATTCATTGTTGGCCTCTTTAGACAGGGTTGCAGAAATATTATCCTCCTCTGTAGCGCCCAAATTAGAAAATACAAATTGCCCATTCTCATTAATTTCCATAGCAGGCTCTGCTGCAAAAGCAAATATGCCTCCACTATTTATAATTTCTACCCCAAAGCCAGAGAATATCATTGAGCAAGCAATCATGAATACTATTATCCGCTTTTTTATATTTCCAAAAACACTCAATATAAATGCTCCTTTCGGTCACAAAAGTATCTATGACAGAAAGGGCTACCTCTATATTGAGGTAGCCCCTCTTCGTTTACCAGGTTTCTACATTCTTTTCATAAAGAACATAAATTTGATCGTCCTCTTGAATCTGTATATTGCTTGCATAATATGGAATTTTGCCTGTTCTTGTCTCCGCATCCCATGTATCTGTTGTATCATTCAGATAGATAGTCCAGGAGTATCCTTCCCAGCGATATAATCCTGAAACAGTTGTGATTGTGGAATTATCAAATAAGGTTGTGATATACGCACCCTGTGGGCCTTCATACGGATTGCTGTCCCATCCCATTACAAGTCCATCATTAGAGCCATTTGACTCCACATAAAGCTTGCAGATTGCATCCAATATGGTAGGATACCCGTTTAATTGATGTCCACTAGTATCAGTTCCCGCTGGCAGATATTGTGTGAACACAGTTCCTGCTGAATTAAAAACCACATCATCCTCTGCATACGCAGCATTTGTATGATGCACTGTACCGTTCACATCCGTTACTGTTTCTCCTTCAGCATAAATCATTACGTGCGCTGTTAACGGATAGTTTACCGGAGATGGCGTGATAACATCATCCGTCGCGAACGCGCTTGCGCTCATTGCGAACACCATGGTCAGTGCCATCACAACAGCAAAGATTTTTTTCATTTGCTTTTTCATAGCAATTCTCCATTTCTCCCTCATCCTTTTGAGGGTTTTAATATTGAGTAAACCCCTGCTTATGCAGGAGCTATGTCAACAGGCTCTTCACCTGTCAGCATCAAATGGATGTAGGTCATCGCTTTCAAAAATCCAAAAAGCGATGATTCATCAACCATCGCTCTTGTTCTGATATACTAAAGTTGTAATAGGTTGTTCACTTTGATAAAATAGAGAG
>CALLDR010000098.1 GCA_937997955.1 uncultured Emergencia sp. | reverse complement strand
CGCTAAGGATCCTGAGCATATCCTCATCGCGCCGGGCAACTACGGAAGAGATTTCTGCAGAGAGGAGCTGGGCCTGGATATCGAAAATGCCGTGCCGGTGTCCAACTATATCGGGGAGGCGCTGGATTACATCAGATATAAGGGCTTTAAAAACATTTTGTTCGTAGGCCATACGGGCAAGCTGATCAAGACCGCCGCGGGCATCATGAACACCCATTCGTCCTATGCCGACGGCCGCATGGAGATCATCGCGGTCCACAGCGCTCTGTGGGGCGCGGACAGCGAAACGGTCAGAGCCATTATGCAGTGCGTTACCACCGACGACGCCTTTGATCTGATCAAGGACAAGCCGTATTACAGGGCCGCGAGAGACAGTATTCTGGCCAAAGTCCTGTGGCATCTGGATTTTCGCCTGAAGGGCGAAGCGGCCATCGAGGTGGTCATGTTTACATCAGACAGAACTCATATCATCAAGAGCCAGGGAGCAGATGATATGATCGCATATTTTCAATCACAACAGGAAGGAGAGTAGTATGATATATTTTATTGGAGCGGGTCCGGGGGCCGCGGATCTGATCACCGTCAGAGGCGCGGAGCTTCTGAAACAGGCCGACGTCATCATCTACGCAGGTTCTCTGGTAAACCCGGCTTTGCTGGATTACGCCAAAGAAAGCTGCAGGATCTATAACAGCGCTGAGATGACTTTGGAAGAGGTCATCGATGTAATGAAGGAAAACAGAGGAAAGGAAGTCGTCCGCCTGCATACCGGCGACCCGTGCATCTACGGGGCCATTCGGGAGCAGATGGATATTCTCGACAGAGAGGGCATGGAGTATACCTCTGTGCCGGGCGTCAGCTCCTTCATCGGCGCGGCCGCGGCGCTCAATGCCGAATACACCCTGCCGAATGTGAGCCAGACCGTGATATTGACCCGCATGGCAGGCAGGACGCCGGTGCCGGAGAAGGAAGAGATCGAAAAGCTGGCTTCCCACGGCGCTACCATGGTCATCTTCCTGACCTCCACCATGCTGGAAGAGCTGTCCAGACGTCTCATCGACGGAGGCTACGGCCCTGACAGCCCGGCGGCCATCGTGTACAAGGCTACCTGGCCTGATGAAAAGGTCATTCGCACTACGGTGAAGGATATCGCCAAGGCGGCAGAGGAAAACGGCATCAACAAGATGGCCCTGATCATGGTCGGGGGATTCCTGGGCAGCGAATACGAACGTTCCAAGCTGTACGACCCGTCCTTTACCCATCTGTTCAGAGAGGCGACGAAGTAGATGAAGGAAATCGGAATCATCGCTTTTACCCAGCGGGGCATGGCCCTGGCTGAGCAGGTCCGGGCCCGTCTGCCGGAAGGCTGCCGCGGCGAGGTCTGCAGCGATAAGTCGGAGGCGAGAAACTGGCTGACCGCCAACTTTCAGAAGAAGGATACCTTTCTCTTCATCTGCGCCGCCGGCATCGCGGTCCGGTATATCGCGCCGCTGATCCGCTCCAAGGACGTGGACCCGGCGGTGGTGGTCATGGACGAGTTCGGCCGGTATGCCGTCCCCATTCTCAGCGGCCATCTGGGCGGCGCCAATCAGGCGGCGGCAGAGCTGGCGGCTGTCACCGGCAGCACCGTGGTGCTGACGACAGCCACCGACGTCAACGGCAGCTTCGCGGTGGACGTATGGAGCAAACGCGCGGGCTGCAAGATCGCCGACATCGGCAGCATCAAGCTGGTGTCCTCCGCTATCCTGCGGGGAGAAAAGGTAGGGCTCCAGAGCGGCTTTCCCGTTGACGGACCCCTGCCCGGCGAGCTGACCCTTGACGAAGCTGAAACGGGCATCTGCGTCAGCCTCAGCGAGAAGCCGAAGCCGTTCCCCCAGACCATGAACGTGGTGCCGAGGATCGTCACCCTGGGCGCAGGCTGCAGAAAGGCCGCGTCGCCGGAAGGCTTCGAGAAGTTCATTCTGGGCGTCCTGGCTGAGAACAGGATATCCATTCACGCCATCGAAAAGATCGCGTCCATAGATCTGAAGAAGCATGAGAAATGCATGCTGTCCTTCAGCGAAAAATATCAGATCCCCTTCGTGACCTATACGGCGGAAGAGCTGAACCGGGCCGAAGGCAGCTTTGAAGGATCGGATTTTGTGAAGAGTGTCACCGGCGTCGACAACGTCTGTGAACGGAGCGCCAGCCTCGGCAGCGGCGGCGGAACGAGAATATTGTCAAAGACCAGCGGCGGCGGGTTCACCTGCGCCCTGGCCATGAGAGATTGGAAGTGTAGATTTTGAACATCGTAATGTCATATATAGATTACAGCATGGCAGGAATTGCGGAAAGAGAGGTCTTTTCCTGTACAAAGGCCCAGACGGAGAGCATCTACCAGAAGCTGAAGGCAACCGACGGCGTTCTGGGAAGCGTCCTCATCGCCACCTGCAACAGGACGGAGCTGTACCTGTCTCTGGAGGATCAGGCGCGGCTGAATCCCTTTGATCTTCTGTGCGTATGTCTCGGCCTGGATTACAGCCGGTACGAGCACATGAACAAGACCCTGACCGGGGACGACGCCATGGAGCATCTGTGCAAGGTAGCGTCAGGGGCCATGTCCCAGATCTGGGGCGACGACCAGATCGTGACCCAGGTGGACGACGCCGTCAAGGCCGCCCAGAAAGCGAAGGCTTCCGACGCGATTCTCAACACCATGTTCCGCATCGGCGTCAGCGCCGGGAAAAAGGTCAAGACCCTGGTGGATTTCAAGGTGGACGACAATTCCACCGCGGCGAGGGCGGCTTCTGTCATCAAAGGGTGTCCGTCGGTACACCGCGTACTGGTCATAGGCAACGGCATGATCGGCCGTGCCGTGGCTGAAATCTTGGTGCGGGCAGGCTATGACACCACCATGACCCAGCGGCAGTACCGCCATGGGACCAACGTCTTTCCAAAGGGCGTGAACATCGTCCCTTACGAGGACCGGTATCAGGCCATCGCGGAGCACGACGCCGTGATCAGCGCCACACTGAGCCCTCACTGCACCGTCTACTACGACGGAGTCAGAAATCTGCCGCGGATACCTCAGGTCTTCGTAGACCTGGCGGTGCCGAGGGACATCGATCCCAAGGTAGCGGAGCTGGATCAGGTTCTCTACTACGACGTGGACGACATCAGCCGGGACACCAGAGACGCCATGCAGGAGGAACAGATGAAGGAGATCGAGGAGATCATCAGCAAGTATCAGGAAGACTTCCATAAGTGGCATGAATACAGAGAAAAACTGAGAAGGGAAAGTGCGTAACACATGAAGATATATGTAGTAGGCATCGGCCCGGGCGGCGAAGCGTATATGACGCCCCAGGCCAGAGAAGCCATCGAAGAAAGCGACGTCATCGTCGGATATACCCTGTACGTGGATCTGGTAAAGGATCTGACCGCGGGGAAAGAGGTCAAATCCACGGCCATGAAGCAGGAGGTGGACCGGTGTCGGCTGGCGCTGGCATCTGCATTAGAAGGAAAGACCGTGGCATTTGTCTGCAGCGGAGACGCGGGAGTTTACGGCATGGCCGGCGTTATGGCGGAGGTGGCCGAGGATCATCCGGAGGTGGAGATCATCACAGTACCGGGCATCACCGCAGCGTGCAGCGGGGCGGCCGTGCTGGGAGCGCCGCTAATCCACGACTTCGCCGTCATTTCCCTGTCCGACCTGCTGACGCCGTGGGAAACCATCGAAAAGCGGCTGAAAGCGGCGGCGGAGGCGGATTTCGTGGTCTGTCTGTACAACCCTAAGAGCAAGAAGCGTCATGACTACATCGACAAGGCGGCCCAGATCATGAGCTGCGCCAAGTCCTGGGATACCCCATGCGGTTATGTGAAGCATATCGGCAGAGAAGGGGAGACCGCTGTGGTCTGCACCATGAAGGATCTGCTGGACAACGACGATATCGACATGTTCACTACCGTGTTTGTAGGAAACAGCATGACCCGCGTCATCAACGGCCGCATGGTCACGCCGAGAGGATACAAGAATGTCTGATCAGAGGATTTTGGTCTTCGCGGGAACCTATGAGGGCCACGCCCTGGCAGAGCTCTTTTCCGCCAGAGGCTGGCAGGAAAAGGCGGATTTCTGCGTAGCGACCGATTACGGAACGGAGGTCCTTTCCGATATTAAAGGGCTTTCCGTCATAGAAGGCAGGCTGGACAGGCAGGAAATGGAGCGCTTATTGACGGACGGCAGTCCGCAAGGGGCCTACGGCATGGTCATCGACGCCACCCATCCCTACGCCAGAGTGGTGACGGAGAACCTGCGGGCGGCCTGTGAAGCCACTGGAACCGAGTACGTCCGGCTGCTGCGGGAAGCGGCGAGGCTGGACGACGTTTCGGACGATTCCGGCATCGTCACCGTGGGAAGCGCCGAGGAGGCCGCGTCGTTTTTGATGGACACAGAGGGCATGATCCTGCTGACCACCGGCTCCAAGGAGCTCCACTGCTACAGGGCGCTGGCGGACCGGGTGGTAGCCAGAGTGCTGCCTAGCCAGGAATCCCTGCGGCTCTGCGAGGAAGCCGGGATCCCATCAAAGCATATCATCTGCATGCAGGGACCTTTTTCCCGGGACATGAACCTGGCGACCATCAGGCAGTACGGCTGCGCCTGGCTGGTGACGAAGAACACCGGAAAGCCCGGCGGTTTTCAGGATAAGCTGTCCTGCCTCGAGGAAGGCTGCAGGATCCTGGTCATCGGCAGGCCCGCGGAAGAAACCGGGCTGAGCCTGGAAGAGGCGGCAGCCAGAGCGGAGGCGTTTTATGGAGCATAGATATTTTCCTGTCTTTGTGCCCGCGGAGGGAAGGAAGGTGGTCATCTTCGGCGGCGGCAGCATCGCTACGCGGAGAGTGAAGACTTTGATGGAGTTCGACTTTGATGTGACGGTCGTAGCGCCGGACGTATCGGAAACCATCGCTTCCCTTGCGGAGGAAGGGCGTCTGACGCGTATCGCGGACTGTTACGCTCCGGACTACCTGGACGGTTGCTATATGGCTATTGCCTGCACGGACCGGCGGGAGGTCAACCGGGAGATCGGCCTTGCGGCGAAGGAGCGGGGCATTTTGGTCAGCGTCTGCGACAACAGAGAGGAATGCAGTTTTTATTTTCCGGCGGTGGCGGTGAACGACGAGGTCACAGCCGGTCTTGCCGGAGACGGCAGCAGCCACTGCGTCACCAGAGAGGCGGCGGCAGCGGTGAGAGACATCATAAAAAGGAAGGCATATTGATGAAGATCGTTATAGGAAGCCGGGACAGCAAGCTGGCTGTGATCCAGTCTGAGATGGTCATAGACGCCATTCGGGCCTTTGACCCGGGATTAGATGTGGAGCTGGTCACCATGAAGACTACCGGCGATATGATTTTAGATAAGACCCTGGACAAGATCGGCGGCAAGGGGCTCTTTGTCAAAGAGCTGGACAGAGCGCTGATGGACGGACGGGCGGATCTGACGGTCCACAGCCTGAAGGATATGCCCATGGAGGTCAGCGGCGCGCTGCCTCTGCTGGCGTTTTCCAGAAGAGAGGACCCAAGGGACGCCCTGGTGCTCAGAAAGGGGTTGGCGGAGCTGCCGGAGAAGCCGGTCATCGGTTCCTCCAGCCTGCGCCGGAAGCTGCAGCTTGAGAAGCTGTTTCCGGACGCGGAGATACGGCCGGTCCGGGGAAACCTGCAGACCAGGCTGCGGAAGCTGGACGAGGGCCAGTTCGACGCCATCGTTCTGGCTTACGCGGGGATCAAACGTCTGGGACTTGAAGAGCGGGTCAGCCGGCTGTTTTCGCCGGAGGAGATTCTGCCGGCGGCCTGTCAGGGGATTCTGGCTGTTCAGGGAAGGGCCGGCTATGAAATCCCGTTCCTGAAGGACTTTGACGATGAGGAGGCCAGGCTTGCCGCCCTGGCGGAGAGAAGCTTTGTCAGGATCCTGGACGGCGGATGCAGCTCGCCGGTGGCCGCCTATGCCGAGATCCACGGCGGCGGGATCACCATAACAGGCTTCTACGTGGACGAAAAGGAAAACCAGTATACAGACAGGATCAGCGGCGGCAAATATGAGGGAGAGGCGCTGGGCAGAGAGCTGGCCCTTTCCATGAAAGCCAGTCTGGAGAAAGCCAGTCTGGAAAAGCCGGTTTAGAATAAGATAGTTTTAAGAGGTACATAAATATGAAAACAGGCAAAGTATATTTGGTAGGCGCCGGTCCGGGAGACAAGGATCTTCTTACGGTCAAGGCGGTCCGCCTGATCGGCGGCGCCGATGTGATCGTCTACGACAGGCTGGTCAGCGAAAGCATCATGGATCTGATTCCAGAGGGCACCGAGCTGATCGACGTGGGTAAGAACGTGGGAAACCACCCTGTGCCCCAGCACGAGATAAACAGAATCCTGCTGAGAGAAGCTCAGGCGGGAAAGCAGGTGGTGCGTCTCAAAGGCGGGGATCCTTTCGTCTTCGGCAGAGGCGGAGAGGAGCTGGAGTTGCTGGCGGAGCATCACGTTCCCTTTGAAGTGGTTCCGGGCATTACCTCATCTATCTCTGTGCCGGCCTACGCGGGCATTCCGGTAACCCACAGAGATTTCTGCTCTTCTCTGCACATCATCACAGGCCACGCGAGGGCGGGGGCGGAGCTTGCCATCGATTTTGACGCCCTGGTACGGCTCAAAGGCACCCTGATCTTTATGATGAGCGTGTCTACCGTGGGAAGAATCGCGGCTGGCCTCATGAAGGCGGGCATGGAAGAGGACATGCCCTGCGCTGTCATCGAGAACGGGACCTATCCGAAACAGCGGAAGTTTATTTCGGATCTGAAGCATATAGAAGAGACGGTCCGCGACAACGAGGTAAAGTCTCCCGCGGTGATCGCCGTGGGAAGAGTATGCAGCCTGTCCGGCCAGTTCGACTGGTTCTCAGACAGACCCCTTTCCGGCAGGAGGATCATCGTCACCCAGCCTCAGAGCAAAGCGTCCCGGCTGGACGCCAGACTGCGGGAGCTGGGGGCGGAGACCAGGCTGTACCCGTGCATCAGGACCACCTTTATCCGGCCGATCGATCCGGATTTTGAGGCCTTTGACACCCTGGTGTTTACCAGTACGGAGGGGGTGCGGTCCTTCTTCTCCTGGCTCATGGAGCAGGGAAGGGACGCCAGAGCCGTGTCCGGCAAAAAGCTGGCGTGCATCGGAAGCGGTACGGCGGCGGCTCTGAAAGAATACGGCCTTCTGGCGGATTTCCTTCCGTCGGTCTATGACGGACGCCATCTGGGCGAAGAAATGGCGGCTACCGGATTTATTAACGGGGACAGCAAAGTGCTTCTGCTGCGGGCCAGGATCGGAACCCAGGAGCTGACCGAGGCTCTGGATGCCGCCGGCGTCACCTATGTGGACGAGCCGGTCTACGAGACCAGCTATGTGGAGCACGAGGCCATCGAAGATCTGGAAAGCTGGGACTACGTGACCTTTACCAGCAAGTCCTGCGTGGACGGCTTTGTAAAGACCCAGAAGAGAGAGAGCTTTGCCGGCGTGAAGGCTCTGTGCATCGGCGCGCAGACAGCTGGGGAGGCTGAGAAGTTCGGATTTGATACAGTGATTTCAGATATGGCGACCATCGACAGCATGGTCCAGAAAGTTAGGAGTGATTGTAATGATTAACAGACCCAGAAGATTGAGAGAGAACCCGCTGATCAGAGGCATGATCCGGGAGACCAGAGCGTCGGCGGACAGCCTGATCTATCCGGTGTTCTTTGAGGAAGGGACCAACATCAAGGCGCCGATCGCCGCCATGGAAGGCCAGTTCCGCTACAGCCCGGACAGGGCCAGAGAGATCGCCGACCAGTGTCTGGAGCACGGCGTAAACAAGCTGCTTTTGTTCGGTATTCCTAAGGAAAAGGACGAGAAGGGCAGCCAGGCCTACGCGGAAAACGGCATCGTCCAGCAGGCGGTGCGTGAGCTGAAAAAGGAATACGGCGACCAGCTCTATGTGATCACCGACGTATGTATGTGCGAGTATACCTCCCACGGACACTGCGGCATTCTGTGCGGCCACGACGTGGACAACGACGAGACGCTGAAATATCTGACCGCGACAGCGGTTTCCCACGCCGCCGCCGGAGCCGACATGGTGGCGCCTTCCGACATGATGGATGGAAGAATCGCGGCTCTTCGGGCGGGCCTGGATGAAAACGGCTTTAAGAATACTCCGATCATGAGCTACGCCATCAAATACGCGTCCAAGTTCTACGGACCGTTCAGAGACGCGGCGGGCAGCGCTCCTGCCTTTGGCGACCGGAAAACCTATCAGTTGGACCCTCACAACGTCCACGAGGCCATGAAGGAGGCGGCCCTGGACGAGGAAGAGGGCGCTGATATCCTCATGGTGAAGCCGGCCCTGTCCTATCTGGACGTGATCAAGGAGCTGTCTTACAATACAAACCTGCCTATCGCCACTTACAGCGTCAGCGGCGAATACGCCATGATCAAAAACGCCGGCAAGGCCGGTCTCATCGACGAGTACGGCATCATGTGCGAGACCGCCACATCTATGTACAGAGCGGGCGCGGACATCATCATGACCTATTACGCCATGGAGATCGCCGACGCCATCAGAAAAGGAGATATCGGATAATGGGAAAGAGTTCAGAAGCGCTCTTTGAAAGAGCGAAACAGGTCATGCCGGGCGGCGTCAACAGTCCGGTCCGCGCGTTTAAATCCGTGGGACTGACCCCGCGGTTTATCGACAGGGCCCGCGGCAATAAGATTTACGATGTGGAGGGCAAGGAATATCTGGATTATGTAGGCTCCTGGGGACCGATGATCCTGGGCCACGCTGATCCGGCTGTCATCGAGGCCGTTCAGAAAAGAGTGGAAAAGGGTCTCAGCTTCGGCGCGTGTACCGAGCTGGAGGTTGAGCTGGCGGAGCTGATCTGCGAAAACATTCCCCATGTGGAGCTGATCCGCATGGTCAACAGCGGCACGGAGGCGGTCATGAGCGCGCTCCGTCTTGCCAGAGGATATACGAAGAAGAACAAGATCATCAAATTTGAGGGCTGTTATCACGGCCACAGCGACGCCATGCTGGTCAAAGCGGGTTCCGGCGCCATGACCTTCGGCGATCCGGACAGCGCCGGCGTGACAAAGGGCGCGGCTGAGGACACCTTGCTGGCCAGATATAACGATCTTTCCAGCGTGGAAGCCCTGATGAAGGAGAATAAAGACGACGTGGCCTGCGTCATCGTGGAAGCCACGGCGGCCAACATGGGCGTCGTGCCAGCGGGAGACGGGTTCCTGGCGGGACTTCGGGCCCTCTGCGATCAGTACGGGGCTCTGCTCATCTTTGACGAGGTCATTACCGGATTCCGTCTGGCCTTCGGCGGCGCGGCGGAGTATTTCGGCGTGACTCCGGATCTGGTCACTTATGGCAAGATCATCGGCGGCGGCATGCCTGTCGGCGCTTACGGCGGCCGGAAGGAGATCATGGAGTGCGTTTCTCCGCTGGGAAGCGTCTATCAGGCGGGGACATTGTCAGGCAACCCGATCGCCATGACGGCGGGCATCGTGACGCTGCGGCAGCTTTTGGAGGATCCGGGCATCTACGAGCGCGTCAACGAGATGGGCCAGTATCTGGCCGACGGTCTCCGTCAGGCCTGCGGCTTTACTGTCAACAACATCGGCTCTCTGGCCTGCATGTTCTATACACAGGAGCCGGTGACCGATTATGAGAGCGCTCAGAAGTCCGATACCGTCCGCTTCAGCCATGTCTTTGCGGGACTTCTGGAAGCAGGCATCTACGTGGCGCCGTCTCAGTACGAGGCCATGTTTGTAAACAGCTGCTTCACCAGAGATGAACTGGACTATACCATCGAGACCTACGGCAAACTGGTTGGTCAAAGATAACAGGCCGGCCGGTGAAAAAAAAGTAATCGGAGTGAAATAGATGAAAGTGATCGTTGCAGGCGCCGGTCCCGGCGCTGCTTCCAATTATACAGGGCAGGCTCTGGAATGTATCAGGTCTGCCGACGTGGTTCTGACAGCGGCGCGGCTGGCGGAATCCTTAAAGGCCCTGCGGCCTGACGTCCGTATCCTGGGCGTCATGGATACCGTGGCCTTCCTGAACGAGAATATAGATCAGCCGATGACGGTCTGCGTGGCAGCCTCCGGTGATACGGGCTTTTACAGCATCGCCTCCACCATAGCCAAGGGGGTCGATCCGAGAGCGGAGGTGGAGTTTGTCAGCGGCATCGGAAGCCTGTCTTATTTCGCGTCGAAGCTGAAGATGGGCTATGAGGACATGAAGCTGGTCAGCCTCCACGGCAGGGACGCTTCCATCGTGCCTCACGTCTGCTACAACCGGAAGGTTTTCTCTTTGACGGGCGGCGCCGTCAAGGCGGGCGACATCGTCAACCAACTTTTGGAATATGGGTTGACAGATGTAACGGTGCATATCGGAGAAAATCTGTCTTCCGATGAGGAACGGGTGGTCAGCGGCAGGCCCGAGGAGCTGAAAGGCCAGGTCTTCGGCGACCTGGCTGTAGTGATTGTCGAGAATGAACATTACGTAAACCGATATAAGACGCTGAAGGACAGCGACTTTGTCAGGGGAAAGAGCCCTATGACCAAGGAGGCCGTGCGGAATCTTTCTGTGGCGGCGCTGGAAATCCAGCCGGACGACGTGGTGTACGATATCGGAGCCGGCACAGGCTCCGTGACCTGCGCCATGGCGTACAGGGCCTGCGAGTCCATGGTCTGCGCCGTGGAGAAAGAGGACTACGCCGTAGAGCTGGTCAGAGAAAACATGGCTAAGACGGGGGCGAGGAACATCATTCTGCGCCGGGCTCTGGCGCCGGAGGGGCTGGACGCCTTTCCGCCTGCCGACAAGGTCTTTATCGGCGGCAGTACCGGAAACCTGAAGGAGATCATGACGGCGGTCCTTGACCGGAACGGCCGGGCAGTCTTCGTCATCACGGCGGTGACTTTGGAGACCATCGCCCAGTCCGTCAGTGTGTGCGGCGAGCTGGGCCTGGAGACCGAGATCACCTGCGTCAACGCGGCTGTCGCCCAAAAACTGGGACGGTACAACCTGATGAAGGCGGAGAACCCGGTATACATCATCAAAGGAGCAAAGAAATTTGAGAACTGATGTGAATAGAATCATGCTGGCGGGCACCGGCAGCGGCTGCGGCAAGACCACGGTTACCTGCGGACTGCTGCAGGCCCTGAAGGACAGAGGCGTTACGGCCGCCAGCTTTAAATGCGGGCCGGACTACATCGACCCCATGTTTCACAGTGAGATATTAGGGACCAAATCCAGAAACCTGGATCTGTTTCTGTGCGGCGAAAACACAGTTAAGTACCTGCTTTCTGAGAACGCGAAGGACGCCGACCTGGCGGTCATCGAGGGCGTCATGGGCATATACGACGGCATGGGCTTTGAAGACGACAGCTTTTCCGCCAATCACATTTCCAGGGTCACCGATACGCCGGAGATCCTGATCACCGGCGTCAGGGGCAAGAGCGTTTCCCTGCTGGCGGAGCTGTCCGGCTATCTGAGCTTTATGGAGAACAACGTAAAGGGCGTGATCCTCAACAACTGTTCCGCCGCCATGTATCCGGTCTACAGGAAGATGATCGAGGAGCGGCTGCCGGTCCGCTGTCTGGGCTTTCTTCCGCCGGTAAAGGAGGCGGAGCTGGGCAGCAGGCATCTGGGTCTGGTGACAGCGGAGGAGATCGACGGCCTCCGCGAAAAGCTGGAGGCCCTGGGCAGGGCGGCCGCCGCGTCTCTGGATATGGACGGCATCCTGGAGCTGGCAGCTTCAGCGCCTGCCCTATGCTGTGATGAGATATCCGTAGAGCCCGCGGCCAGGGGGCCGGTGAAGATCGCGGTGGCCCGGGACAAGGCCTTTTGCTTCTACTATGAAGACAACTTTACGCTGCTTCAGCGGCTGGGAGCTCAGCTGATCCCGTTCTCTCCCATGTCCGACAAAGAGCTTCCGCCAGGGGTCAGCGGTCTGATCCTGGGCGGCGGCTATCCTGAGGAGCATCTGGAAGAACTGTCGGCAAACCAGGCCATGCGGGACGCTGTGAGAGAGGCGGTCCGCGGCGGCATGCCGGTCTACGCCGAGTGCGGCGGCTTCATGTATCTGGGAGAGACCATAGAAAAGGACGGACAGACCTACCAGATGGCCGGGGCTCTGCCTGGCCATTCCCACATGACGGACAAGCTGGTGCGGTTCGGATACAAAACCCTGACGGCCAATCAGGACAACATGATGTGCCGCGCGGGAGAGGAGATCCGCTGCCACGAATTTCACTACAGCGACAGCGACAGGCCAGGAGACGGTTTTACCGCGTCAAAGGGAAAGCGAAGCTGGCAGGCGGTGGAAGCCGGCGATACGGTCTTTGCCGGTTATCCCCATCTCCACCTTTGGAGCAACATCAGCTTCGCGGAAAATTTTGTGAAGAAATGTGAGGCGTTCAAATGGAAATAGTCATCGTGGTTCTGGCAGGCTTCCTGATGGACTGTCTGTTTGGAGACCCCCAGTGGCTGCCCCATCCCATCCGTTTCATCGGCTGGCTGATCTCAGCGGGAGAGAAGCTGCTGAGGAGGATCTTCCCCGGATCCAAAGGGGGAGAGATTGCGGCGGGGGCGGTGCTGGCCCTGGCGGTTCCGGTGATCTCCTTCGGCGTTTCCTGGCTGCTGCTGCAGGCGGCCGCCATGATCCATATCTGGCTGAAGTATGCCCTGGAAACCCTGTTCTGCTATCAGATCTTCGCGGCCAAGTCCCTGAAAGATGAGAGCATGAGGGTCTACAGGCACATCAAGGCTGAGGACATCGAGGGCTCGCGGAAATACCTGTCCTGGATCGTGGGAAGGGATACGGGACATCTGGACTTCCGGCAGATTACCAAGGCGGTGGTGGAGACCATCGCAGAGAACACGTCGGACGGCGTCATCGCGCCCATGATCTTCATGCTTATCGGCGGCGCGCCTCTGGGGTTTCTCTATAAAGGGGTCAACACCCTGGACTCCATGGTGGGCTACAAGAACGACAAGTACATCAATTTCGGCAAGGTGTCGGCCATCTCTGACGACGTGTTCAACTACATACCGGCCAGGCTGACGGGTCTTGCCATGGTGCTGGCCGCCTTCTTTACCGGTCTCGACGGCAAAAACGCCTGGAAGATCTACCGGCGGGACCGGCATAACCACGCCAGTCCCAACAGCGCCCATCCGGAGTCGGCCTGCGCGGGAGCGCTCAGGGTACAGCTGGCCGGAGACGCCTATTATTTTGGAAAGCTATATAAGAAAAAGACCATTGGAGACGACCTGCGCCCCATAGAGGCGGAGGACATTCCGAGGACGGCGAGGCTCATGTACGGTGCGGCCCTGCTGTGCCTGGCGGTCTTTGAAGGAATCAGACTATTATTGGTGAGCGCATTATGATAAAAGAAGTACACGGCGGAAACATCTATAAATTCGATCATCGGGTCTACGACTTTTCCGCCAACCTGAACCCTCTCGGCATGCCGCCGGAGGTCAAGCAGGCTCTCATTGACCATATAGATCAATATGAAAGCTATCCCGATCCCTGGAACCGGGAGCTGACGGCGGCTCTGAGCCGGTATCACGGCGTGCCGGAGGACCGGATCTGCTGCGGCAACGGGGCGGCGGACATCATCTTCCGGACGGCGCTGGCCCTGAAGCCGAAGAAGGCTTTGATCGTATCGCCGACCTTTTCGGAGTACAGACAGGCCCTGGAGACCGCGGGCTGTCAGATTCGCAGCCATCTGCTCCGCGAGGAAAAGGGGTTCCGCCTGGACCGGTCCGTGCTGGCGGACATCGACGGGGAGCTGGACATGGTTTTCCTCTGCAACCCCAACAATCCTACCGGGATTCCGGCGGAGCGGGAGCTGGTGATGGCCATGGCGGAGAAGTGCCGCCGGGCCGGAGCCGTTTTGATGGTAGATGAGTGCTTCAGCGAATTTCTCATGGAGGAAGAAAAGTATTCCATCATGGCTGACATCGCCGGGCTGCCCCAGGTGGTGATCTTAAAGGCTTTCACCAAGATCTTCGCCATGGCGGGGCTGAGGCTGGGGTACTGCGTCTGCGGAGACAGCGGCCTTTGCGGGAAGATCGCGGCGACGCTGCAGCCGTGGGCTGTATCCACGCCGGCGTCAAAGGCGGGGACCGCCGCCCTGCAGGTGGCTGAAACCGGCTTTGTGGAGCGGACAAAGGCTTACGTGGACGAGAACCGGCGGTTTCTCACGGACGGCCTGAAGGCCCTGGGATACCGGGTCTACGACGGGAAGGCCAACTATGTCTTTTTCCGAAGCGATACCGATCTGAGCGGACCTTTGATGGAAGAAGACATCGTGATACGAAGCTGCGCCAACTACGAATCGCTGGATCAGCGCTACTTCCGCATCGCGGTGAGAACGAGAGAAGAAAATACCTATTTCCTGCAGTGCCTCAGGAAGATCACAGAAAGAAACGGGGGAATGTATGATGGAAAAAAAGAGGGCTAAGCCGATCATGGTGCTAGGCACCTGCTCCAACGCCGGGAAGAGCCTGCTGGCCGCCGGCCTGTGCAGGATCTTCAGGCAGGACGGATATAAAGTGGCGCCGTTCAAGGCTCAGAACATGGCGCTCAATTCCTATATTACCAAGGACGGGTTTGAAATGGGAAGGGCCCAGGTCATGCAGGCGGAGGCATGCCAGATCGAGCCGGACTGCCGCATGAACCCGATTTTGCTCAAGCCGACCAGCGATCAGGGTTCACAGGTCATCATCAACGGGGAGGTCCACGGAAACCTGACCGCAAGGGAGTTTTACGCCTGCAAAGACGATTTCCGGGTGGAGGTGAAGAAGGCCTTTGATTCTCTGGCCGAGGAATACGACGTCATCGTTCTGGAAGGAGCGGGAAGCCCGGCTGAGATCAACCTGATGGAAAACGACCTGGTCAACATGGGCATGGCGGAAATGGCCGGCGCGCCGGTGCTGCTGGTCGGCGACATCGACCGGGGCGGCGTCTTCGCATCTCTGGCCGGCACCATGCTGCTCTTCGGCGAGGAGGACAAGGCGCGGGTCAAGGGTGTGGTCATCAACAAGTTCCGCGGCGACGTGACTATCCTGCAGCCGGGGCTGGACATGCTGGAGGACATCATCAAAGTGCCGGTAGCCGGTGTCGTTCCGTATATGAAGCTGGATGTGGACGACGAGGACAGCCTGACGGATCGCTTCGCGGGCAGAAAAGCGGAATCCATCATCGATATCGCGGTGATCCGGACGCCGAGGATCTCCAACTTTACCGACTTTAACCCGCTGGAATACATAGACGGCGTAGGCGTCCGCTACGTGGGCTCCGTCCACGAGCTGGGTGATCCGGATATGATCGTGCTGCCGGGAACCAAGAACACCATGGGCGATCTGCTCTGGCTGCGTCAATCCGGCCTGGAGGCCGCGATCCTGAAGTTCCACGCCAGAAACAAGCCGATCTTCGGCATCTGCGGCGGCTATCAGATGCTGGGACAGAATCTGTCCGACCCTAACGGCGTGGAGCACGGCGGTGACATGGCCGGCATCGGACTGCTGCCCCACAGCACAGTTTTTGAAGATGAGAAGGTTAGAACCAACGCGACCGGGGTACTTTCTAATGTAGGGGGTATTTTCGCGGCGCTTTCCGGCAAGACCTATCAGGGCTATGAGATCCACATGGGCGTGTCCGGCGTCAGCGGCAATATCATCAACGAAGGGAATGTCTACGGGACCTATATCCACGGGGTCTTCGACAAAGAAGAGATCGCCAGAACTGTGGTGGAGGCGCTGCTGGCCTCCAAGGGAATGGATTTCTCTGACGTGAAGGCCTTTGACGTGGACGCGTATAAACAGGAGCAGTACGATATCCTGGCAGACGGTCTGCGCGCCGCGCTGGATATGGATCTGATTTACAGGATTTTAAATGGAGAGGTATAAAAATGAAAAAGAATGATTTAGGATTGGTACACATCTACTGCGGTGAAGGCAAGGGCAAGACCACCTGCAGTGTGGGCCTGACGGTTCGGGCGGCGGGCTACGGCCTGCGGGTTTTGTTCATGCAGTTTCTCAAGTCCGGAGACAGCAGCGAGCTGAAGGTGCTGCGAAGTCTGGACAACGTGGAAGTGGTGGGCATGAAGCCTGTGAAGAAATTCTCCTTCCAGATGACAGAGGAGGAGAAGGAGGAGACCAGGATCTCCAACGCGGAGCAGTTTGCCGACGTGGTAAAGAGACTGGAGACGGAACACTTTGATATGCTGGTGCTGGACGAGACCCTGGGGGCCATCGAAGCCGGACTGCTGGACGAGGACGTCATCGCCGGATTCCTGCAGAGCAGGCCGGAGCAGCTGGAAGTGGTCATGACCGGCCGCTATCCGTCTGACCGGCTGGTGGAGCTGGCGGACTACGTATCCAGGATCGACAAGGTAAAACACCCCTTTGACAAGGGAATCGGAGCAAGGGCAGGTATCGAAGGCTAATGAAGATAGAAAACATCAAACCGGATCAGATCGAAACCAGGAGTTTCGAGATCATAACAGAGATTTTGGGAGACAGGGAATTGGATCCCAGATATGAGGCGGTGATCAAGAGGTGCATCCATACGTCGGCGGATTTTGAATACGCTGACAGCCTGTACTTTACCGACGGCGTCATCGAGCGGATACAGAGCGCCATCAAAGGCGGCGCTTACATCGTCACGGATACGAAGATGGCCCAGGCCGGCATCAACAAGCGGCGGATCCAGAAGTACGGCGGAGAAGTCCTCTGCTTCATCGGCGATGAAGATGTGGCCGCCGAGGCGAAGGAACGGGGAGTCACCCGCTCTCTGGTCAGCATGGAAAAGGCCAGCCGTCTGGACAGGCCGGTGATCTTCGCTGTAGGCAACGCCCCTACGGCCCTTTTGTCCATCTACGACCTGGTCAAAGCGGGAAAGCTGGACCCGGTGGCCGTGGTCGGCGTGCCGGTAGGCTTTGTCAACGTGGTGGAGTCCAAGGAGCGGATCATCGAGCTGGGCGTGCCGTCCATCGTGGCGAGGGGACGCAAGGGAGGCAGCAACATCGCCGCAGCCATCATCAACGCCATACAGTACAAAATCGAAGACTAAAATTTACGGGAACCGTCTCAGAATCGTCATATCTGGGACGGTTCTTTCATATCTTTTTCATAGAGTTATGTGAGAAAGAGGACGAAGGTATGACGGATGGAACGATTTATAAGAATATAGCGGAAAGGACGGGCGGAGAGATCCATGTAGGCGTCGTAGGCCCCGTCAGAACAGGCAAGTCGACATTTATCAAGCGGTTTATGGAGCTGTTTGTGGTTCCCGGCATTGAAAACACCTATGTGAGAAGCAGGGTCGTCGACCTGCTGCCACAGAGCGGAGACGGCAGGACCATCACTACGACAGAACCCAAGTTCATTCCGGAGGAAGCGGTAAAGATCAAAGTGGGAAACGCCGCTATGTCTGTCCGGCTTGTGGACTGTGTCGGCTATCTGGTGCCGGGCGTCCTGGGACATCAGGAAGAAGGCAGGAGCCGCATGGTCAAGACGCCGTGGAACAGCGAGCCGATTCCCTTTGAGGAGGCCGCGGAGCTGGGGACGGAGAAGGTCATTACGGATCACTCCACGGTGGGTATTTTGCTCACCTGCGACGGCAGCTTCGGCGAACTGCCGAGAGAAAGCTATATCAAAGCGGAGGAGAAGACGGCGGCCCAGCTGAAGGCCTTGGGAAAGCCCTTTGTGATCGTGCTGAACAGCAGCCAGCCCGCCGCGCCGAAGACCCGGGAGCTGGCGAAGTCTTTGGAGGAACAATACGGCGTGCCGGTCATCGCGGCGGACTGCATGCGCATGAATGGAGAGGTGCCGGGACAGATCTTCGACGCCCTGCTGCGGGAATTTCCGGTCAGCGAGATCTTCATAGACCTGCCGGAATTCATGGACGCCCTGCCGCCGGATCACAGCATCAAGGCCGGCCTGGTAGAAGCTGTGCGGGGCTGGATGGAAACCGTGGACACGGTCAGCAGCGCCACAGCGTCGGTGCAGATGCTCTCGGCTTGTCCCTTTGTGAAAAAGGCTTCTGTCAGCAGCTGCGAAATGGCGACAGGCAGGCTGTTCATAGACGTGAAGCTGCAGGACGGCCTGTATTATGAGATCGTCAGCGAGCTGCTCCATCATCCGGTGGCTGATGACAGAGAGATGTTCCTTTTGATGAAGGACTACGCCAGGGCCAAGGAGTCCTACGACAGCATGGAAATGGCCCTTCAGAACGTGGGCCGCTGCGGTTACGGCATCGTCCACCCTAAGCTGTCGCAGATGCATCTGGGCCAGCCGGAGGTGTTCCATCAGGGAAACAAGTACGGCGTCCGCCTGGTGGCTTCCGCGCCTTGCCTGCACATCATCAGGACGGACATCACTACGGAGATATCTCCCATCGTAGGCAGTGAGCAGCAGTCCGCCGACCTGGCCAAATATCTGATGGAGAAGTTTCAGGCTTCGGACGAAGAGGAGGATATCTGGGAGACCAATCTCTTCGGCAAGTCTCTGCAGGAGATGGTCGTGGAGCAGATGGACGGGAAGCTGACCGCCATGCCGGCCGTCCTGCAGGAAAAGGTCCAGAAGTCCCTGCAGAAGATCAGCAACGAGGGGAAGGACTATTTTATCTGTATCATATTGTAATCATATTGTAAATTGCAGTACCTTCGGGCTGTAAAGCGCGAATGAAAATACCGCGGATTGTAAGTGAATATGGAGCAAAGGGGCAGATCCGTCTGCCTCTTTTGTGGTGTCTGCGTTTTTTACAACGCCGTCTGGATTTAAAAAACTTTTCTGTGGCATATTGCGCCGGAGTATGATAAAATATTCCTATTGGTGAATATTAAGAAGGGTAACTTCTGTTAGATATACTGCATTAGGAGGACAAGCAACATGAAATTTTATCTCGCGCTTTGGTTTGCGAAACTGATCAATGTCATCAT
>CALLDR010000097.1 GCA_937997955.1 uncultured Emergencia sp. | reverse complement strand
TTTTCTCACAGGGCTGCTTCTCATTCTATTTTACTCCATGGGAAGTAAAACAAATGAGGCCGTCCCGGCTTTGCCCCGCCGCCGCCCCTTTCGCGGCCGGTCAACGAACATGAGGAAAAAATGGGAGATATGATATATAATTGGGGTGCGGAAGCATACGTTGAAATTCTGGAAATATCGAAAGGATCGATATTTCTCTCATTATAAAAAGCGTGTATAGCGAAACCTTTGATTCCACTATACACGCTCATCTTCTCCAGGCGCGTTCCTTCCTCAGAACTGCGCGACCTCCGGATCTGCCTCCTCCGCCGGTTCCACGGAGCTGCAGTACAGCACAGGCCCTACCTCGCCGTAGGTTTCCTCGTATTCCACCTTCACCTCGGCTGTGATGGTGACCCAGCTGCCGTGCTTCAGCTGGCCTCCCTTTGGCCATTTGCAGACCAGGCCCGCGAACTGGATATCCTCTACGCAGCAGGTCATAACGTGACGGCCGAAGACGAATCTGTCCTCCGGCAGGCCGCCGCCTACGGCGCAGCGCCCTTTGACCCGCAGGATCTTTCCATGGTATTTGTCCTGTTCTTCGTTGATATCCCTGTACCACTCCGCGAAAGCGTTATCCGCGATATCGATCAGCGGCGCGTTCAGGTCGTAAGGAAGCGGGTCCTTGATGTCATCCATCTCCACGTGGTCCTTTTCGTACTCGTAGAGGATCTGGCTCTTCCGGTTGGCCGCCCTGACGATCTTGTGAAATGCCATCTTGTCAAAGCCCTCTTCGCACCGGTTGAAAACCACCAGCTCCGCGCTTTTCAGCTTATCGTAGACCAGCTGCCGCATGTTCTGGTTGTACGCCAGGAAGGTATTGGCGTCAACAAAGCACATCTCCTGATAGGTGACCCACTCGTCGGGCATATTGCGGTAGATGGTATCCAGTCCCCACATGCCGTTGTACTCCACGATGACGCGCTCTACCCGGTGCTTCAGCTGCAGCTCCCGCAGGTGCTCCGTGGTCAGCTCCTCTTCTTCCTCCACCGGCTCAATGAACACGTTGGTTCCGAAGAAGCGGCTCTTGTGATACTCCTCCTCGCCTTCCTCGCAGAGAAGCAGCAGGGTCCGCTCGCCGGCGTTGAAATCGTCGCCCTCCAGAGCCTCCTGAATAAAGGTGGTCTTGCCGCTTTCCAGAAAACCTGTGAATAAATATACTGGTATTTCCATAGTAGCTTCTTTCCTCCCGTTACAGTCCGAACAGTTCTCTGATGTTTTCTTCGTCGATGCCGGCGCCGATGACGCAGAGCATGCCCGTTACAGCGGCGCTTCCCGTCCGCACATCTGGCTCGCCCGGTACGTAATCAAAGTGAATCCACTGGCCGTCCTCACCTTCCACGATGCCCTTCGCCCGCAGAACCTGTCCGTATTCTCCGATGTTGGACAGGGCGCCCAGCGCCTTTTCGATCTGCTCTTTGCTGAACTTGTGGGCTGTCTCCATGCCTACGCTCTGGAACACCTCGTCCGCGTGGTGGTGATGATGGTCGTGATGATCATGGTCGTGGTGATGATCGTGGTCGTGGCATCCGCAGTCCTTGCCGTGATGGTCATGATCATGATGATGGTCGTGCTCGTGATCATGGTGGTCATGGTCATGATCGTGGTCGTGGCGATGATCATGATGGTCATGGTCGTGATCGTGGTCGTGGTCATGATCATGATGGTCATGGTCATGCTCGTGGTCGTGATGATGGTCGTGGTCGTGATCATGATGATGATGGTGCGCCTCT
Organism: uncultured Emergencia sp.; assembly: GCA_937997955.1. Classification (GTDB taxonomy): domain Bacteria; phylum Bacillota; class Clostridia; order Peptostreptococcales; family Anaerovoracaceae; genus Senimuribacter. Next base: position 20,658 of record CALLDR010000097.1, on the reverse strand, counting down.
TCCTCCAGGTGAGCCAGCTGGGCAGCCAGCGTGTTCTTCTGCTCCATGGTTTCCAGAATCTGCGCGCCGGTGATCTCGTCCCAAGGCGTGGTCACGATAGACGCTTCCTGATTGTGCTGGCGCATCAAAGCCACTGCCCCGTCCAGCTTCTCCTGAGAAAGGCCAGCCGTGTGGCTCAGAATGATGGAACTGGCGTGCTCGATCTGATTGTTGAAGAACTCGCCGAAATTCTTCATATACATCTTGGCCTTCTTCGCGTCGACCACCGTGGTAAAGCCGTTGAGCTGGATCCGCTCATCGTTCAGCCGTTCCACAGCCATGATAACGTCGCTGAGCTTGCCTACACCGGAAGGTTCGATGAGAATACGGTCAGGCGCGAATTCGCTGATGACCTGCTCCAGAGCCCGTCCAAAATCGCCGACCAGAGAACAGCAGATGCAGCCGGAGTTCATCTCGTTGATCTGCACTCCCGCGTCCTTCAGGAATCCGCCGTCGATGCCGATCTCCCCAAATTCATTTTCTATCAATACGATCTGTTCGCCTTTGTAGGCTTCCTCAATGAGTTTTTTGATCAAAGTGGTCTTTCCTGCCCCTAAAAATCCAGAAAAAATATCTACTTTCGTCATGGTTATCATCTCTTTCTCTAAAAAAATTTCTACCATATAGTATACCACAATTTGGATAGTTTCTCACACCCTTTTAGAGAAAAAAATCGGAAGGCCGGAGGTTAAATCCTCCAGCCCTCTGCCTGCTCCCGTACCTGAACAAAGTGACGATAGATGCCCTCCTCGGCCAAAAGGGTTTCGTGGGTCCCCTTTTGGGCGATCCGGCCGTCCGCCACCACCAGGATTTGATCGGCCTGTTCGATGGTGGTCAGCCTGTGGGCGATGGTGATGATGGTCTTGCCGTGAACCAGCGCGGAGATGGCCTGCTGTATCTCGTGCTCATTTTCCGGGTCGATGCTGGCCGTGGCTTCATCTAAGATGATGACCGGCGCGTCCTTCAGCATGGCTCTGGCGATGGAGATCCGTTGTTTCTCGCCGCCGGACAGATTGCCGCCTCCTTCGCCGATGACGGTGTCGTACCCCTGAGGCAGCGCTTTGATAAAGTCGTGGCACCGGGCCGCCTTTGCCGCCGCGATGATCTCCTCCTCTGAAGCGCCGGGCCGGCCAAAGCCGATGTTGTTCCGCACCGTATCGTGAAACAGATAGACATTCTGAAAGACCATGGAGATGTTGGACAGCAGGCTGTCGCAGGTAAACTCTCTCACATCTCTGCCGCCCACGGTGATCCTGCCCCGGTCCACATCGTAAAACCTGGCGATCAGGCTGCAGATGGTGGTTTTGCCGCTGCCAGACGGCCCCACGATGGCCGTAGTGGTGTTCTGCGGAATCGTAAAGGACACGTCGTGAAGCACCTCCCGCTTTTCCCCGCCGTCAGCGGCTCCGTAACCGAAGGATACGCCGTCAAAGACGATATCAAAGCGATCCGGCGTCAGATCCCGTCCGTCCTTGTCGATGGACTCCTCCCGCTGGATATCCTCCAGCCTGTCCATGGCGGAATCGATGACGGAAAGAACGTGGGCCGCGTCGTTGATGGATTCCACGCCGCTGAAGATGGTAAAGGAGAACATGGACGCCATGAGCATCATGGAAAACGCCAGGTTTCCCCGGTAAACCTCCAGAGCCGCCGTCAGAACCAGGGCTGCCGCCGCTCCTTTGAGGAAAAAGAGATGAAGGCAGTTCCAGGGCACAAAGCCGAATTCATTTTTGATGCAGATGTCCTTGTTGTCCTTGCTGGCGCGGCGCATCCGTTCCGCCGACACGCCCTCCTGGCCGAAGGATTTGACCACTGACAGTCCGCGGACGTATTCGATGGACGCCGCCGACAGATCTTCCTTTGCCTTGTGATTGACGGGCGCGGTCCTGCTGCTCTGGCGTCCGATGCCCAGCAGGGCGAAAAAGGACAGAACCACCCCCACTATGGCCACCAGCGCCGCCGGCGGGCAGAAAAATCCCAGACAGCAGATAATAGCCAGCACCTGAATGTACCCGTTGATGACGGAATCTACCATTTTCATGCCGTGGATTTCCAGCGTCGAAAGCTCTGTGGTCACGGCGGCCAGAATATCTCCGATGTTGTTCCTAGCGAAATACCCCAGAGATACCCGCTTCAGCACGTCGCCGATCTCCACTCTCTGGTCCGCCACCAACTCCGTGCCGATGCTCTCCTGGAGCCGGTTCTTCCCGTAGGTGAATAAAAAGCGCAGAAAGATCAGCGCCGCCACGCCGCCCAGGCACTGCCAGACCAGCGTACCATCGACCGGCCTGCCGCCCTGGCTGTCCTCTACGATCCTTCCCAGGGCCCAGGCGGCCAGCACCACCGGTCCCGCCGCGCACCATGCGGCAAAGAAGGAGCAGACAAATCCCAAATAGAGCCGCTTCCGGTAATCGCCAGCCCACCTCATGATGCGTCCAACACTTTTAAACATCGCTCTCCACCTCCTGTAAATTGTCCTGTTCTACAGCTTCGCTCCCTCCTACGGCCCATTTCCTGGCGCCGATGTGGGCCTGCCACATCTGGCGGTAGAGGCCGCAGCGGCCGAGAAGCTCCTCCTGCCGCCCCGTATCGACGATTCTGCCCTTTTCCAGCACCGCGATCTGATCCGCGTTCTGAATGGTGGACAGGCGGTGAGCGATGACCAGCAGCGTCTTCCCCCGGGACAGGGCCATGATGGAGCTCTGGATCTTGCTCTCGTTATCCGGATCGGTAAAAGCCGTGGCCTCGTCCAAGATGATGATCGGGGCGTCCTTCAGGATAGCTCTGGCGATGGCGATCCGCTGCCGCTCTCCGCCGGACAGCTGCTTGCCGGCCTCTCCCGCCGGCGTATCCCAGCCCTTTTCCAGACGTCCGATGAATTCCTCGCACTGGGCGGCTTTGGCGGCGGCCAAGACCTGTTCGTCATCGGCCTTCGGATTACCCAGGCGGATATTCTCTTTCAGCGAGCAGTCGAAGAGAAAGTTGTCCTGGGTTACAAAGCTGACCTGTCCGGCCAGCTGCTTCAGGGTCATCTGGCGCACATCTGCGCCGCCGATCTGTACGCTTCCCCCTGTCACGTCCCAGAGACGGGCGATCAGCCGGGCCACCGTGGACTTTCCTCCGCCGGAAGGGCCTACCAGAGCTGTAAAGCTGCCCTCCGGCAGGCTCAGGTCGATGCCGTGGAGCACCTCGTCCTTCTTCTCTCCCGTATAAGAAAAGGACACGTCCTTCAGTTCTATCCGGCTGCCCCGCGGCGTCTGCGGCGCCGCCGTTTCCTCCAGCTCCTCCATGTAGAGCAGCTCTCTGGCGTCTCTGACGGCGAATTCCATGCTCTTCATCTCGTTGATGAACTGAGTGGCCTTCATCATAGGCGTCACAATGCCCAGAGCCAGCATCAGGCACAGGGCCAGCCTGGCCGGGTCCAGACTGCCGTTTAAGTACATGGCCGCTCCTGTCGGCAGGGCGCCCAGCAGCGTAGTCGGCAGAATGGAAAAGGTCAGGTTCATCGGCACCCAGGTGCTTCTGTACCAGTCCATGGTGAAATCCCGAAAGGAGCTGACTGCCGCGGTAAACTTCTCGTAGGAGCTGCTGGCCTGTTGAAAGGCCTTTACCACCTCGATGCCTTCCACGTATTCTACGATGACGCTGTTAACGCGGTCGTTGGCCTCCATGTAGGCGGCGTATTTCTCGTTGTAGGTCTTCATTCCCGCGGACATGGGGATCAGCGCGACAGGAACCGTCACCAGAGAGGCAAGGCCCATGCGCCAGTCGATGATGAAGAGGGCGAGGACCACCATGACGGGCAGCAGCAGATTGGAGGTCAGCTCCGGAATCATGTGGGCCAGCGGCGGCTCGATGTCCTCCACCCGGTCGACGATGGTATTTTTCAGATGGCCGATGGGCTTGCTGAGCACAGTACCCAAAGGCGCTCTCATCAGCCGGTCCGCGATCTGCAGCCGCAGTCCCTCTAAGATCGTATAGGCCGATACGTGGGAAAGCACCGTGGAGATCCCGTAGAAGACGATCTTCACCAGATATCCCGCCATGGCGATTCCGCTCCACACCGCGATTTCTTTTACCTCCGCGTCTCCCTCTATGAACAGCCGCAGTATCTCATATACGGCCAGATATGGCACAAAGCCGCCGGTCACGCTGACGACGGCGCAGAGAACGGAGCCGGCCATCTTTCCCCTGCAGGGCGCTGCGTAGGAAAGCAGGATCTTCAGCCAGTTCTCCTGTTTCTTCGTTTGTTGTTTCAACCTGAACACTCCCTTCTTTGATGAATAAAAAAATATAGACGGCATGTTTGCTGTACCATCTATACTTTAACCTCTTTTCTGCCGCCTTTCCGCTCCGCCCAGGCCAGTCTGTCCCGTTCCGACGAAAAAACTGCGCGCCGCCGGGCGGCTATCTGATGCGGCTCCTGTATTCAGTAGGCGACTGGCCCATGATCCGGCGGAAGGCCATGGCGAACTTGCTGGGACTGTCGTAGCCCACTCTTCCCGCGATCTCCGCGATGGACATGGACCGCTCTCTGACCAGCAGCACCGCCGCCTGGTTCATGCGGAACTCGGTCAGCCAGGCTCCCATGGAACTGCCGTAGACAGATTTGAAGCACCGTTTCAGCGGTGTCAGCGGAATGTCAAAGCGCTGAGAAAGCTCCTCCTGGGTGAAGTGCTCGTCCATATGATCGGCCAGAAACCCCCGCACCGCCTTGACCTTCTCCACCTGTGTCTTGTAGAAATACGGCTTTTCCTCCGCCCCCTCCGGCAGAGCCAAAGCGTCCAGATAGAGCAGCAGCTCCAGAACCTTGATCTTGAAATAGGGGATTTTGATCTTCTCCGGCACCGCGTAGAGCTCGCCGAAGATGTGTTCCATGGAATCCAGCTTCCGCAGCACCATGGGATAGATGTCGCCGCAGTACTTCCTCTGCAGCCTCCGCAGATCCACCGGAAAATCTTTGATCTCGCCGGGAAGCGCCCTGCATGCCTCTTCCATCTCGATGGACACCATGGCGCCGTGGTAGTGGGACAGCGGCATCTCGAAATGTCCCGTATGGGTCAGCCTGCGGTCCAGCTTCAGATCCCCGGCCTCCACGTAGGCGTAGGCGTCGTCCTTGGCCGGATACTCCAGCCGCCCCTCTCTGCAGTGATCGATGCAGAACACGTCCCGTCCTGGGTGAAAGACCGAGTCGTAGTACTCCATGTGAAAATCGTTGTAGGCCAGGGTGACACCGGGAAACACCTGATAGAGGGTAATGGTCCCCTCTCCCGACTCGTTCTGAAACTGATAGATGGCGCAGCCGCTTCCCTGCACCACCGGCGCCGGCTCGCTGTTTCCAAATAAAAGATCCTTCATCTCGTCTGTTTCCTTTCTGCCTCGTCCAGATTTAAAACTCTGTCACAGGCCGCTCTCATGAATTCCCTGTCGTGGGACACCACCAACACGATGTGTCCCTGGGCCGCCAGGTCCCTCACCACGCCGCTGACCTGCATCATGTTTCCGTAGTCCAGGCCGCTGGTAGGCTCGTCAAAGATCAAAAGCCCGCGGCCGGAAAGGAGGGCGGTCGCCACGGCCAGCCGCTGCTTCTGCCCGCCGGACAGCGCCATGGGATGCCGCTCTCTGTATCCCTGCAGATCAAAGCGGGCCAAAACGCTGTCGATCTCCGGGCTTCTTTCTCCTGCCGCCTGCCGGCACTCGTGGAAGACGCTGTCGTAGAACAGCTGATGGTTGACATCCTGCATGACCAGAAAGCTTTCCTTCCTCCGCTGCTTCTGTCCGCACGCTCTTCCGAAGAGGCGGATTTTTCCGCCGCGTTCCTTCATCAGGCCGCAGAGACAGCGGGTCAAAGTGGTCTTTCCCCGGCCGTTGCAGCCCGTAACAGCCAGAACCTCTCCCCTGGACGCGCCAAAGGACAGCTCCGACAAAACCGGCTCCGCCCGGCCATACCCGCAGGTGAGCCCTTCCACCTGCAGATCCCCCTCTTCTCTGGCCGGCGGCAGGTCCAGAGGTGAAGGCGTCAGGCTGCGCAGCCCCAGCTCCGCTCTCCGCTCCTGGGACAAAGCCCGGAATTCCGCGCCGCTGAAGATTCGCTCCAGTCTGCCCTGCCGGAAGTAGCAGGCCAAGTCGATGAGGTCCGCCAGAAAATACAGACGGTGCTCCGCGATGACTACCGTATGGCCCTGTTCCTTCAGGAACTGAATCTGCTGACGCAGTCTCTCCACGCTGGCTCCGTCCAGGTTGGCCGTAGGCTCATCCAGCACAAAGACCGCCGGATCCATGGCGTAGACGCTGGCAAAGGCCAGCATCTGTTTTTCCCCTCCCGACAGGGCGAAGATGTTTCGGCCCAGCAGATTTTCGATATGCAGCTGGCGCACCGTCCGTTCCAGCTGTCTCTCGATCTCCTGAGGCGGCGCGCCTTCGTTTTCCAGGCCGAAGGCCAGTTCGCTGTCCGTATCCAGATTGAAGAACTGGCTCTTCGGATTTTGAAAGACAGAGCCCACGGACTTTGCCAGGCGGTACAGCTCTGTATCCGCGACCACCCGCCCCGCCGCCGTCACTCTGCCATCAAGCCGCCCGCCTTCCGTGAAATGGGGAATCAGCCCGTTGATCAGCTTGGTGACGGTGGTCTTTCCGCTGCCGCTGCCGCCGCAGAGCAGGACGCACTGGCCCTTTCCCACGGACAGGCTGATGTCGGAAAGCGTCTCCCCGTCGCCTGTGTAGCTGAAGGATACTCTCTCAATTTCTATCATTTGACCTTCTCCTCGTCTTTGATACATTTCATGCTGTCGCCTCGTACCGGTCAAGTCATACCGGCCGCGCCATGCCGATTAAGGCATACCGATCGCGTCACACCGGTTAAGCCGCGCCGGTCACATCGCCATCCTGCCGCATCCTGCCGTTCACGCCAGCAAAGCCGCTCCGGTAAAAACAACCGCCGCCGCCATGGCGCACCAGTCCAGCCAGCCCAGACGCAGCCGGATGACGCTGGTCTTCCTCGCCGGATTCTCGATTCCCCTGGTCACCGCCGCCGCGGACAGCTCCTCCGCCGTCTCCGTCGCCGAGATCATCATGGGTACGACCATGCCCTCCACCTTTTCCAGCCCCCTGATATCCCGCAGCCGCATGGCGTCGCGGATATAGGAGAGTTCTTCTTTGATCGCCGGAAAATACCGGAGGGTGACCGAGATGGGAATGATCAGCTTCTGCGGCACCCGCAAGGCCCGCATCCCCACGATAAAGCGGCGCAGGGATATGGTTCTGACCATCAGGCTGCCCATCATCAGGCAGGGAAACATTCTGCGGGCGTAATTGATGAAGATGGAGAAGCTGGTGGCGATCAGCTTCGGCGACATGGGCAGAACGTACCACTGCAGCGCCAGGAGCAGGCAGAACAGGGCGCACCATTTGATCCCTGGTCTTATGCAGCCACAGAGCAGCTGCAGCAGTGTCAGGGCCGCGATCAGACCGCCCTCCACCCAGAAGCTGTCCTGGGTGAAGGCGATGACGTTGGCCAGCACCAGCAGCAGAAGCCCCGTCCTGGGATCGAGGGAGCGCCGCTCTGGATTCCTCTGTTTCATTCTATACGATGCCCGCCCTTTCAAAGTGCTTCTTGAACATGGCCCTGGTCAGCACCGCGCCGACAGCTGCGCAGACGACCGGCGCGCCGAACAGGACGACCAGCATAGGCGGCGAGGAAAGGGCCGCCAGGGTGGAAACGTAATCGGCGGATATGCCCTGCTCCGAGATCTGGGTCAAAAACTGATCCCGCATGAGCCAGATCGGCAGGGGCGAGCCGGTCATTCCCAGAGAGAAGCAGACAAAGGCCAGGGTGTTTCCGCCGGCGCTGCCGTACCTGCTGACCACCCGAACCAGCTCGCCCAGGCCGCAGCTTATCACAAAGGTGACCAGAATAACGACAGTAAACTGGCCGGTGACGAAGTAGATCAGACCGGTGATCAGGCCCATGAGGAGCACCGCGCCGAATTTCTGGACTTTATTGCACATGAGCATGAACGGGATCCCTGAGAACAGGGCGATGAAGCCCGGCATCAGGATCCAGAGCAGTGGATGAAACCCGCTGAGCAGCATAAAGGCAAAGTTGATGACGAAGTAAATGGCGGAAAAGATGCCGACAGTGATGAGATCTCTGCCCTTCAGCGCCCTGCTGCCCGTTGCTTGGGACATCACCGGCTGAGCCGCGGCCGCTCCAGATGCGTTAGATCCAGATGTGTTTGATCGAGATGCACCTGATTGAGATGTGTTTGATTGAGACATATGTGATTGAGACATGTAAGCTTCCTCCTTCTGTTATATCTGTTATTTCAGTTAGCAATTGCTAACCCGTCTGCAAAAAGAAAGGCGCAGCGCGCGCTTTCACTATGGATCATAACAGAAACAGCTCCCTTCGTCTGTCCCGATTCGCCCGTATCGTCCCAATTGGATATCTTTATTTTGCATATCTCTATTCTTTAAGTATACGTGAAAAGGCCGCGCAATACAAGAAAAAGAATACCGTCCCAGTGCCGTCAGGCTCCACTTCCGTTATTTCTTTTTTCCTTTTGCCCTTGACAAACCTCTGCCGCGGTGATATATTGATAATCGGATTATCGATAATTTGATTATCAATCACGCCATCAAAATAACTGATCAGGAGGAAATCAAATGGCAGTTGCTGACCGCACTATCGATCCCAGGATCCTGGACAGTGCGAAAAAAGAATTTTTGGCTCATGGCTTTGAGAAGACGTCACTGAAAGCCATCTGCCAGGACGCCGGCATTACCACCGGCGCCCTCTACAAGCGTTACAAGAGTAAAGAGGATCTGTTCTGTGCCGTAGTGGCGGACACCGTAGCCGATCTGGAAGCCATCGTAGATGAAAAAAACGGCGTCGATCTGAGCCGCCTGTCCGACAGGGAACTGATCGACGCCTGGGATATGAACGTGGACTACATGATGTGGTGGTTCCGCTTTCTCTACGACCGCCACGATGGCTTTGTCCTGCTCCTTCGCTGCGCCGAAGGAACGTCATACTCCAACTTTCAGCACGACTGGGTGGAGAAGATGACCGCGGCCACCGGCGCTTACCTGGAAGAAGCCTGTCGCCGAGGCCTGACGGCCGCGGAGGTTTCAGACGGGGAGCTGCACATTCTGCTGTCCGCCTTCTGGACCACCATCTACGAGCCCTTCATCCACGACTTCACCTGGGAACAGATCGAAGCCCACTGCCTGCTGGTCTGCAGGCTCTTCAACTGGTTTGAGGTGCTGCAGTTCTCCAGGCCGCGGGACTGACCTCTCCCATCGGGAGAGGCTATCCCCGCGCAGGGGTTAGCAAAAGCTAACTCAATTGCCACGAAAGGAGGCATCTGTTTTGTTTCAAAAAGTTTTAGAATACGCCGGTGAATACCGGAAGATCACCTGCCGGGCAGCGGCGGTCATGCTGATCGGCACGGTGATGAGCATTCTGCCCTTCCTGTTCATCTATCAGCTGATCGCGCCTCTTCTGCTGCATCAGTCCATGACCGCCGCCTATATCTGCTGGCGGGTGGCCGCCATCGCCGTCTGCGGCCTTTTATACGCCATCCTCTATGTACGGGGACTGGCCCTGTCCCACGAGGCGGCCTATCATACTCTGAAAAATCTGAGGATCTCCCTTCAGGGAAAGCTGGAAAAGCAGCCTCTGGGAACGATTCAGGAGAAGGGCGTCGGCACGCTGAAAAAGACCTTTATCGACGATATCGAGTCCATCGAGCTGCTGCTGGCCCACGCCCTTCCAGAAGGCGTTGCCAACCTCTCCGTGCCGGTCTTCGTCTTCATCGCCATGTTTCTGGCCGACTGGAAGCTGGCCCTGCTGTCCCTCTGCTCCCTGCCTCTGGGCGCCGCCGCCATGATGGCCATGTACCGGTCCGGCACCAGCAAGATGGGCGCATATTATGGAGCGGCCCAGAAGATGAACAACACCATCGTGGAGTACATCAACGGCATGGAGGTGGTAAAGGTCTTCAACCGGGACGGCGAATCCTACCACAGATTTGAAAGCGACATACGCAGCTACCGGGATTTCACCCTGGACTGGTACCGGGTCTGCTGGCCGTGGATGGCCCTGTATTCCGCCGTACTGCCATGCGTCGCCCTGTTTACCCTGCCGGTCGGCGCGTGGCTGGTCCTGGAAGGCTATTCTTCCCTGCCGGATCTGGCCCTGGTACTGTGCATGTCCTTCGGCATCGGAGCGCCTCTGGTCCGGGCCATGAGCTTCATGTCCACCATGCCCCAGATCAATTTCAAGATCAACGCCCTGGAGGAGATGCTGAACGCCCCTGCCCTCCGGCAAAGCGACGCCCCCTTCAGCGGCACGGATCATCACATCAGCCTGCAGGACGTCCATTTCGCCTATGACCAGAGCGCGCCGGACAAAGAAGTCCTTCACGGCATCTCTCTGGAGGTGCCGGAGGGGAGCCTGACGGCCCTGGTCGGCGAATCGGGCAGCGGCAAGTCCACCCTGGCAAAGCTGCTGGTCCACTACTACGACGTCACCGGCGGTTCCATCAAAATCGGCGGCCAGGATATCACCCATATGAGTCTGGAATCTCTCAACGACCAGATCTCCTACGTGGCCCAGGAGCAGTTTCTCTTCAACACCACTTTGATGGAAAACATCAGGCTGGGAAAGCTGGACGCCACCGACGAAGAGGTGGCCGCTGCGGCAGAAAAAGCCCAGTGCGGTGAATTTCTCAGCCGCCTTGAAAAGGGGCTGTACACCATGGCCGGAGACGGCGGCAAGCAGCTTTCCGGCGGAGAGCGTCAGCGCATTTCTCTGGCCCGGGCCATTCTGAAGGACGCGCCGGTAGTCATTCTGGACGAGGCCACCGCCTTCATGGATCCTGAGAACGAGGAGAAGATGAACGAGGCCATCGCCCAGGTCATCGAGGGCAAGACGGTCATCGTCATCGCCCACAGGCTTCACTCCATCGTAAACGCGGATCAGATCTGCGTGCTGGATCAGGGCAGACTGGCCGCCGTCGGCACCCACGAAAAACTGCTGGAAAGCTGTCCGGAATACGAGAAGCTTTGGCGGGCCGCCGAAGGCAGCGCCCGCTGGAAGCTGAGCACAGAGAAAGAAGGTGAAGAGAGATGATCGCTCTGATGAAACGGCTCCTGTCGGTTTCAGGAGAATACAAGGGAAGAATCCAGCTGGCCTTTCTGTTTTCATTTTTAAAGTCCTTGCTGTCAAAGGCCCCGCTGATGCTGGGCTTCGCGGCCCTGGCGGCCTTTTACGACGGTGTCATGACCCCGGCCCGGTGCCTGCAGCTGGCCGCCGCCATGGTCCTGTGCGTCCTCCTGCAGATCCTGTTCCAGCACACGGCGGACCGGCTGCAGTCCGCCGCCGGCTTCATGGTCTTCTCCGACATGCGTATGGATCTGGGCGCACACCTGAGAAAGATGCCCATGGGCTATTTCACCGAAGGCAACATCGGAAAGATCAGCTCCGTGCTGTCTACGGATATGGTGTTCATCGAGGAAAACTGCATGACCGTGCTGGCGGATATGATGAGCTATATCTTCGCCGAAGCCATCATGCTCCTGTTCCTTCTGTTCTTTGATGTACGCATCGGCCTGGCCGCCGCGGCCGTAATTCTGGCCGTTCTCGTCATCGCCAGAGGTATGAAGAAGGAGGCGGAGGAGGATTCTCATTTTCGCATGGAGCAGAGCGAAAATCTGACAGAAGCGGTGCTGGACTTCGTGGAGGGTATCGGCATCATCAAAACCTACAATCTGCTGGGAGAAAAGTCCAGGGAGCTGACGGACAACTTCGCTGAGAGCTGCCGGGTCAGCCTCCAGTTTGAACAGCGCCACGCCCCTTACCAGCGCTGGCTCAACATGGCCTACGGCCTGGGCGCGGCTTTGATCGCGGGAATCTCCATGTATCTCCATCACGAAGGCCAGCTGGACGCCGCCTATGTGGTAGGCATCATGCTCTTCCTCTTCGATCTCTTCGGTCCGCTGAAGGCCCTGTACGGCAACGCGACCAGGCTGACGGTCATGAACAGCTGTCTGGACCGCATCGAAGAGGTCTTCGCGGAGACGGAGCTTCCTGACGACGGCCGTGAAGCCATACCAGAGATCTCTGATCTGCCGGAGGACGCCGGCCTGCCAAAGGACGCCAACCTGCCGGAAAATACCGGCCTGCCGAAGGGCACTGATCTGCCGGAGGTCCAGTTCCGCGGCGTTTCCTTCGCCTACGGAGAAAAGGAAGTGCTCCATGACATCAGCTTTGATCTGCGGGCCAACACCATGACGGCCCTGGTCGGACCGTCCGGCGGAGGCAAATCCACCATCGCCAGCCTTCTGGCCCGCTTCTGGGACGTCAAATCCGGACAGATCCTCATCCGTGGAAAGGACTTGCGGCAGGTGAAGCTCAGCGATCTCATGGATCACATCAGCATGGTCTTCCAGCGGGTCTACCTGTTCCAGGACACCATCTACAACAATATCAGCATGGGGCGGCCTGACGCCAGCCGGGAAGAGGTCATCGAAGCCGCGAAGAAAGCCCGCTGCTACGATTTCATCATGGCCCTGCCGGAAGGCTTTGATACCATAGTGGGAGAAGGCGGCGAAACCCTTTCCGGTGGAGAGAAACAGCGGATCTCCATCGCCCGCTGTATCCTGAAGGACGCTCCCCTGGTCATTCTAGATGAAGCCACAGCCAGCGTAGACGCGGACAACGAAAGCTATATTCAGGAGGCCATCAGCGAGCTGTGCCGGGGCAAAACCCTTCTGGTCATCGCCCACAGGCTGGGCACCATACGAAACGCCGACCAGATCCTGGTGGTGGCGGGCGGCCAGATCGCCCAGTCCGGCACCCACGAGGCCCTGATGCGGGAAGAAGGCATCTACAAGAGCTTCGTCACGGTCAGAGAGCAGAGTCAGGGCTGGAACCGCAAGAGGTCATAGGCCTGCGGGACTTGAGCAGATCCAGATCCAGGCAGCATCAGGCAGTCTAAACGAAGTCAGGCAGCCTAAACGAAGTCGGGCAGTCTTGCGCAGGCCCGCGCAGCCCCAGCGGATCTGAATAGCCTCGGGCCAATCAAAAAAACGACGAACCTATGTATGAAACTGTAAAACTTACAAATTCATACATAGGCTCTTTTACATCTGCCTTAAGCGCTTCTCTAGGAATAATACGCCCTGACCTTTTCTCTGATGATATCCAAGACCTGCTCCCGGCCGCTGACCGCCTCCCAATCCTGGGCCAGGTGGACTTTGATCACCCTGTACAGCCAGTCCTCGTAGTATTCCATGGCGTCATCAAAGCTCAGGCCCCTGTCCTGCAGCTGGCGCACGTCGCTTTCGGCGAATTCCGCCGTTACCTTGCACCTCTGCCGCTCCTCTCCGCCGTCCAGGCCTTTCGGAAAATCTATGACAGCCACGTCCACACTGTTGTGAAAGGGCGGGTCAGGCTTTAGTTTGATCTGTTTCATCTCTCGTCTCCTTCGCTTTTTCGTATAGTGGGCTTTGGGCCGGATCGTTGATAACGGCTCCGCCCCGCTCAAACCGGGACCCGTGGCACGGACAGTCCCAGCTGTGCTCCTGCCGGTTCCACTTCAGAGCGCAGCCCATGTGGGTACATCTGGGTGTCCCAGGGGTCAAAAGGTTCTTCGCCGACGTGAACCCGTTGACAAAGAGCTGCCGCCGCAGCATGGTCCGGTCGGGCCGGAACACCTTGGCGATCTCCCGGTCCATCTGTCCGGTCAGGGCCAGCGCCGCCGCCATGGCACCGGTCATGCCCCATTTGTTGTAGCCGCTGGCCACAAAGACCCCTGGCAGATGTCTGGAATAAGGGCCGATATAGGGCACGCCGTCCAGGCTCATGCAGTCCTGGGCCGCCCAGGCCGCCTCCACCTGACAGGCGGGAAACAGCTTGGACGCCTGGGCCCGCAGTGCGTCATATCCGCCGCCTGACCTGCCAGTACGTCCGCCAAAGCCGCCCAGGAGCAAAGTGTCCCGCCATCCGCGGAAGGACAGACTGCCTTGGGCCGCGCCGATATACATGCCCTTCAGCGGCGGAAGACCGGTTCCCTTCAGCGCCAGAACGTAAGACCGCTGCTGATACAGCTTCATGAAGTACATGCCCCAGGGCTGCAGCAGTGGAAAATGGGAAGCCGCGATGATCCTCTCAGCCCTTACCTGAAACCTTCTGCCGTCCGCGGTCCTCACCTGGACCCGATATCCGTTCCCCGCTCGTTCCACGCCGGTGACGGCGCTGTGCTCACAGACGTTCAGTCCGACGGCCAGCTCCGACAAAAACAGCAGCGGATGAAAGCTGGCCTGATCGAAAGTCTTTACGGCCCCAGTAATGCGCAGCGGAATCTCCGCCCTTTCCGTATACACTGCCCTGCCGCCCAGACAGCGAATCGTCTCCGCCTCCTCGATCAGATCCGCTTTTTCCACGGAGGTCAGTCCGTAGACGAAGTTGTTCTTCTTCTCATAGCCGCAGGCGATATCCCTCTCTCTGACGATCCTCCCGTAGGCGTCCAGCGCCTGGGTGCCTGCCGCGAGATAGGCCGCCGCCCCCTCTGTGCCAAAAGCTCTTCTCAGCTTCGTATAGATCATACCGTGCTGCCAGGTCAGCTTGGCTGTGGTATTCTTCGTCACGCCGCCCGCGATCCTGTCCTTTTCCAGGATCAGATATTCTCCGTTTTGTTCCCGCAGAAAATGTCCGCACAGAAGGCCGGTCATACCGCCGCCGATCACCAGCGTCTCCGTCCTTCGGTCCGCGTCGATGGCAGGATACGCGGGCATCTTCCCGTCTCTTTCCCAAATGGAAGCCATGGTCTTTCCTCCCCTCTGACAGATAGCATACCCGCAGAGCGAAAAAATACCCGTTAAAGTTATTCCGCTTCCTCTGTAATTCTGTTTTTCAGCCAGCCGTATCCTGCCTCTTCCATTTCATCAAAGGGTACAAAGCGCAGGGCCGCGCTGTTGATGCAGTACCGCACGCCGTCAGGCCCTTCGTAAGGCCCCCGGAACACGTGCCCCAGGTGGGAGTTGCCGCTGCGGCTTCTGACCTCCGTGCGCGCCATGCCGAAGGAGCGGTCCTCCAGCTCCGTCACGGTTCCCGCCTCTACCGGCGCGGAAAAGGCAGGCCAGCCGCAGTCGCTTTCAAACTTTTCCTTTGATGTGAACAAAGGCTCGCCCGTCACCACGTCCACGTAGATGCCAGGCTGGTCGAAGTCCCAGAAGGCGTTGTCAAAGGGAGGTTCTGTGCCTGCCTTCTGGGTCACGGCGTACTGCAGCTCGGACAGCTTCTCCCGTATAACCTGTTCTTCCGGCCGCGGATAACGGCCCGGATCGATCTGCTCCGCCGGAATCCTTTTGATGGCCAGGGGCGAGATGTGGCAGTAGCCGCCGGGAAACCTGTCCAGATAGTCCTGATGGTAGTCCTCTGCCGGAAAGAAGTTCTTCAGAGGCTTCAGCTCAACGGCGAAAGCCTCGCATCGTTCTCTTACGATACCGCTTACGCGGGCCGCTGTCCTGGCGGTCTCTTCGTCTCCCGGCTCCCAGTACACGCCGCTCTGGTACTGGGTTCCCACGTCGTTGCCCTGCCGATTCACCGCGGCCAGGTCGATGACGTCAAAGAAAGAGAAGAGCAGCCGGTCCAGGGTGACCTCGTCCGTATCGTAATCCGCCCGCACCGTCTCGCGGAAGCCGGTGCGTCCCGTGCAGACAGTCTCATAGTCGGCCTCCGCTTCTCCGCTGCCGTTGGCGTAACCGCTGACCGTGCGCAGAACGCCCGGTATCTCCTTCAACAGCTTCTGCAGGCCCCAGAAACAACCGCCTGCCAGATATATGGTTTTTTTCATCTTTTCTCAGTTCCCCTTTCTCCTGCTCCGTCCGTCTTACGCTCTGACCAGCTGAACCTCCGCCGCAGGGGCCAAGGTGTGGATGTAGCGGGACAGAAGCTCCGCCATCTGGTCAAACTGGTCGTCCGGCGTCTGGTTCGTGCCGAAGAAGATGTACGCCACGTTGCGGCTGTCCTCGGTAATATAGGTTCGGTCGTCGGCTCCCGCGATCATGCTCAGAATGATATCTTTATCGTCGCGGGCGCTGACATCGCCGGGATAGATATGGATCGTCTCTCCCCGCATCCCCGGAAAATCTGTCTTTTCCGTACCGCAGAACAGCACCATGTCACCCTCGATTCTGTCGATATCGTGACTGCCCAGCAGAATATGTGTCTTCAGCTCAGCCAAAAAAGCGATCTCGTTGATAGGATTGCCGCTCGGAAACGGTCTGCCCTTCAGCAGATAGGATTCCAGCTGCATCATGATCGGATAGCTCTTCTTGAACTTCTTAAAATATCTGAAATACGGGTTCTCGCCGAAGACGGCCTTCCGCTCATAGGCTCCCGCTTCATTCTCTGTATCTCCTGCGAAGCGTCCGCGGATCTCCGCCAGCTCCGCCTCCTTCAGCGCTTCAAAGGCCTCCAGATCCCACTGGCTCTTGTCCTCTGGGAAGTGGACCTCCAGCACCGCAAACGGCACCTGTTTTTCTGTAAACGACGGATCTTTTTTGATGGTTAGCATGAATGTGCCTCCTTATATTTAAATTTGCTTTTCTACGATAAAGTATACTCGCTTTTGAAGAATTGGTCAACGAAATATCTCCGGCAAAGGCCCTCCCCGCGCCGCAAAAAAAGAAAGTCCCGGGCGCCCGCCGGCGTTTCCGCCAGAGGGGCCGAGGCTTTCTCTCCTTTCCACAATATAGACCTTGTATCTATACGCTGCTATATTACATATCTTCCAGTCGACCGTGCTTCTCGTATCTGGTCACGCGGCTGACCTTGTTGTCGTCGTCCACAAAGACCACCCGAGGCGGATTGTCCTTCACCTCTTCCGGCGTCATCTGGCAGTAGGCCATGATGATGATCTTGTCCCCTTT
This sequence comes from uncultured Emergencia sp., assembly GCA_937997955.1. Taxonomy (GTDB): domain Bacteria; phylum Bacillota; class Clostridia; order Peptostreptococcales; family Anaerovoracaceae; genus Senimuribacter. Next base: position 3,681 of record CALLDR010000097.1, on the reverse strand, counting down.
CTGAACGCAGCGGGCCGCCGCGCCGTTGAGGCAGATCATGCCGCTGCCCGGTTCTCCGGCGATGGTATAGGTCTCAAAACGCTCTCCGTTGTTGATATCCACGATCTGGACTTTTTCGTATTCCAGAATGCCGGAAGCCTCCAGCAGCTCAGAGTCCACCGTGATGCTTCCCACGTAGTCCAGCTCCGCCTGCATCACAGTCGCTCTGTGAATCTTTCCTTTTAACATATTCAAGTACATGTATCTGTCTCCTCCAAGTTACCCTTCATAGATAAAGTTATCGATCAGCCTGGTCTTGCCGATGTAGACGGCCATGGCCACCAGTACAGGCGGCTTCATCTCCGATACAGGAGAAACCGAAACGGCGTCTACCGCCTTCACATAGTCGATCTTTGCCAGCGGCTCCGCCTCGATGTGCTTTTTCATGGCGTCAACGATGGCATCGGCGGATTTCTCACCGGCTTCCGCCATGTCGCGGCCCAGCTTTACCGCCTGGCTCAGCACCAGGGCCGCCTGCCGCTCTTCCGCGGACAGGTAGGTGTTCCGGGAGCTCTTTGCCAGGCCGTCCGCCTCGCGGACGATAGGACAGCCTACGATCTGGATATCAAAGTTCAGATCGCGGACCATCCGCCTGATGACCGCCAGCTGCTGAGCGTCCTTCTGACCAAAGTAGGCTCTGTCCGGCTTTACGATGTTGAACAGCTTGGAAACCACCGTGCAGACGCCGCGGAAGTGGATCGGTCTGGACATGCCGCACAGATCCTCCGACGGTCCTGTCATGTTGACAAAGGTGGTCGCGTCTGGCGCATACATCTCATCGACTTCAGGATTGAAGATCAAAGCCGCGCCGGCCTCCTCACAGAGGGCCGCGTCCCGGTTCAGATCCCGCGGATAGCTTTCCAGGTCTTCGCTCGGGCCGAACTGGGTCGGATTGACAAAATCGCTGACGACGACTCTGTCGTTTTCAGCTGCCGCGCGGACGATCAGGCTCTTGTGTCCCTCGTGCAGGAATCCCATGGTCGGCACCAGACCTACGGACAGGCCCTCCGCCCGCCAGCCGCTGACCGCCTCTCTCACTTCTTCAATGGTTTTAACTACTTTCATCAGAATGAACCTCCAAAATACTAAGATATACTAATATAATTTATTTAAAACATCATCGGAAATCTTAAAGGTATGCTCTTCCGCCGGGAAGGTGCCTGCTTTGACCTCCTGGATATAGCCGGCAAAACCCTGCTTCATGACCTCTCCGGCATTGGCGAAGTGCTTGACGAACTTCGGCTTAAAGTCGGAGAACAGCGCCAGCATGTCCTGATAGACCAGCACCTGTCCGTCGCAGCCAGCGCCCGCGCCGATGCCGATGGTCGGAATGGACACGGATTTGGAAATCAGCTCCGCCAGCTTGGCCGGTACACATTCCAGCACCATGGAAAACGCGCCGGCTTCCTCGATGGCCTTGGCCTCGTCCAGAATCCTCCGTGCGTCCGCTTCGCTCTTGCCCTGAACCTTAAAACCGCCGAAAGCGTTGATCGACTGCGGCGTCAGGCCGATATGCCCCATGACGGGGATCTGGGCGTCGACGATGGCTTTGATCTGCGGGCAGACAGCCGCGCCGCCTTCCAGCTTCACAGCCTGGGCTCTGCCTTCCTTCATCAGCCTTCCCGCGTTGACCACGGCGTCATAGACCGACGTCTGGTAGCTCATAAACGGCATATCCGCGATGACCAGAGCGTTCTTCGCGCCCCGGGTCACGGCCGCCGTATGGTGGATCATGTCCTCCATGGTCACAGACAAAGTATCCTCATAACCCAGCATGGTCATGCCAAGGGAATCCCCGATCAAAATGGCATTGACGCCGGATTCATCCATCAGTTTGGCGGTAGAATAATCATATGCCGTCAGCATCGCGATCTTTTCTCCGTCTGCTTTCATCTGCTTGAATGTGGCTACTGTGTTCTTCATTGTTCTAGCTCCTTTTCTAATTCCTCATAGTTCCTTTCAGGATGTTTTCTCTCCGCAATCTCTACAAGCCGCCGGGAAAGCTGCAGGTAGACCGACCGTTCCGGCTCTTCCAGCACCTCCAGGTGCCTGCGTACCGTGGACGCGTCTCCCCGTTCCACCGGACCTGTCAAAGCCTTTTCCGCCCCGACCCGCGCGATCTGCACGGCGTTTCCCTCGATCAAAGGGCCCAGCGCCGCGGCCGCGTCCAAAGGGTCAAAGCCGCACTGGCACAGAAGCCCGGCCCCTATATCGGCCAGGGCCGCCATCTGGTTGCTGACCATGACGGCTGCCGCGTGGTACAGGGTCTTCTTTGACGTATCGATGGAAACCACTTTGTTCCCGAGACCGGCAAAGACCTGCCGCAGCTCCTCAAGATGCTCCGGGCTGCCTTCGATGGCGAAATACGCCTTGGACAGCTCCTTCCACGACTGGTACTTGTCGCTGACTGCGTAGAGCGGATGGACAGAATAGCTGTATGCGCCGAGAGCTTCGGCATCTAAAAAAGCGGCCGATGAAATCGAACCGCTGCAGTGACATATTTTCTTTCCCTTTACCTGCAGACCTCGCATGTCATCCCATATCTCGCCGATGATGCCGTCGGGCACCGTAACGAACAGGGTATCACTGTCATCTACAATATCTGCTAAAGCTTCATAATATCTGCTGCCTGTAAAAGCAGCCGCCTCCTCCGCGGACGACTTGCTGCGGCTGTAATAGCCTGCAACAGGGACGCCGCCTTCGGCCAGATATTTTCCGAGAGAGAAGCCGACCTTTCCGGCTCCTATAAAACCTGCTTTCATACCGATCACCTCCATTGTGAAGAGAGGGATATGAGATGCGCAGTCTCTGCCTTCAGTGCCGCTCGCTTCGATGCAGCCTGAAAGGCCTGGTAAAAGTTCTGAAATATGGTACAGCTTCGATTGAATGCCATCCACACATTAATATAACACGATTAAAATGATTTGTACAGAGTAAATTTTTATGATATGATGAAAAAGACATCACTGAAATCACATATCACAAAAAACAATATATCACATAAGGAGAAACACAATCTATGGCTTACATGAAGATCGATACGGAAAAATGCGTCGGCTGCGGCGAATGTGCCGCCGACTGTCCTTTCAGCGTCCCGACCATTGAAGACAGCGTCGCTGTCATCGGCCGGCTCTGCCGCCTCTGCGGCGTCTGTGAGCAGACCTGCCCGGCGGAGGCCATCACCTTCGTCAACGAACCGCGGCCAGTTGACTGATTTCCGGTCATTTGACTGATTTCCTGGCCAGTTGGCTGATTTCCCGGCCAGTCCAGCGGTTTGATTCTGCGGGCTGGGCTCGCGGACCGGCTCATCACAGCTCGGGCCCATGGAAGGGGCTCGCGAACCGGCTCATCACAGCCTGGGCCCATGGCGGTTATTCTACCGTTTTGGTCCCCGCGGCCTGACCGGCCGTCCCAGTCCAGCTTTCCAGTCCAGCTGTAATGGTTTATAGGATAATGATTCATATCCTCCTGCTTCCTTACTCCCTTTGCTCCCCTGCGCGCCATCCGCCGGGATCTTTTCGGTCTGATGTCTTTTCTGGCGCCCTTTCTCACGCATTCATAAGGGAACGTTTCGACAGTGTTCGGCATTTGCTGTCGAATTTTGTCGACAATTTTACATTTACTTCCATATTTCGACGTGGT
>CALLDR010000096.1 GCA_937997955.1 uncultured Emergencia sp. | reverse complement strand
CCATTTTTTCCAAAGTCCTGCCGGTGCTGAAATAGTCCTCGTCATTATAGGCGGAAGCCAGCGTAATGCAGGATCGGATCAGCGGCGTATCGATGCCGCAAAGCTGGGCCAGCTGGTAGCACGGAACCAGGACATAGGGCACATCTTCTGTGATATAGCGTGCCCTGGAACTGTCCGGCGCGCTGTTGATCTTGCCATGGGCGGACGATTTTCGGTTAAAATCGTATACGGACGTCTCCTCCATGCCGTAGAGGGCGTTCATCGCCTCCAGCTCTGTCCGAAGGCTGAATCCCAGAGCTCGACCCACGGCCAGCCGTTCCAGGTCCATTTTGGCGGCCGCCCTTGCCGTCGCCGGGCTGCAGCAGTCTCTGTAATAATTGAATTCTCCTTTGAAATTTTCGAGCAGGCCGATGTTTACCGCAGTCATCAAAGGGTGTCCGCCGAAGTTGATATTCTCAAGGCCGGCCACGACAGGGTTGTCCAGAATCTCTGCGGGAATCGGCAGAAGCTCTCTGACCGCGGTCTCCGCCGCGCCGTCAGGGTCAGATGGATAGATGCTGACCGGCAGAAACTCTTTGATGCCCATGATGCCGGTAACGCCTGGGGACAGAAGCCTGCACGCCCAAGGAATGCTGATGGCATCGACAAAGCGGACGTCGATACCTGACATATCTGCTTCCCGCAGCATCCGGGTAAAGACCAGACCGGCGTAATTGGCCGGCATGGTGACCACGACGCTTCCATCTCTCAGGTGCGGGATCATCTGCGCAAAGAAAAGCTCCTGGGCGAAGGACGGGCAGATGATCACGTACAGCTGACAGAAATTCATCGCTTCCTCTACGTCGCAGGCAGCCAGTTCAATCGGCTCAAACCCTTCCAAAATCATGGCGCAGCCGTGAGCCTCTCCTGCCGCGCTGATGCCGCCTCGTTCTCTTATCCTGTCGATCTGAGTATGAAACTGAGGAAAGTCGCAGATGCATACCTCATAACCCTCCCTCGCGAAATGATAGGCCGCCGTTACGCCGCCGTTTCCTGAACCAAATACGGTTACTCGTTTCATAATCTTCCTCCTTACCGAGTCTATATCTCTCATATCGTTTATCTTTTGCTGCAGCCACGTGTACGGCTGTCGCTGCCATTGCCTCCGCGGCTGCAGCCACATAAAATGCATAAACCATGCCAAAATGCCGGCGATCCTGCCACCGCCCTCTACGCCTTGAAAACAGCCGATTCACCGCGAGTAAACAAAAAGAACGCTTCTCAAATTGAGAAACGCTCTTTATAAACCGTTCTTTGAAAACTACTCTTGGAAAACAACTCCTGTGAGACCCGTTCTTGCGAAACCCACCCTTATAAAGCGCGAGCCCTTGTTTCGTCTTTCTCCTATTTTAAAGTCCGCTCGGCGGCCTGGACCAGATGCCGCATCAAAAGGCTGGTGGTCACGCTGCCGACGCCGCCGGGAACCGGTGTGATGGCGCCGTCCTCTCCCAGGACCTGGCTGACCGGCTCAAAATCCACATCTCCGGTCATCTTCCCTTCTTCGTCGAAGTTGATACCTACATCTACGATGGTCTGTCCTTCCCGCGCCATATCCGCTGTCACCGCGCCGATCTTCCCCGCCGCGGCGATGATGATGTCGGCGTCCCTGCAGATGGCCTTCAGGTCCTCCGGCGCCGTTTTGGTGTGGCATATGGTCACCGTAGCGTTTTCCTGCAGCAGCATCAGCGCCGCCGGCTTGCCGATGACCATGCTGCGGCCGATGACCACGGCTTTTTTGCCCTTTATGGGTATATTGTAGTACTTCAGGATCTCGATGCAGCTTTCCGCCGTGCAGGGCCCATAGCCCTCGCGCCCCGTAAACATTCTGCCCAGAGCGTCATCAGAAATGCAGTCCAGATCCTTTTCCGGAGCCAGAGTATTGCGCACCTTTGCCGCGTCGATCCCCTTCGGCAGCGGCTGCAGCAGCAAGATGCCGTGAATCTTCTCGTCTCCGTTGATGGACTGGATCACCTGGATCAGATCCTCTTCCGTTATATCCGCGGGGCAGATATACTTCTCCGGCTGCAGTCCCAGGCTCTTCGCCTTCTTCACCGCGCCGTTCTCATAGGCGATATCGCTGGGATTCTCACCGACCCTGACGATAGCCAGTGTCGGTACGATTCCCTTCTCGTACAGCGCCGGCGTCCGCTCCAGAATCTCTTCATTGATGCGGTCCGCCACCGCTTTTCCTTTCAGCAGCTTTTCCATCTGTCATTCACTCCCTGTCTTCGTTATTCTGCCTGTTATTCCGTCTGTCATTCTATCTATATGTTCTATCTATACGTTCTGTCTATATTCTGTCTGTCACTTTAGCCGTCATTTCAGCCATGCTTCATTCATTTCGGCTGTTTCCGCAATTGGCTGAATACGTAAGCGTACACTTCGTCCGCCTTCACCGTGTACTCCCGCAGCATTTGATCGGCCTTCTCATCTAAGCTCTGGGCCAGCTGCCGGTCCGCCATGGACCTGGTATTGATGAACACGTTGAGACTGGCGCCCTGCAGGGCGGCCTTGCAGAAGATCACCCCAACGCCGGCGTCGCTGACGGCCAGCTGGCTTCCCTTTGCGGCAAACTCCGCCAGCAGGTCGATGGACTGACAGCAGGCCTCCATGATCTCCAAAGGAACCTGGGCGGCGTCCTTCAGCACCAGCGCCATGACCCGCTCCTTTTCCGCTTTCTCTTCTGCCGTGTCCTTCGGCATACCGTAAGCCTTTGACAGCGGCTCAAAGACCTCCGCGTCTTTCTCCGCCAACGCCAGCAGCCGCTTCTGCAGCGCCGCGGCCTGTTCCATGAGCTCCTCAATGTCGGCCTCCACGTCGGCGTATTTCTTCTTGCCCGCGGTCAGAGCGCCCACCATATTTCCCAGAGCCGTACCCACGGCGCCTACCAGGGCCGACGCGCCGCCGCCGCCCGGCACCGGCGCTTTGCTGGCCAGCTCGCTGACAAATGCCTCACATGTCTTATCCATAAAATTCATCTTTCCACACTCCTCGTATCCTGCCATAAAAACAGGCTGCGCACTCAGCGACCTTTGCGCCTTGTTCCGCAGCCTGCTGCAATTCTGCTGTGTTCTATCCTCTGGTCCACTCCATGGTGATCTCGGTCTCGCCTGTAGAATCCTCTACGGCTACCTCCGCCACGTTGAAGTCCTCACGCCGGCAGAAGTAAAAGGCCTTTTCATCCTTTCGGTAGACGTTTACCATCAGAACCTCCCGATCCTGCTTTACATGATCCAGGAGAGCCTTGCCGACGCCGTTTCTCTGGCGGCTGGGTTTGACGAACAGCTCCTTGACATAGCCGTTCTCCAGTCCGATGAACCCTTTGATCTCGTCCTCTTCATCACAGACATATCCCTCCAGCTGGGGGATCATCTCCTTTACCTCGTCATATGTATCTTCAAAATGACCTCGGTCGATAAATTCATGGGCGCTGCAGTTCGCGTTCAGCCAGATCTCCATTACAGAATCGATATCCCACGGTTCATATTTTCTAATCATGTGTCTATCACCTCGCAGCATTAAATACTCCCTATATTTTACCAGCAAAGAGGCTCGACGTCAATGATACACTTTTAGAACAGACCGGTAATCTTTCCCGTATTGTCCACGTCGATCTTTTCAGCGGCCGGTACCTTCGGCAGACCAGGCATGGTCATGATGTTGCCGGTCCGCGCTACGATGAAGCCCGCGCCGGCGTCGATCTTCAGGTCGGTTACGGTGATCTGGAATCCGCGAGGCGCTCCCAGCAGGGCCGGATTGTCGGAGAAGCTGAACTGGGTCTTGGCCATGCAAACAGGCACGTCGTTGAAGCCCAGATCTTCCAGCTGCTTCAGCTGCTTCTTGGCGTTGCCCTCAAAGATGACGCCGTCAGCGCGGTAGATCTTCTTGGCGATCAGCTCGATCTTCTCACGGATCGGCGCGTCCAGCGGGTATACGAACTGGAAGCTGTTTTCCATCTCGCAGAGACGGAGCACTTCGTCCGCCAGGGCCAGACCGCCTTCGCCGCCTTTGCCCCATACCTGGCTCAAAACCACGTTGACGCCCAGCTCTCTGCACTTTTCCTCAACCATCTGGATCTCGGCTTCTGTATCCGTCGGGAACTCGTTGATCGCCACCACGCAAGGCAGTCCGAAATGCTGGGTCACATTCTCCACGTGCTGCAGCAGGTTCGGCAGGCCTTTTTCCAGAGCCTCCAGGTTTTCCGCGGCCAGATCGGCCTTCGCTACGCCTCCATGATATTTCAGCGCTTTTACAGTAGCCACGATGACGCAGGCGGACGGCGTCAGGCCGGCCTTGCGGCATTTGATGTCCACGAATTTTTCAGCGCCCAGGTCAGCGGCAAAGCCTGCCTCTGTGACCACGTAGTCGGCCAGCTTCAGAGCCATCTTGGTAGCCATGATGGAGTTGCAGCCGTGGGCGATATTGGCGAACGGACCGCAGTGAATGAAGGCCGGCGTCTTTTCCAGCGTCTGAACCAGGTTCGGCTTCAGAGCGTCCTTCAGCAGCGCTGCCGCGGCGCCCTGGGCCTTCAGGTCACGGACGGTAACCGGTTTATCTTCATATGTATATCCAACGATGATGCTGGCAAGCTTCTCCTTCAGGTCGTCGATATCCTTCGCCAGGCACATGACGGCCATAACCTCGCTGGCAACGGTGATCTCAAAACCGTCCTCCCGAGGCACGCCGCTCATCTTGCCGCCCATGCCGTCCACGATATGTCTCAGCTGCCTGTCGTTCATATCTACGGCTCTCTTCCAGGTGATCCTTCTCGGATCGATGTTCAGCTCGTTGCCCTGCTGAATATGGTTATCCAGCATAGCGGCGATCAGGTTGTTGGCCGCGCCGATGGCATGGAAGTCCCCAGTGAAATGCAGGTTGATATCCTCCATAGGAACCACCTGAGCGTAGCCGCCGCCGGCAGCGCCGCCTTTGACGCCGAATACCGGTCCCAGAGAAGGCTCTCTGAGGGCCGCGATGACGTTGATGCCCTTTCTGTGCATGGCGTCGGCCAGACCTACAGACGTGGTCGTCTTGCCCTCTCCCGCCGGAGTCGGCGAAATAGCCGTTACCAAAATCAGCTTGCCGTCCGGGGTATCCTGCATCTCGTTCAGCATGTTATAATCCACCTTGGCCTTGTAATTGCCGTACAGCTCCAGATACTTCTCATCGATGCCTGCCGCCGCCGCGATCTCTCTGATATTAGACATCTCAACTTCCTGTGCGATCTGGATATCACTTTTGAACTCCATTTTTTGTTCTCCTTTTCATCATCTTACATCAAAATTTTTTAAAAAACTCCGCCTGTGAACGGAGGTTATACCGTTTTCACGCAGCCCCTGATAATGGGCCTTGGTGCCGTAGCCTTTGTTGCTGGCGAATCCGTAGCCGGGGTACACCTGGTCCAGCTGGATCATTTCCCGGTCCCGCGTCACCTTGGCGACGATAGACGCCGCGGCGATGGACACGCTTTTGCTGTCGCCTTTGATCAGGGACATCTGGGACTTTCTCACCGCCTGGATCTCCATAGCGTCAAAGAGCACGAAGTCGATCTCTTCTCTCGTTCTGTCAAAGAGCATCTGTCCGGCGTTTTCTATGGCTTCCGCCATGGCCAGCTTTGTGGCCTGCAAAATGTTCACCTCATCTATGACAAAGTTGTCCCTGCGGCCGATGCCCCAGCAAAGGGCTTTTTCGACGATATCATCGTACAGGGCCTCTCTCTTCTTCTCAGTCAGCTTCTTGGAGTCGTCCACACCCAGCACGTCAAAGTCCTCCGGCAGCACCACGGCCGCCGCCACCACCGGGCCGGCCAGGGGACCTCTCCCCACCTCGTCTACGCCCGCGATGTACCGGAAGCCCTTTGTTCGCAGCTCCCGCTCATAGAGCTGCAGCTCCTGCAGCCGTTCTTTCAGGCGCTCTGTCCGTTCTGCCTTAGTCATGGGATTCCCGCCTTTCCAGGGTGATATGGCCGATCTTGCCGCTGCGGAACTCGTCCAGCACCGTCCGGCCGCACCGCTCGTAATCGATCCGCTTCCCCGGCAGAATGAAGCCTCGCTTAGCCGCGATGTCCTCCATGGTGGCCAGGGGCGTCTCTGAAATTTCCGCCAGCTTGTACCGCTCCATCAAAAGCTCGGGATATTCCGCCGACAGGACGCCGATCAGCTCCATGGCCAGGGTGGCAGTATCGAGGATCTCGTCTTTGATGCTGCCGCAGAAGGCCAGATCCAGACCAGCCTTCGGATCTTCAAACTTGGGCCACAGAATGCCCGGCGTGTCTAAAAGCTGCATGCCGTTTTTCAGGGAAAGCCACTGTTTTCCCCTGGTCACGCCTGGCCGGTCTCCCGTCTGGGCGCTTCTTCTGCCGGTCATGCGGTTGATCAGAGAGGACTTTCCCACGTTGGGAACGCCTACGATCATCATGCGCAGAGGTTTCTTCACCGGCCGGTCCGCGTTCTTCGCGGCCTGCTCCTTTTCCAGGACCTTGTACAGCTGGTTCACACCGCCGCCGCTCATGCAGTTCATAGTCACCACCAGGCTGCCCGCGGCCTTAAAATACTCGGCCCATTTCTCGTTTTCGGCCCGGTCCGACAGATCGCTCTTGTTGAGTACGATGATCCGCTTCTTGCTCTGTACCAGCTCGTCGATGATGGGATTCCTGCTGGACAGCGGGATCCGCGCGTCGATGACCTCGATGACCAGGTCCACCATCTTCAGATTTGCCTGAATCAGCTCCCTGGTTTTCTTCATATGGCCGGGATACCAGTTAATATTCTCAATCATATGCCTTGTTTCCTTCTTCCGGATTGTCTCCTTCTTCTGCCTTATTATTTCTCGCCTGCCGGCTTCTTTTGCCGGCCTCTTTTCTCCCTTCAGCCATGGCTCTAGTATAGCATTTTTGCCGCGGCTTGTGGATATTTGTTTCATGTTTTCCCGGGATAATCGCAAAATTATGTTAGGTCTTTGCCGGGAATGGATGAATTTTATAAGGACTTCAATTCTCTCTTTAACATCTCGTATATATAAGTTGACCCTTCCAAATAAAGCCCTGTTTCTACATCGCTTAGTTTTTCAAAAGTAGACGAAAGATAAAACTTCTCCATTGCCTGGTCCATTTCTATATTTCCGTCCTCCATAAGGTATTCGATTACTTCCTGTACGGTATATTCAATCATTTCCTGCTGCTGGTTTGTCATATATTACACCTACCTTCTGTAAGTATTGCAATGCTCTTTCTGTATGAAATGTATATTGATTCGTCAGCTTTCCAAAATCAAATTCCTTTTTCAAATAAGAAGCATCAATCGTGCCCCTGCTGAATTGACGAATAAGAAGTCCTGCCGTATCATTTGCCACCGGTCCGATTACCACATCATATTTACAATCAAGATTACATTCCTTACTGGAAAAATCACTAAATTTTCTGTCCCGGTTATTCTTAATAAAAATTGCCCATTCAATTGTAGGTTTTTCATCAAATACTCTGCATTTTAAATCACTCTTCTCAATCAGATCGTCTGGTACTTCATATACTGTCACTGTCGGTATTCCACCATCGATCCGGGCTTTTCTCTGTGCCATCCGCCACGCCTGGCCAGCAAGCAAAGTTGTATAGAACCCACATCCAAAATCTTTGTTCGGCATGCATTTTGACAAGTCAACCTTGTCAATTTCTTCATTTGATCCATGATAAAGCTTCACAACGCACCACCCCCATTCTTTCGGCATACAGCGGTAACATCATCTACTATATCGTCAAAAGAGAGCGTATGCTCCACATCATAAAAATCCTTTAAGAATTCAATTCCCTTATGTTGATTCATATAAATATAGGCATCTTTCATATGGATTTTATATCGATCTGCAAACTCACTGATACAAACAACCAAGTAATCCAATATATTTTTATCTGATTCTGTCATATCACTCTCACCTCAATATTAACTTTCTCTTTTTCCATTACGCCCTGGACGCAAACAGCGACACCGCCCCGATGATCACCACCAGGATCAAAGCGCCGTACATCAGGCCCGCCAGCGCCATGCCGATCAGGACCAGCGGCAGCAGCACGATGGTAAATACGATCTTGGTGATCCCCCAGGCCGCTTTGATGGAAAACAGCAAAAGCTTTCCAAAGACGGAGAACATCAGTATTACAAAAATAAGTGTCAACATTTCCTTCACCTCTACTTCCCTTTTGATTACAATTTATACAAAATTTATATAAAAACTATACAAGTTCGCATAACACCCGTACAGATCAGAGCCTGTCTAAAACATCCCCATACTGTCTCAGAATCTCTCCTTCCATCTTCTGAAATTCTGGAATATATATGCTCAAAATCTTCTCCATCAGACGTTGAGCCGCTCCGGCGTCATACATGTGTGTCAGATCGTTTCTGTCCTTCAGCATCCCGCACCAGACATCTTCATCGATAAAATCGTAAACCGTATAGGCCTTCTTTATGATCTCTCTCGGCGAACCAGATACAGCCGCTGAACTGCCCTCATACCTTAACAACCCCTTCAGCACCTTCCAGCCCAGCTCAAACTGGATAAAAAACTTATCGATGATGCCGCTCATCACAAACTCATTAGCAAGATCCTGCTGCCCTGCCCTCGACAGCACTGACAGATTCGCCGCAAAATTATCAAACTTTTTCATAAATCACTTTTCCTTCCTGCTCAATGGCTTTACGCAATTTCTCTGGAATGGACTGATTAAGATCAACGATATCGTATTCCAGCAAAGTCGAAGTTTCCTCATCGACATCCAGTGCAAATCGATCCACATCCCCGCCCAGCAGCGCCAGGTCGATATCGCTGGCTCTGTGATAGTCTCCCCGCGCCCGGGAGCCGAACAGAAC
>CALLDR010000095.1 GCA_937997955.1 uncultured Emergencia sp. | reverse complement strand
CGACTTGCGCCACTTTTTGTCACTCTTTGTGTACCATACGGCACGACACTTGTGCCTGATTTCTAAGCTTCGTGCGGCGTGCAGAGACGAAATGTGACTGCATTTTTCCACAACTTTCTATAAATGGAAAGCATTATATAGAAATTAAATTATATGAGTTAGAACATTACTTTCATGCGAAGAACCTAGTGTCAATCTCCAGTCCGGCTGATTTTTGTCAAAAAATCAATTAATGTTGCGCATTCTTCATCGTTTTCCAGATAAAATCGATTTTCGGATTTCAAAAAATGGGTTCAATTACATAATAATACATAAATCCGGCAACGTTTCTCTGATTTTTGACAAAAATCAGCCGGTTTTAGTGTTTTGAAGGCCGGATTGGAAGGTAACGCGCAACATTTGCCCCAAAAATCAAAAAAGGTTGCTGATTCGACTGCTCTATGTCCCACGTGTTCAGACTTCGTTCAGATTCTTGTCTATGTTTTTCGTGCGCAGGCCCTATGTCAATCCCCTTGACACCTTGCCGAAATAATGCGAGAATACTAGTATATACACTAGGAAAGACGGGAAATTCTATGGAACACAAAAAGGATCATCTTCATTTTTATTCGGTTTTAGGCCTGGTCATCATCGGGTTTTCCTGGGGCTTCGGCTTTGTCGCGCTGGACTGGTGCGAGAGGATTCCCGCCTTTATGATCATGGCCATCCGCTTCTTCATGGCGGGAGCCCTGCTGTCGATCATCTTCTGGAAGCATCTGAAACGCATAAACAGGGATCTGCTCAAGGCCGGTATCATCATAGGCCTGTTCATGTTCCTCTGCTACGCCTGCGCAGGCTTCGGCATCCGCTTTACCACCACATCTCGGACTGCCTTTTTCAGCTGTCTGGGCGCGATTTGCGTACCGATGCTGAATTTCATCTTTTTCAAAACAAAGATGACCCCTAAGGCGATGCTCTGCGTCATCTTGTGCCTGATCGGGGTCTACTCCATTTCCATGGGTGGAAATACAGATCTTGGCTTTAATTTCGGGGACATGCTCTGCCTTCTGGCGTCCATCTTCGGGGCTTCCCAGGTCATTTCCGTGGAGCGGCTCAGCAGGGATCACGATATCTTCGCCCTGGCCATCGTGGAGCTTTTCACCATTACGATCCTCTCCAGCCTGATGTCCATCATCACCGGTGAAAAATATCCCGGCAGCATCACGCCTCTGGAAATCGGTTCCCTGATCTTCATCGGCGTCGTCTGTTCCGCCCTTTGCTTTGTACTGCAGATGGCAAGCCAACAACATGTTCCCGCCAACCGGGTAGGCCTGATTCTGACCCTGGAGCCGGTCGTCGGAGCGATATCCTCCGTGCTTCTTCTTGGCGATGTGCTGGGCGTGTTCGGCGTCCTCGGCGGCATACTCATCGTAGCCAGCATCATCATCTCGGAAACCTCCGCCCAGTCAGAGTCCTGACCACAAAGGGCCAGTCCTCCCATATCAAAAGCTTTTTGCCGGCCGCGAAAGGGGGCGGCGGGACCTTTTATTTCCGCGCGCCAAAAACGCCGCGGTCCACACAGGTAACCGCCGTCATCAGCACGCCGCTGATAATGATGCCTGCTGCGTTGGACGGGATCATTCTCAGAAAGTCCGGCAGCTGCAGAGCATACTTTTCCCACAGCAGGGACAGACAGACCGTACCCGCCATGGAAAGAAAGGCCGCCCTGGCCGTAAACCACTCCCACTTCATGCCCAGCGCCATAGGAAGGAACACCGAGGTGCTGTAAAACAGCCCCGACACATACAGCACGTTGATGATGTTGCTGCTGAACAGAGAGCTCACCAGGCTGGCCAGCGCGAAGACCACCACGCTGCCCTTTGTCCAGACATAGGATCCCTTTCCTTCCGGCAGAATGTCCTTGACAAAGATGGTGGTCATGGCGTGGAGCAGCGACGTGGCGGTAGAGATGGTCGCGGCAAAGATCCCCGCCACGCTGAGCCCCAAAAGACCCTGCGGCATATACTTCATCAGCACCAGCGGATACACCGTATTGGTATCCTCAATGCCGGGCATCACCTTATACGCGGCGATGCCGACCAGTCCCAGCATCAGGGAAATGAACAGATAGAAGCCCGCCGTGAAAAACGCGCTGAACTGCGCTGTCTTTTCGTCCTTTGCCGCGGACATCCTCTGAATGTAGCCCTGGCTGGTGGAATAGGACAGGAAGCAGAGGAAGGCCCAGGACAGCGGCTGTTTGACCCCGATGGCTCCCAGACTGAGAAATCCCTCCGGCAGCTGCGCCGTGATCTCCTCCATGCCCCCTGTGCCGCGGATAATGAAAGCCACACAGCAGACCAGAGACAGTATGATGATGCCGAAGAGAAACGCGTCCGTGTTGACCACCGTTTTCAGTCCTCCGCTGGTCAAAGCTACTACCAGCACCATGCTGATGATCAGCGACAGCCGCGTGTCCACTCCCGTGAGGGACTGGAGCATGACGCAGGAGATGGTGAACTGGGCTGACAGAGCGGCCATATAAGAACAAAGGTGCATCAGCGCGGCGAAGCGCCCGGTGCCGGTACTGTATCTCCTGCCCAGGAATCCGGGCACCGTGTTCCCGCCAAGCTGGTTAAACCGCTTTGCCAGAAACAGTCCCACCAGCAAAAATGCAGGCACGGCGGCCATATCCCACCATATGCCCGCCAGTCCAACTGTATAACAATATCCAACCGTAGCGATGATCGCGCTGCCGCCGATATCCGTAGCCGCCAGAGAGAAGCCGGCCTGAATCCGGTTCAGACTGTGGTTGGCCGTGAGAAAGCCTTCCGTATCCCCTCCCTTTGCCGAGGAACGGTATCCCACGATCAGAATACCGGCCACAGTCATCGCCAATACCAAATAATCAAGCAGCCTCATCACAGATCTCTCCTGTTCAAGGCCGTGCCCTCTGCCAGAACGCCTTCTTTGAATACGTACAGCGGCAGCTGCTTCATGGCGGAGAGGTCCTCATCTGGCTTTCCCGCCATGACGGCCAGATCCGCGTACTTGCCGCATTTGATCGTGCCCAGCTTGTCTTCCATGCCTGCGATCTTCGCGCTGTTGATGGTCGCCTGGCGCAGAACGGCCTCATTGGAAATGCCGATCTCTCCTCTTCCCGTAAATTCCAGTCCAACATACTTATCAAAGTTTTCCCGGTCAAAATCGGTGCCCCAGCCTACGGTGATGCCAGCGGCTTCGGCCATTTTGATGCCCTCCATCATGTGAGCGCAGGCGACTCTGGACTTGTCGATGAACTCCTGCAGGATCGTTCCCTCAAAGAAATGGTTGTACAGGGAGTAAGCGATGGACAGGGTCGGCACCAGAGAGGAACGGCAGCCGTACTTCAGGATCAGCTCGACGCACTCCTCGGTCATGTAGGACGCGTGCTCAATGGTCCTGATGCCGTTGATGACAGCCTGCTTGATGCCCTCGGTTCCGTGGCAGTGGGCAGCAACGTAGGTGTTCAGAGAATCCGCGGCCTCCACGA
Organism: uncultured Emergencia sp.; assembly: GCA_937997955.1. Lineage (GTDB taxonomy): Bacteria > Bacillota > Clostridia > Peptostreptococcales > Anaerovoracaceae > Senimuribacter. Next base: position 12,741 of record CALLDR010000095.1, on the reverse strand, counting down.
TGGCTTTGATCTCCGCCGGAGTGGCCACCATTTCCCCCGGAACGCCGGATTCGTTGAGCACCGCGCCGGTGATCATGTACTTGATGAAGTCCACGCCATGAGCCACCTCGTTACGACATACCCGCAGCATCTCGTCAGCGCGGTCCACTTCCTCATAAAGAGTCCCGAAGCTCTTGTTGCCCTTCGCGATCGGGCTTACGATCTTTCCGGAGGTGATGATTCTCGTGCCCTGTATGATGCCCCGGTTGACCGCGTTCCGCACGGCTACGCCGCAGTAGAAATCGTTGCCGCAGTCTCTGATGGTGGTATATCCGTGCTTCAGATACACCTTGGCGTACTCCATGCAGTCCAGCAAATACTCGTTCTGGGTGCGCATGACCGACGCGTTATAGTCCTGGTTGGCGAACATCAAATGGGCGTGGAGGTCAAAGAAGCCCGGCAGCACCGTAGCCCCTGCCACGTCCAGCTCTTCCTGATTCTCCGCCCGCAGAACGCCAACAGGATAGATTTCCTTTATTTCCTTTCCCTCGATGACGATATCCGCCATCGTTTCTGTAAACCCTTCTGTCAAAGCAGGAACCAGCCTGCAGTTTCTCAAGATCATCGTGTTTTCTTCCTTTCATCTTAAACTATCGTCTCAAAACGTTCTCTTATTATAGAAATTTTCAAACTATCCGTCAAATGATGAAAAAGGGCGAAAATTCCACTTTTAATAAACAAATTCCACTTGAAATAGAATCCCGAGCCGTGATATACTTCAAATTAGAAATCGGTCAAACGCCGGGCAAAAAATCAAAAAACGGCGATTTATACGAAACAAGGAAACGGAACAACAAAACGATGCATCAAAACAAAGCATCGAACCAGAGCTTCAAAACAAAGCATCGAAGCATACAGGAAATATAACAAAGCATATAATAAGGAAGGAATCTTCACATATCATGGCAGAGCTTACTACGTTAACCCGGCAGATCGGCGCAAAGATCCGGTATTTCCGCAGAGAACGGGACTATACCATCACCCAGCTTGGCAAGATGGTCTGCAAGAGCAAATCCACCATTTCCAAATACGAAACCGGCGAGATCAGCATCGACATTCCCACGCTGTACGATATCGCTGCCGCCCTGCAGGTCTCCCCGCTGGCCCTTTTGCCCTCCGAGGACGTCCAGACCCGCGCGGCCTCCGGCCCGGTCCAGGGCGCCGATGAGCCTATGGAGAAATTCTACGTCTATACGTACAACGGGCTGGCAAAAAAACCTCTGCGCCGCCACATCCTGCTGGCAGGCGACACCCGCGCGGAGCACTATGCCGACGTCTACGACTACGAGGACTATACCCGATGCGCCTATTACTACCGCGGCACGGTACAGCGCACAGAGTCCAGCATCCGGCTGTTTATGGAGAACACGGTCAACCCCCTGGACCGCTGTATCCTGGCATACCCGACGCCCCTGGCCCAGCGGACCTTCTATACCGGTATGATGACCAGCGTCTCCATCTCCCAGTACCCGCCCTTTTCCATCAAAATCCTGCTTTCCCACCAGGAACAAAAGGGCGAGCAGTGGCTGAAGGAACAGCTGGTCCTGAACAGAGACGAACTGAAGCGCATCAGGAAAAAGAATGTCTTTTACGTAATCCAGCCCGAAATGGAGGGCCGGAAAATCTAATGACAAAACCCGCCTTCCGGCGGGTTTTGCGGTTTCTTCTATAGGTTATTTATTCGGCTTCCATGAGCTCTTCAGATCCACGATCCGGTTGAACACCTTCTCCGTATCTGTGGTCAGCTTGCTGTCAGCGATGTAGTAGCCGTGGCGGAAAAACTGGAACCGCTCTCCCGGCTTTGCCTCGGCCAGGGAAGGCTCCGCGTAGCCCCAGGTCTCCTCTACGGAATCCGGGTTCAGGACGTACTTGCCCTCGTTCTCCTCGTCTGGGATCATCAGATATCCGTAGTTTCTGATCTTTACCTTCACCGCGGTCTTCGCGTCGACAAAGTGAATGGTGCCTTTGACCTTGCGTCCTTCAAAGCCGCTGCCGCTTCTGGTCTGCGGGTCGTAGGTGCAGAGCAGCTCTTTGATGGAGCCGTCCTCGTTCTTGACCACTTCCTCGCATTTGATGAAGTAAGCGCCCTTGAAGCGGACCTCGTTGCCAGGGAACAGACGGAAATATTTCTTCACCGGAACCTCCATGAAGTCAGCTCCGTCTACGTACAGCTCTCTGGAGAACGGAATCTGTCTGGTTCCCATCTCCGGCACTTCCTTGTTGTTTTCCAGCTCGATCATCTCGCTCTGTCCTTCCGGATAGTTGGTGATGACCACTTTGATCGGGTTCTCGATGACGTTGCGGCTCTCCACTTTGGTCTTCAGGTCTTCTCTGACGCAGTGCTCCAGCAGGGAAACCTCCACGGTGCTGTTGGCCTTCGCCACGCCGATCCTCTCACAGAAGTCCCGGATGGACTCCGGCGTATAGCCTCTCCGTCTCAGGCCGGCGATGGTCGGCATTCTAGGGTCGTCCCAGCCGTCCACAACGCCGTCCTCCACAAAGCCTCTCAGGTATCTCTTGCTCATGACCGTGTTGGTCAGGTTCAGTCTGGCGAACTCGATCTGCTGCGGCGGGTTCTCCCACCAGCCAACCTCCCGGAGCACCCAGTCGTACAGCGGTCTGTGATCCTCAAACTCCAGAGAACACAGGGAATGGGTAACGCCCTCGATAGCGTCCTCGATCGGATGGGCGAAATCGTACATCGGATAGATGCACCACTTGTCGCCGGTATTGTGATGAGGCGGGTTGTGGGCGATCCTGTAGATGACAGGGTCTCTCATATTGATGTTAGGGGAAGCCATGTCGATCTTGGCGCGGAGCACCCGCTCCCCGTCAGCGTATTTTCCGGCCTTCATTTCCTCAAACAGCTTCAGGTTCTCCTCCACGGTCTGGTTCCTGCAAGGGCTTTCTTTCCCCGGCTCCTTCAAAGTGCCGCGGTACTCTTTGATCTGCTCGGCGGTGAGGCTGCAGACGTAAGCCTTGCCTTTTTTGATCAGCTCCACAGCCGCTTCGTACATCTTATCAAAATAGTCCGACGCCCAGAGCAGCTTATCCCACTTGAAGCCAAGCCAGCTGATATCCTCCTCGATGGCGTCCACGTACTCCACATCCTCTTTGACAGGATTGGTATCGTCATATCTCAGGTTACAGCAGCCATGGTACTTCTCCGCCGTACCGAAGTTGATGCAGATGGCCTTGGCGTGGCCGATGTGCAGATAGCCGTTAGGCTCCGGCGGAAACCGGGTGTACACCTTGTCGCCGTTTTTGCCCGACTCCAGGTCCTTGTCGATGATGCTATGAATGAAATTCGTTGAAACAGGTTCTGTCATAGTCGTTTCCTCCAAATATTGTTGTCGTTTCCAGATTTCTAATAGAATTAGTATACCATAATTATATCCCAATTCAAAACAAAATTTTCTGTTTACAGCCATAGTTCTCATCTGGTACAATGAAGAAAAGAGAAATTCATCAGTTTAGCGCTGGAAAGGAGCGAGATTTTATGAAATACACCATTGTCGGCGAACCGCTGCCAGCTGTCATCTGCGACGTAGAAGCGGGCGAAACCCTGATCACCGAAAGCGGCGCCATGAGCTGGATGACGCCTAACATGAAGATGGAAACCACTTCAAACGGAGGCATCGGCAAAGCTTTAGGCAGAATGTTCTCCGGAGATACTCTCTTTCAAAACAGATATACCGCCCAGGGAGGCAGCGGCCAGATTGCCTTTGCTTCCAGCTTCCCAGGCTCCATCAAAGCCTTTGAGATCGCGCCGGGCAAAGACATGATCGTCCAGAAGAGCGCGTTCCTCGCCAGCGAATCCACCGTCCAGCTGTCTGTCTTTTTCCAGAAAAAAGCCGGCGCGGGCTTCTTCGGCGGCGAAGGCTTCATCATGCAGAAGCTGTCCGGCCAGGGCACGGTCTTTGTAGAGATCGACGGTTACGCTGTGGAATACGATCTGGCGGCAGGCCAGTCTATGGTAGTTGACACCGGCTATCTGGCGGCTATGGAATCCACCTGTTCCATGGAGATCGTCTCCGTGCCGGGCGTAAAGAACATGCTCTTCGGCGGCGAAGGCATCTTCAACACCGTGGTCAAAGGGCCGGGCAAGATCCTGCTGCAGACCATGCCGGTCAACGTGGTGGCAGGCGCTATCAGACCGTTCATTCCGACGGGTAACTAAATATCAAAAGCTGACAAAAGGCGGCCAATGCCCACGGGCAGGCCGCCTTTTTATGCGGAAAAAACTTGCGCTCTTTGCGGCATCCGTCCCCGGAAGGTCATGGGGACCAGCCCGTCCCTTCGGGTTTCGTAAATATGTCAATCTGAGCACGCTTTACGAAACCGCCCCTCTCACTCGCCTTTCGCGCTGTATCATGTTTCTATATCATATTGCTGTATCCCATCAGATACTGGTCCACAGCCTTGGCCGCCTCGCGGCCTTCGTGAATCGCCCAGACCACCAGGGACTGGCCGCGCCGGGCGTCCCCCGCCGCGAAGACCTTTTCCCGCGAAGTCCTGTAACAGCCTTCCTCCGCCGCCACGTTGGAACGCGCGTCCTGCTCTACGCCGAAGGCCCTGGCCAGCTTTCGCTCTGTCCCGAGAAATCCGGCGGCGATGAGAACCAGCTCCGCTTCCAGCACCTGCTCGCTGCCGTCGGCCAGAGACACCGTGCGCACGCCGCTGACGCGGCCGTCGTCTCCAGCCAGGATCTCTTTGACCGTAGTCTCATAGACCCGGGGATCTCCGCCGAATACGGAGATGGCTTCCTCCTGGCCGTAATCCGTCTTGCAGACTTTCGGCCACTGGGGCCACGGATTGTCCGCCTGGCGGCTGTCAGGCAGCTTCGCCATCATCTCCAGCTGCACCACCGATCTGCAGCCGTGGCGGATACAGGTTCCCACGCAGTCGTTGCCCGTATCGCCGCCGCCCACGATGACCACATGCTTTCCCGCCGCGGAAATATATCCGTCTCCCGGCAGCGCACCGTTTCCGTCCAGCAAGGCTTTGGTAGTAGAGCTGAGAAAGTCCACGGCAAAATACACGCCCTCCGCGGATCTTCCCGCGACGTCCAGATCTCTCGGCTGCTTGGCGCCGGTACACAGGACCACCGCGTCAAACTCCCCCGTCAATTTGGCCGCGGCCCGCTTTGTCCCTGCGTCAAAGCCGGTAACAAAGGCGACGCCCTCTTCCTCCATCAAAGCTACACGCCGCCCTACGACGGATTTATCCAGCTTCATGTTGGGAATACCGTACATCAAAAGTCCTCCGGCCCGGTCGTCCCGCTCAAAGATGGTAACAGAGTGTCCTCGTTGATTCAGCTGGTCAGCGCAGGCCAGACCCGCCGGTCCGGAGCCGACCACCGCCACCTTCTTGCCTGTGCGGACGGCTGGCAGACGTGGCGTCATCAGCCCCGCCTCATAGCCGGCCTCCACGATGGCCAGTTCGTTTTCCCGCACGGTGACGGGATCATCATACAGCCCGCAGGTGCAGGCCGCCTCACAGAGGGCGGGACAGACTCTGCCTGTAAATTCCGGAAAGTTGTTGGTCTTCCGCAGCCTGTCCAGCGCGTGTTTCCAGTTTCCATGGTAAATCTCGTCGTTCCACTCCGGTATCAGATTGTGGAGCGGACAGCCGCTGACCATGCCCGCCAGCTTCATGGCCGACTGGCAGAAAGGCACGCCGCAGTTCATGCAGCGGGCCCCCTGTTGCTGGCGGGCCGCCCCGTCCAGCGGGGGATGAAATTCGCAGAAATCCCTGATCCGCCTCTCCGGCGCCACAGAGGGATTCACATTTCTCATATATTCTAAAAATCCTGTTGACTTACCCAATTTCTTCTTCCTCCTGCATAGCGTAGAATGCCTCCATCTCCGCCTGTTCCCGGCTCATGCCCTTTTCCTCGAACCTGCTGATGGCGGACAGCATTCTGGCGTAATCGTCAGGCATGACCTTTACGAAGTCCGGAAGATACCGGTCGAAATCCGCCAGAATCCGCTGAGCCAGCCGGGATTCCGTCTCCAGAGCGTGGCGCTCTATCATGGCCCGCAGCTCCAGAATGTCCGTCTTTTCCGTGACCGGACCCATGGTGACGAACTCCTTGTTCAGATTGAGATAGAAATCGTGATTCTGGTCCAGAATATAGGCGATGCCGCCGCTCATGCCGGCGGCGAAGTTCTTCCCCACAGGTCCCAGAACCACTACCCGGCCGCCGGTCATGTACTCGCAGCCGTGGTTTCCGATGCCCTCCACCACAGCCTCCGCGCCGGAATTTCTGATGCAGAACCGCTCTCCGGCGCGGCCGTTGATATAGGCCTTTCCGCCGGTAGCGCCGTAGAGGGCCACGTTTCCGATGATCACGTTTTCCTCCGCAGCCAGCTTGCTGCCGGCAGGCAGCGCCACCGTCAGCTTGCCGCCGGAAAGCCCTTTGCCGAAGTAATCGTTGCTGTCTCCAAAGAGACGCATGGTCAGCCCCTTCGGGATAAACGCGCCGAAGGACTGTCCGCCGCCGCCGTGGGCGCAGACGGTATAAGTATCGTCCTCCAGCCGGTTTCCGAACCTTCGAGTGATCTCAGCGCCCAGCAGGGTTCCCAAAGTCCTGTCCACGCTGCGTACCTCCACCGTGGCGCTGCACGGCTCTCCCGCGTCCATGGCCGGCTGGAAGGCAGGGATCAGACGGGACGCGTCTACGGTAGTTTCCAGCCTGAAGTCGTAGGCCTCGGCCGGATCAAAGTGCTTTCGCTGCCTCGGCACGTCGTCGTACCGGGCGAGAATGGCAGACAGATCCACGGTCTCCGCCCGCTTTGTGACCTGATGCTGCCTTTCTCTGAGAAATTCTGTCCTTCCCACCAGCTCGTCTACTCTGCGCACGCCCAGCCGGGCCATGATCTCCCTCATTTCCTCCGCGATAAAGTTCATGAAGTTCATCACGTATTCCGGCTTGCCGCAGAACCGCTGGCGTAACTGAGGATTCTGGGTCGCTACGCCTACCGGGCAGGTATCCAGATTGCAGACCCGCATCATGACGCAGCCCATGGTGACCAGCGGCGCTGTGGCGAAGCCGAATTCCTCCGCGCCTAAAATCGCCGCGGTTACCACGTCCAGGCCGGTCATTAGCTTGCCGTCCACCTCCAGGATCACCCTTTGCCGCAGACCGTTTTCCATCAAAGTCTGATGGGCCTCGGCCAGGCCGATCTCCCACGGCAGGCCAGCGTGATGGATGGAGCTGAGCGGCGCCGCCCCCGTGCCGCCGTCATAGCCGGAAATGAGGACTACCTGGGCGCCGGCCTTTGCCACACCGGCGGCGATGGTGCCGACGCCGGACTCAGATACCAGCTTGACCGAAACGCGAGCGTCCTTGTTGGCGTTTTTCAGATCGTAGATCAGCTGCGCCAGATCCTCGATGGAGTAGATATCGTGGTGAGGCGGCGGCGAGATCAGGGATACCCCCGGCGTGGAATACCGGGTCTTGGCGATCCAAGGATAGACCTTGCCCGCGGGCAGATGGCCGCCTTCTCCCGGCTTCGCGCCCTGGGCCATTTTGATCTGTATCTCTCTGGCGGACACCAGGTACTCGCTGGTGACGCCGAACCGGCCGCTTGCCACCTGCTTGATCGCGCTGTTCTTCATGGTTCCCAGCCGCTCCGGCCGCTCTCCGCCTTCCCCGGAGTTGGACTTGCCGCCCAGAGTATTCATGGCTACCGCCATACACTCGTGGGCCTCCTGGGATATGGAGCCGTAGGACATGGCCCCCGTCTTAAACCGTTTGACGATCTCCGACGCCGGTTCCACCTCTTCAAGGGGAATGCCGCCGTCCTCCGGATAGGCGATCCCCAGCAGTCCCCTCAGGGCGTGGGGTACGTTATTCTCATCGGCCACGTCCACCATGGCCGTAAATTCCTTAAATCTGGCGTAATCGCCGTTCTGACATGCCTCCCGCAGGGCGATGATGGTCTGCGGATTGTAGAGGTGGTCCTCTTTGTCGCGGCCGTTTCTCAGCTTGTGGTTGCCTACAGAGTCCAGGGTGGTGTCCACGCCCAGGCCCAGAGGATCAAAGGCATGGCTGTGGCGGTACTCTACGCCCTCGTTGATCTCCCCGAGTCCGATGCCGCCTACCCTGCTCACCGTGCCGGTAAAATACCGGTCGATGACGTCCTGACAGATGCCGATGGCCTCAAAGATCTGAGAAGACTGATAGGACTGCAGAGTGGAAATTCCCATCTTGGACGCGATCTTGACGATGCCGTGAAGCACGGCGTTATTGTAATCGTCGATGGCTGTATGAGGATCCTTGTCCAGCATCTTCCGCTCCACCAGCTCCTCAATGCATTCCTGGGCCAGATACGGATTGATCGCCCTGGCGCCGTAGCCCAGCAGACAGGCAAAGTGATGAACCTCTCTCGGCTCGCCGCTCTCCAAAATGATGGACACAGACGTCCGCTTTTTGGTCCGCACCAAGTAATGCTCCATGGCAGACACCGCCAGCAGGCTTGGAATGGCCACGTGGTTTTCGTCCACGCCCCGGTCGGACAGGATCAGAATATTGGCCCCGTGGCGGTACGCTTTGTCCGCCTCCACGAACAGCCGGTCGATGGCCCGGTCCAGCGGCGCGGTCTTGTAGTACAGCAGCGACAGGGTCTCCACCTTGAAGCCCGGCCGCTTCATGGCCCTGATCTTCATCAGGTCCACGGAGGTCAGGATCGGATTGCGGATCTCCAGCACGTTGCAGTTAGACGGCTCCTCCTTCAGAAGATTGCCGTCGGACCCTACAAAGACATGGGTGTCGGTGACGATCTCCTCTCGGATGGCGTCGATGGGCGGATTGGTCACCTGGGCGAACTGCTGCTTAAAACAGTTGAACAGGCTCTGGTGCTTTTCGGAGACCACGGCCAGAGGCACGTCGATCCCCATGGAATGGATGGACTCTTTGCCGTCCCTGGCCATAGGCAGGATGCTGTCTTTGATGTCCTCGTAGGTATATCCGAAGGCCTTGTACAGCCGGTCTCTTTCCTCCTGGGTATGCACTGCCACCCGCCGGTTGGGCACGGCCAGTTCCCGCAGCCGGACCAGATTTTGATCCAGCCACTGTCCGTAAGGCTTTTGCGTGGCATAGTACCGCTTGCACTCCTCGTCGGACACGATGCGCTTTTGCTGGGTGTCGATCAAAAGCATTCTGCCCGGCTCCAGTCTCCGCTTTGCCGTGATCTGCTCCTCCGGGATATCCAGGACCCCCACCTCGCTGGCCAGGATCAAAGTGTTGTCAGCCGTGACGTAATACCTGGCGGGCCGCAGTCCGTTCCTGTCCAGGGCCGCTCCGACCAGGTCCCCGTCGGAGAACAAAATGGCGGCAGGCCCGTCCCAAGGCTCCATCATGGTGGCGTAATAATGATAAAAATCTCTCTTTTCCCGGCTGATATCCTTGTCGTTGCGCCAAGGCTCCGGCAGGGTCATCATCACCGCCAGAGGCAAGTCGACGCCGTTCATGACGAGGAATTCCAGGGTATTGTCCAGCATGGCCGAATCGGAGCCGGAGCTTGCCACCACCGGCAGCACCTTGTCCATATCGTCGGCCAGATACGGGCTCTCCATGGTCTCCTCCCTGGCCAGCATTCTGTCCACGTTTCCGCGAATGGTGTTGATCTCACCGTTGTGCAGGATGAAACGGTTGGGATGGGCCCGCTCCCAGCTGGGGTTGGTGTTGGTGGAAAAGCGGGAGTGTACCAGGGCCAGGGCGCTTTCATAGTCCGGGTCCTGCAGGTCCAGATAAAACTGGCGCAACTGGTTTACCAAAAACATTCCCTTGTATACAATCGTCCTGGACGACAGGGACGCCACATAGGTATTGTCGTTGCTCTGTTCAAAGATCCTTCTGATAATGTACAGCTTCCGGTCAAAATCCAGGCCTTCGGCCACTCCGGCCGGACGTTTCAGAAAGCACTGCTGGATCTGCGGCATGCAGTCCGACGCTTTCTTGCCCAGAACGCCTCTGTCCACCGGCACCTGCCTCCATCCCAGAAGGGTTACGCCTTCCTTGGCCGCGATGATTTCCAGCATCTTTTTAGCCTGCTCAAGCGCTAAAGTGTTCTGGGGAAAGAAAAACATGCCTACGCCGTAAGCGCAGGGTTCTCCCAGCTCTATGCCCAGGGCCGCCGCGGTCTTGGAAAAGAACGGGTGAGGGATCTGCGTCATGATGCCGACGCCGTCTCCGGTCTCTCCCGCGGCGTCCTTTCCCGCCCGGTGTTCCAGCTTTTCCACGATGGACAGGGCGTGGTCCACGACACTGTGGCTCTGTCTTCCGTCTATATTTACCACTGCACCGATGCCGCAGGCGTCGTGTTCCATCTGAGGCAGGTACAGGCTCTGTCGATTCTCTTTCATATTTAAACCTCGTACGTCTTAATAATGTTTTCCGCGATTTCGCTCTTCTTCACGCAGGCGTCCATGGCCTCCTTCTCTATGTACCGGTGGGCCTCCTCCTCGCTCATGGAAAGGTGGGAGATCAAAAGCCATTTGGCCCGGTTGACCAGGCGGATCTCCCGCATCTTGCTTTCCAGAGAGGATTTCTGCGCCTCCAGCTTTGCCAGCTTTACGCCCATAGCCTTCAGCATCTTCAGGGACTGATTCAGGGCCGTCCGCTCCACCGGCTTTGGCAGCGTCACAATGCCGTATTCCTCCAGCTTATATGAGACCGGATCGTAGACGTCTTTTTTCACAAAGACCAGCACGCCCATATTTTTCTCGGAAAGGTCCATGGCCAGCTGGGTGCCGAAATCGTCCGCCAGCGGCGTGTTGATGACCACCACGTCTACCGGCTGTTTCAGCGTCATGCGCCTTGCCGCTCCCGCGCTGTCCGCCCGGAGAACCTTTGAAAACGCGTTGGTCTTCAAAACCGCCGACAAGGTGTCTGCGGTCTTTTCAGATTTCGACACGACCAGCGCGCTGAATTGCCGTCGTTCGGTTATCATCGGTTCTCACTTCCTTTCTGCAGAATGATATCGGGCCAAGTCATCGGCTACAGCTTCAGGGTTTTGATCAGCTGCTCCGGCAGGCACTCCCTGACGATCCTGCTGTGCTTTGCCGCTTCTCTGGCCGCGTCCAGGGACTGAGGCAGTCTTTCCAACTGCGACGTCACCTCGTCGTCAGCCATAAACAGGTTCACGTTGGTCGGAGCGGGCGGCTCCAGGTTTCGGCGGATGCCGTCCAGGCCGGCCCAGATCAAAAGGGCATAGGCGTGATACGGATTGGCCGTGGTATCCGGGGAACGAAGCTCCATACGCCGGTTTTCCGGCGCCGCGGCGGGGATCCTTATCAGCTGGGAACGGTTCTCCGGAGACCATGTGATATACTTCGGAGCCTTTTTCTCCCCCAGCCGCAGGTAGGATTCCTTCAGCGGGTTCAGAAACATGGTGATCTCTTTGATGTGGTCCATGACCCCGGCCATAAACATGTTCTGCACATCACGGCCGTTTTTCTCTTTGACGGAAATGTTGATGTGCATGCCGTTGCCGCTTTTGCCGTCCATAGGCTTCGGGTAAAAGTCGGCGTGGGCTCCGTTTGCCATGGCGACGGTCTTGACCACGTTCTTAAAGGTGATGGCGTTGTCTGCCGCCGACAGTGCGTCGGAGAACTTGAAATCGATCTCCTGCTGTCCCGGTCCCTCCTCGTGGTGGGACGCCTCCGGCTGAATCCCCATGTCCAGCAGGGTAAAGCAGATCTCCCTGCGTATATTTTCGCCCCGGTCATCCGGCGCGATGTCGAAGTATCCCGCGTTGTCGTAGGGAGTCAGGGTCGGATTGCCGTCCTCGTCGGTCTTGAACAGGTAAAACTCGAACTCCGCTCCAAAGAAGCAGGAGACGCCTTCTTCCGCGGCCTTGGCGACGGCCCGCTTCAGAATATACCGGTTGTCCAGCTCGAACTGGGTTCCATCCGGATACTTGATGTCACAGAACATGCGGACGACCCGGCCTTCCGACGGCCGCCAGGGCAGGATCACCAGGGTGGACGGGTCGGGGTGCAGGAACAGATCGCTTTTGATCTGGGCTCCAAAGCCTTCGATGGCCGAGGCATCAAAGGAGATGCCGCTCTCAAAGGCCCGCTTCAGCTCCCCGGGCATGATGGATACGTTTTTCTGCCGCCCGTCTATATCACAAAACGCAAGGCGTATGAACCTGACGTCTTCTTCCTCCACAAAAGTCATCACTTCATCATAGGAATACATAACTCTCCTCCTCTTCTCTCCTTCCACCAGCGGCCGCCTTCTCCTGACATTCCGCCATGCCGCGGCCTCTCCGCTCGTTTCATCGGATTATCGCTGTAGGTCTCCGCCAATCAAACTTCGCTTCCGCTCGTTTTCATCGGGTTAGGTCATAAAAAAGCGCTCATCTAACGAGGGGTATTGCTCTCCTCGTCTCCGATGAACGCCGTTGCTCATGAAAACATGATGCTATTGTACAATTTTTCTGTATATTTGTCAATATATCCGTCAGAAATTTTCTACAATCTCTTTCTCCAGGCCTGTGCAGGCGCATATCAGATCCAGGGCCAGACCTCTGTCCTTCATCTTGCGGGCGGTTTCCAGTTTCTCAGCCTGGCGGCCCTGTTCGAGGCCTCTCTCAAGACCCTGTTCGAGGCCCTGCTCAAGGCCCCGTCTCAGCCCCTGGGCTATGCCCTTTGCCATTCCCGCTTCCATGGCTTCCCGCTCTACTACGT
>CALLDR010000094.1 GCA_937997955.1 uncultured Emergencia sp. | reverse complement strand
GGACTCCACCGTTCCAGCACATGCTCTTTCCAACATCGTTTACACCTCTTTCTCCTCATCAAAAAACAAATGCAGCATCACGGTCAGCGCCAACAGGTCCGCGCTGCCTCCCGGGCTCAGGTTCCGCGCCGTACACTGCCTGTCAAAATCCCGGACCATGTCGAGCCCGGCTTTCGTCCGCAGATCCGCCGCCGCAAGCACCTCCGCCGCCCGCCGCCTGATAAACGCCAGGCCGTCAGGGCCGCCTCTGTACGCCGCGTTGCTGTCCTCCGCCTGGGCCATCAAAGCCAGCAGGGCCTTGATCATAGCCTCCATCAAAGGGTGTCCGTCGGACTTTGCCTGCCGCAGAACAGGCAGCCCGGTGTGAAAAACGCTGTCAAACCCCGACAGCGCTTCGCCCCTGACGCCGCCTACGTCGGCGTCCCCCCGGACCTGCAGTCCGTGGGTCCCTGCAGCCGTATCCTGCTGCAGCAGGGCCTCCGCCAGCTGGGCGCAGAGCGCCTGCAGCCTTTCTTCCGGTCGCGATCCCTTCATTCCAGCCGGATCCCCGCTCCCGGCCCCGTCCGGGCCCGTATCCGCGGCCGCCTCTTCCTGACTTTCCGCCGTCAGCAGTCCCAGAGCGCAGCACAGGATCCCCATGGAAAAGACCATTCCCTTGTGGGTGTTGACGCCTTTGGTGGCGGCGTACATGGCGGTTTCCCCGCACCGCCCGATGCGGCGCAGGGCCGGCACCAGCGCCTTCGGCTTCTTCCGGATTCCGTCAATCCCCGCCTGGGCGCAGGCCGTAAAGCAGGGCTGCAGCGCCGCGCTGCTTGCCAAAAACAGCGGATAGTCCATGTCGCTGTGGGCTCCGCTGTTTTCCCTGTCTACCAGGCCCGGCTTCGGGGTGGTGCCTGCCTCCATGCGAAGGGCGCGGGCCGCCATGGCCCCGATCTCAGCCGCGGTTCTCTTATTTTGCATTTTTCGCAGCCAGCATGGCCAGGATTCTCTGCATTTCGTTGTAGACGATCATGTAGCCCTCGTCCACGCCCATGCCCGGCTTTGCCAGAATCTGGTCAGGCTGGGTGGCCATGGCCAGGTTGACGCACACCTGCGCAGAGCGGTCTGTTTCGTTGCAGGTTCCGCCCTGATAAGCGCCGATGCCCTTTTCCTTGCAGTACAGGACAGCTTCCACGATATTGTTGACGCCGCCCAGATCCGGCGTCTTGATCTGCACCATGTGGCCGGCCTTGTGATCCGCGAAGTACTTGATATCTTCCAGGGTGTTGCACCATTCGTCCGCTACCAGCTCCACGTCGATGCCGCGGCGGTCAACCTCGGCGGTCAGCGCGGCCAGCGCCTGCATCTGCGCCTCTCTCTCTTCCGCGTCCATCGGTCCCTCGATGCGCAGCTTGAACGGTCTGGCCGCCTCTGCCAGCGTGGCGATGTAGTCGGCCATAGCCTCATAGTTGTTGACGCCGAAGGCCATGCCGATGGTTCCATATACGTCGATATGCAGCACCGGGCAGTAGTCCTCATCGTGGCGCAGGGCGATGATCCTGTCTCTCAGCCACTTGACGTATTCCAGCAGAATGCTGCCGTCCCTGCCCAGCTTGGTGTCCACATTGTTGATCAAAGCGTGAGGGAGAACGTTGGCCCCCTTCATGATCATCTTATCGGAGTTGTCGTAGCGGTTGTCGCCGGACTGGGTGAAGATCGGAATCTGGCGGTATTCTGGCTGCAGGCCGTATTCGTCCGCGATGACCTCGCACATCAGCTGCTTCTTGGCCTTTGCCACAGCGTCCAGAATGGTCTGGGTCACGCCGTAGCGGATAGCCGTGTGCAGTCTCTTGCCGTCCACCTGTACAGCCTCTACCTCAGCGGCCAGCTCCCGGAAGGAATCCAGTTCTTTTCCCTCCAGCACAGGCGCCACATGCTCCATGATGACCGGAATGAAATCCTCAGCCAGGAACAGCGGATCTCTGCCGCCCGCGCCGCTGTACTGCACGGCGGCGCAGTCGCCGTAAGCAATCTGGCCGTCTTCCAGGACTGCCATGACGGAGATGGACTCGCCCGCCTGTCTCACCGCTTTGAAACCATCTGTCACCGGCCGTCCTATGTAGGCGGATCCGTCCGCCTTCGCGCCTTTTTTAATCGCTCTCTGATCGTCGAAGAAGAAACCGGTTCTTCCGCCGGAACAAATGATTTTCTTGATTTTCATGTTATTACCCTCCTCTGCTCTGCCGCGTGGCGTTTTCTAAATCCGTCAAAACGTTTTCAGAAGAAAACAAAATCTGAAAACCGGCAGCAACGCCGCGCCTTTGAGCTCAAATTCTTATTAAAATCACTCATCATATCAAAAAATCTGCACGCGATCGGCCCGCTGGCCGTTTTTTAGCGGCCCGTCAGCTGTTCCTCAGCCCTTTCGTTTTCCAAATCCATCAAAATGTTTTCAGTGGAAAACAAAACGCGCAAAACGAAACGCTCAAAACGAAAACCGTCCGCGGGCTTATCGCCTCTGCGGCCTGCCGCCGCATTTTCCCGCAGACCGAAGGCCGGGGGCTTTGCGGCGGCAGGCGCCGCCATATTATTTCCAAGGTCTTCCGACCAGCTTGCCCTTGCTGATGGAATACACGTCGTCGATGACCATCTGAAAGGACGCGTCTCTCTTTTCCGCCTGGGCCCGCTCTTCGATCTTCTCTCTGTTGAAGTCGATCAGCTCCTTGGACAGGGGTACGTTGGCCGCGTTCAGGATGCGGATAGCGCCTTCGTTGTCTCTGGCCGGCAGCATCTTGCCCGCGTTCAGCTTGCTCGGCGCGAAAGGAATGTCTATGACGCCTGCCTGGAAGGCTCTGACGGTGCCTACCGCCAGATCGCCGTCTCCCAGCTGGAAGCACTTATCTACGATGCAGCGGGTCTCAGCCGCGATGATCATCATCTCCTGCACTACGTGGCTGGTATTGGACAGCTGCTGGTCGCAGAGCATGTTGATGATCTGCTTGGTGCAGCGCAGTCCCTGGGCGTTGGCTTCTTTGGTCGGAACGCCGATGGCCTCATGAGGGGTCTTGACGATGACCTTTGTCGCCTTTGACAGAGCCGCGATAGCGCTGCCCCAGGAAATCACGGAGAATGCCTGCGCCTCGTCCTGCGGGAAGCCTCCCATCCACTGATGAAGCACCGTGGTGACCTCTACATCGTCGTAACCGTACTTCTGCAGATATTCTTCTGTCAGTGAGGCCAGACAGCGGATCGCCGCCACGTCCTGGATCAGGTTGCCGCACTGGCCGTAGCCGACGGTGATGTTCTTTACGCCCTGCTCCGCCGCCAGAAGGCTCTCGATGATGGCTACAGAATGGGAGATGCACGGCGGTACCAGGGTTCCCGTCAGAGGCCCGTAAGGCTCTCTGTTGATGCTGACGCCAGCCTCTTCATAGATGCCGGTCAGCCTGTCGCAGTACTGCCAGTCCTTGATGGTCTTTTCCAGGCTGACATTCTTGGCGTACGGAATGTTATAGGAGATGCCGCCGCCTTCGTAGCTGGTAAATCCGCCGGCGTAGCTGATCTCGGTGAGCAGTCTCGCGTCCGGCGTGCCGTGGCGCACCTGTACCGGCGTGTTCAGCTCATTGATGATGGAACGGCAGGCGTCTACGCCGTGGTTGACCACCGGCAGTCCGTTGAGCATGGATTTGCACTCCCTGACGGACTCCTGGATGCCTACCTCCGCTTCCTTATATCTGTTCTGTCTGGTGTAGCTGTCGATGGTGGTCGGCAGCAGATCCGCGCCGCCCTTGTCCTGCAGGTACGTCAGCAGGTCGATGTGCTCCTGTACCAGAGCAACGCCGGCTCTCGGCTGCACCAGAGTCTTTCCTTCCTTCTTGGCCTTTATCAGTTTTTTGCCGAATACCTTGCTGTCCGGCATGCTCTTGTGAAACTCTACAGCCTCTTCAAAGTTCACGTCGGCGCCTGTCGGCCACTGAGTCAGGATCTCTTTCTGTAACGAGTAAAATTCGTCGTTGGACAATTTCTTATTTTGCAGTTCCATAGGATAATAACTCCTTCTTCATGATTTTTAACGCTGTATCCGGCGCATGCTGGGCCAGAAGCCCCATGGCCGACAATATATATTCCTTATCCAGCAGGATCTCAGCCTGCTTCGGTTTCAGTGAGGACGGCTCTGACAGGTCGTACAGGATGCTGCGGGCGATCTTTTCCGCCCCCTCCGCGTGGATCAGGGACCCGCCTGTCAGAACGGCCTTTTCCACCGCGGTCAGATCCTTGCCCTCCTGCAGCCACGTCTCGCCTACAGGCGTATAGACCTTCTCTATGCGGCCGGCGTGACGGGTCATTCCGATTTTGACCGCCAGAGACGCCAGCGCGAAATCCAGCGCCGCCAGCTCCGGGGTCTTCGGCAAAGTGTCCGTCTCGCTGGTGATCAAAGCCATCAGCTCCTCCGCCTTCTCCTGGGACAGTCCGGAAAGGCTGCACAGCGCCTGCATACCTGCTGCTTCCACGACCCCTGACGCGCTGTAGCGCATGCCGATGTCACCTTCCACCGTCCGCTTGGCGTACGGCTCCGGCAGGCCTTTGATGACCGTGTTGACGCCGGTTGGCTCGCCCAGGCTCATGGAGTATACGTCGGTGGTCGCGCCGCCTACGTCGACGGCCACCAGATCGCCCAGTCCTTTCTCCGTCTCCGTTCCCTTTGCCAGCAGCTCCATGGCTGAAAGCACCGCCGCCGGCGTTGGCATCATGATGCCGGAAATCAGCTGGCTGGCTTCCGACAGGCCCTTGGCCTTGATGATCCGTTCCAGAAAGATATCCCGGATCCGGTTCTGTGCCGGTTCGATGTTGAGGACCCCGAACCGGGGCATCACGTTTTCACAGACCACCGCCTGCTTGCCGGCCTTCTCCAAGATGCGTCTGCACGCGGAAGCGGCGTTTCTGTTGCCGGCGATGACGATAGGAAACTGGGACGGGACGCCTGCCAGCACCCTGGCGTTTTCTATGATGGTGTCCCTATTGCCGCCGTCGGTCCCTCCTGTCAGCAGGAAAATGTCCGGTTTCAGTTCTTCGATCTCTTCGCCGTCTTCTTCCGTCAGCTGATAGGAATAGACCTGCATGACCTTTGCCCCCGCTCCCAGGGACGCCATTCTGGCAGCCTCGGCCGTCAGCTCCGGCACCAGTCCGCAGCTGACCATTTTCAGGCCGCCCGCCGCGCTGGAGCAGGCATACCGCTGGTCAAAGTCCAGGGGTCCCGTCTTCGCGAAGAGGTTTTCCAGAGCGTTGGCCAGTCCTTCGTTGATGTCGGTCTCCACGGTGGTGTAGCTGGACGCGGTTCCCAAAAGCCGCTCTTCTTCCAGATCCACGGCCGTTACCTTGGTGTACGTGCTGCCGAAATCTATCAATAATATGTTCTTCATGGTTTTCACCGTTTTTCCTAAGTTATCCTAAGCTGTCAGGCCAAAGTCCTCTCGCAGGGCTTTGATGGTCTCCTCCGGAGCCGTCCCCGGACCGAATACACGGTTGAATCCCATCTTCTTGAATCTGGCCTCTACCTCGTCAAAAGGCTGCTTGCCCACGACGATGTTGCCGCCTACATACAGCAGGATATCGGTAAGTCCAGCCTCGTTGCACTTTTCTCTCAAGCCCCGGCAGTCCAGCTCGCCGTGGCCGTACAGGGAGGATACCATGATCGCGTCAGCGTCTGTTTCCACAGCCGCGGCGATATATTCCTCCTGGGATACCATGACGCCCAGATTGGTCACATCAAAGCCTGCTTCCTCAAAGGCATGATCCAGAATCTGGATACCTACTGCGTGAACGTCAGCGCCGATGACGCCGATCACTAATTTCTTTTTACTGTCTTCCATCATTCACCTCGAACTCAAAATCGATAAAATGTATTACACCTTTATAGTACATTGTTCTATCTCATTTGTCTACAGCTAGATTGTTTTTGTTTTGTTTATCGAATGCAAAGAACTTTTTTTGGAAGAGGATACCCTTCGCCGGCCCCGGTTCGTCCTCGTCGGCCAGCTGTCTATCTTCATCGGCAAAGAAAAAAGGGACTGTTTCCAGTCCCTCAAACGCTTCGTTTCTTATTCATGCATTTTTTGATCTGGGCCTCCACATAGAGGAAAGAGCCCCGGTCGATCTTGTAATCATAGCCTACCACATGGCCGCCGGATTCCCGGTAAGCGGCCAGCTGAGACCTTTCTTCCTTTGATGTGAAGGCGTCGTAGCCCTCCGGCACGATGACCACGTCCTGGGCCTCCAGAAAGTCCGCCAGCCCCGGCATACCCATCAGCTGGGTGGTAAGCCGCTCGCTCCAGCTTCCCATGCCCAGACAGCCGGTGCGGACCACCTGGGAAAACGCGTCGCTGGCGCAGAAGATGCCCACCTGGGCCTCATCTCCCACCTTGGCCAGCTGTATAGTCGTCCGAATCGCCGGCGTCATGGCCATCATGGCCAGGGTCTTGTTTTGATTGATATACGGCTCCACCTCAGCGAAATGAGTAGAGGTGGTCAGGATCACGTCGTAGTCCGAATTGAGCTTCGGCGCGATCTCCTCCAGCCTGCTCAGAGCGAAGGGCGCGGTTTCCGCGTAACCGATCTGGGACAGCTGCTTCTCGATGAGCTGCAGCGTCTCCGGGTTGCAGTCCACCACGGCCACCTTTACCACATCGTACTTTTCCTCCAGGCCGCGTAGCTTCAGGTTCAGATAGATTTCCATCTCCCTCGGGGTAAATCCCAGACGCTCCAGCTGATGAAACATGCCGTCGATGGCCGCCATAGCCTGTTCCTTGCGGCTGGAAGTGTCCTCGCTTCTGTCCAGCACAAAGGAACCGCTTCCCTGCACCATGGCCACAAAGCCTCTCTCCTCCAGGTGCTCATAGGCGTGCTTGATGGTTCCGCAGGCTACGCCCATCTCACTGGACAGCTCCCGCACCGTGGGCAGCTTATACCCCGCGGGCAGACGTCCGCTTTCGATATCCTTTTCAATGGCGGCGGCGATCTGTTTGTAGATCGGCCCCTGTCCGCTGCCGTCCAGCTTCAGATGCAGCATGATTTATTTCTCCTTTTCCATGGACAGATAGTTCTCTCTGCCCTGTTCGTACAGATTGTTTCCCTGGCTGTCGATGATGACCACGGCCGGAAGGTCTTCCACCTCCAGGCGGCGTACCGCTTCCGCGCCCAGGTCCTCATAGCAGACCACTTCGGCCTTTTTGATGCACTTGGACAGCAGCGCGCCCGCTCCGCCGATGGCGCCGAAGTAAACCGCGCCGTTTCTCTTCATGGCCTCGATGACCTCAGGGGACCGCTTGCCCTTGCCGATCATGCCCTTCAGGCCCAGATCCAGCAAAGCCGGCGCGTAAGCGTCCATGCGGTAGCTGGTGGTCGGTCCTGCCGAGCCGATGACCTGTCCCGGTTTGGCAGGAGCGGGGCCTACGTAGTAGATCACGCCGTCTTTAACGTCGATAGGCAGCTCTTTTCCCGCGTCCAGCAGCTCCACCAGCCGCTTGTGGGCCGCGTCTCTTCCTGTGTAGATCACGCCGCTGATCAAAACGTTGTCGCCGCAGCGCAGTTCTCTGGTCTTTTCCGCCGTCAGCGGCATTGTAATTTTCTTTTCCATCTGTGTTCCCCCCTTCCTACAGCTCCGCCGTCTTATGTCTGGTTACGTGGCAGTTGATGTTGACGGCGCACGGCAGTCCGGCGATATGGGTCGGCAGGGTCTCGATATTGACCGCCAGAGCCGTGGTCCGTCCGCCGAAGCCCTGAGGCCCGATGCCCAGAGCGTTGATCTTTTCCAGCATTTCCTCTTCCAGATCGCGGTAAAACGGGTTCTCGTTTCGCTGGTCCAGCGGACGCATCAAAGCTTTTTTCGCCAGGATGGCCGCTTTGTCAAAGGTTCCGCCGATGCCGACGCCGACTACGATAGGAGGACATGGGTTAGGGCCGGCGTCCTCCACCACTTTGACGATAAACTCTTTGACCCCGGCAAGCCCGTCGGAAGGCTTCAGCATTTTGATCTGACTCATGTTCTCGCTGCCGAAGCCCTTCGGCGCCACAGTGATCTTCAGGCCGTCGCCCGGCACGATCTCGTAGTAGATGACGGCCGGCGTGTTGTCGCCGGTATTGACCCGGTCGATCGGGTCTTTGACGCAGGATTTGCGCAGGTAGCCCTCTGTATATCCCTGGCGGACCCCCTCGTCTACGGCGTCCTTCAGGTTTCCCTCGATGTGGACGTCCTGGCCGATTTCCAGAAAGACGCAGGCCAGGCCGGTATCCTGGCAGATCGGCACTTCGTCGGCGTCCGCGATGCCGTAGTTTTCTTCTATTTTGTCCAAAACTGTTCTGGCGATGGAAAAAGGCTCGCACGCCTTACAGTCGGCGATAGCGCCTTTGACGTCCTCCGGCAGATGGCAGTTGGCCTCGATGCAGAGATCCCGCACGGCGCGGGTAATGTCTTGACTGTTGATGGTTCTCATAAGTTCCTCCGTTATGTATTAAAATTTAATCCTGTTCAGGTCGCGGGTCTCGTAATCCCAGCGCTCCCCGACCAGGCCGATGATCAGGTACATATCTTCTCTCGAATCGTAAAAGATCTCTTTCAGCAGGCGGAAGTTCTCGATCTCCCCCGTGGAGCGCACGTGGATCCGCGGGCCGGTGCACGGGTGGATCACCTCGCCCATTTTGATGTGGTCCTCATCGTAGTAGGTGATCGGAATGTCCATGTCGATGTGCTCTTTGACCTCTTTGCTCAGCTGCTCGATGTCGATCTCCGGCTTTTCCTTGAAGCCCAGGGAGAAGCCTCTCTTGATGTCTCCGTGGAAGCACTGCTCAAAGAGCTCCTTCGGCATGCAGTGCTCCACCAGATCCTCCGCCGTGTGGGCCATCTTCCGGTAACGGACGGATTTGATGACGATGTCGGCGATATCCTGAGGCAGCGGGCCGAAGATGGTCGGCCTGGTTACGATGATCTCCTCCCCGACGCCGATCAAAAGCTGGGCGTTGTTCTTCAGGAACGGATACAGCAGCTCAAAGTGCTCGATGATGACGCGGCGGCCTTTTTTGACGGCTTTTTCCACCGCCTCGGCCAGCACGTGCATTTGGGTGAAGGCGGATTCAAAGCGGACGTCCATGTGATAGGTATGGGGCGCGTAGAAGCCCTCGTCCTCGTCTACGCTGAGAATCGGCAGAGGCCGCACGTTGACGCCGCTGTCATCGTTGCACAGGTCGAGGCCTGGAAACATGCCCTTGATCAGCATGCTCTTTCCGGCGCCGGCCTCTCCGATGATGCCGATCAGTTTATCCAGGGGGTTCAGATACTGCTGGGCGATCTGCATGCCCAGGCGCAGCATACGCTCGTTTCCCCGCGGTGCAAAGAATACGCTGTAAAGATGCGGAGACTGCATCTGGTAATTTCTTTTCTTGCTCATGGTACTTCTCCTGTTTTCATTATTCCCGCTTTGGGGCGGGCTCCCTCTTTTTTGAGGTCCTTCTTTAAGATCGCGAAGGTCGTGATTTCCGCTTTTATTGTATCACAACTTTTGTGATACATCTACTATTTTGTATCAGGCACAATTATTGTACAATTATTGTTCGATCATCACACGGCTTTTGTCCACAGGTTACGCATTGGTTGCGCACTGATTATATGCGCTGCTGCCCGCGGACATCAAAACCACCCTCGCGGACATCAAAAAGACACTGCGGGAAAAAATTTCTTCCTCAAAACTTTTTTACATTGTTTTTCCCATAGAATGGGTGTAGGCTTGCTATAGAAACATGTTTCAGAAATGGAATTTAC
>CALLDR010000093.1 GCA_937997955.1 uncultured Emergencia sp. | reverse complement strand
ACATGAACTTTCAACTGACGAAGGAACAAGAATTCGTAAGAAAAATGGTAAGAGAATTTGCCACTAACGAAGTTGAACCATTAGCTGCAGACATTGACCAGGAACACAGATTTCCAGAAGAAACTGTAGAGAAAATGGCCAAGTACGGCTTGATGGGCGTTCCATTCCCGACCGAATACGGCGGAGCCGGCGGAGACCACATCTCCTACGCGATCACTGTAGAAGAATTATCCAGAGTCTGTGCATCCACAGGCGTTATCTGCTCTGCACACACTTCCCTGTGCTGCTGGCCGATCTTTAACTGGGGTAATGAAGAACAGAAGAGAAAATATCTGCCAGACCTGTTATCCGGCAAGAAGCTGGGTGCTTTCGGTCTGACTGAGCCAGGCGCTGGTACTGACGCGTCCGGACAGCAGACAAGAGCTGAGCTGGTTGACGGCAAATGGATCCTGAACGGAGCCAAGGTATTCATCACCAACGGCGGATATGCTGACGTATTCGTAGTTATGGCTATGACTGACAAGAAAAAAGGAAACCACGGTATTTCCGCGTTTATCGTAGAAAAAGGCGATCCAGGTTTCTCCATCGGCAAGACCGAAGACAAGATGGGTATCTGCGCATCCTCCACTACTGAGCTGATCTTCCAGAACTGCGAAATTCCTGAAGACAGACTGCTGGCTCAGGTTGGCGAAGGCTTCAAAGTAGCTATGTCTACACTGGACGGCGGCCGTATCGGTATCGCTTCCCAGGCTCTGGGTATCGCGCAGGGCGCATTCGATGTAACTGTAGAATACATGCAGGCCAGAAAGCAGTTTGGCAAGAAGCTGTCCCAGATGCAGGCACTGCAGTTCGGCATGGCTGATCTGAAGACTAAGATCGAAGCTGCGAGACTTCTGATCTACAGAGCTGCTGACATGAAGGATAAGCACCTGCCTTACGGTGAAGCTGCTGCGATGGCTAAGCTGTTCGCTGCAGAAACTGCCATGGAAGTAACGACTAAGTGTGTACAGTACCACGGCGGATACGGATACACTAAGGATTATCCAGTTGAAAGAATGATGAGAGACGCTAAGATTACTGAGATCTACGAAGGAACTTCCGAAGTTCAGAGAATGGTAATCGCAGCTAACACTTTCAAAAAATAAGATCGTAGGAGGAAATAGAAATGGCATTTAAGATTATCGTATGCGCAAAACAGGTACCAGATACTAATGTTATCAAGATTAACCCTAAGACTGGTACTCTTATCAGAGACGGCGTTCCAAGCATCTTAAACCACGATGATGCTAACGCTTTAGAAGAAGCATTAAAGATTAAGGATAAATATGAAGATGTAACTATTACAGTTATCTCCATGGGACCTCCTCAGGCATCTGACCTGCTGTTCGAGTGTATCGCAAAAGGCGCTGACGAAGGTATCCTGGTTTCCGACAGAGCAGTTGGCGGATCCGATACATGGGCTACTTCCAACACGCTGGAAGCTGCAATCAAAAAATGGGAAAAGGAAAACGGCCCTGCTGACCTGATCTTTGCTGGCCGTCAGGCTATCGACGGTGATACCGCACAGGTTGGACCTCAGATCGCTGAGAAGTTAGATCTGCCTCAGGTTACATACGTTGAAGAATTTGAAATCGCTGACAACCTGAAGGACATCACTGTTAAGAGACAGATGGAAGATGGCTACGAACTGATCGGTATCCAGACTCCTTGCATGCTGACAGCAATCAAAGAGCTGAACGAGCCAAGATACATGAACATGGCTGGCATCTTCGGCGAAAAAGATATCAAAGTTTGGAATGCAAAGGACATCGAGGTTGACCTGACAAAGGTTGGTCTGGAAGCTTCCCCTACAAACGTATTCAGATCCTTCACACCGGCGCCGAAGGCTCCTGGCCAGATCGTTAGCGGAGATACCGAAAACGAACAGGCAAAGAACCTGCTGATCCAGCTGAAGGGTAAGCACATCATCTAATCTGAAGGAGGAATAACAATGGCTGTTGAAATTTTAAAAGATAAATGTATTGGTTGCGGACAGTGCTTTAAATCATGTCCGTATGATGCCTTTGAATTTGAAGCTTATGATGGTAACAAGCTGGGCAAGGTTGCGAAGATCAATGCAAAGTGCGCCAACTGTAACCAGTGCCTGACCGCTTGTAAGTTCGGCGCTATCCAGGAAGTTAAGCAGGAAGCAAAGGTTGACCTTTCCGCTTACAAGCACATCTGGGTATTTGCTGAGCAGAGACAGGGCAAGATCCAGAACGTAGCTCTGGAATTGCTGGGCGAAGGCAAGAAGCTGGCTAAGGATATCAGCGATGATACTCAGATCTGCGCAGTTCTGATCGGTAACAACATCGATCACCTGGCACAGGAATGCTTCGAGTATGGCGCTGAAAAAGTTTACATGGTTCAGGATCCATTACTGGAGAACTTCACAACTGACGGTTACACCAAGGTTATGAAGCAGCTGATCGACGAGTATAAGCCGGAAATCGTTCTGTACGGCGCTACTCACATCGGCCGTGACTTCGCTCCTCGTATCGCAGCCAGATGCAATACTGGTCTGACTGCTGACTGTACTCACCTGGACGTAAAAGTTTCCAAGTACATCGACTTCGCGAAAGCTAACACCACATTAGATACTTCCACTCTGGACCCTAACGATACTGACACTGGTATCAAGCAGACTCGTCCGGCATTCGGCGGTAACCTGATGGCTACCATCATCTGCCCTAAGACCAGACCGCAGATGTCCACAGTAAGACCTGGCGTAATGCAGAAGCAGGAGAGACAGGTTGGAGCTACTGGCGAAATCGTAAACGTTAAGCCTGAAATCTCCAAGGAAGATATCAGAATCGAGATCAAGGATATCGTTAAGTCCATGAAGGAAATGGTATCCCTGACTGACGCTAAGATCATCTGCTCCGGCGGGCGTGGTCTGGGCGACGCTTCCGGTTTTGAACTGATCAAGAAGTTCGCTGACAAAGTTGGCGGCGTAGTTGGTTCCTCCCGTGCAGCAGTAGACGCTGGCTGGATCGATCACTCCCACCAGGTAGGTCAGACTGGTACTACTGTAAAACCAGAAATCTACTTTGCTTGCGGTATCTCCGGCGCTATCCAGCACCTGGCAGGCATGCAGACTTCCAACTGCATCGTTGCGATCAACAAGGATCCAGATGCTCCGATCATGGAAGTTGCTGACTACGCAATCGTAGGCGACCTGTACAAAGTAATCCCAGAAATCATCGCTGAGTGGGATAACGCAGAAGCGCTGTACGACGCTACTACGAAATAAAAAGCCCTAACCCGATTTATCGAGTAATAGGAATAAAACGCCAGGCTAACCCCTGGCGTTTTCTATTACGAAGATAAATCGTTGGCAGGTCTTTTACGAAGGTTTCCCAAGAAATGGAGCTGCAGGCGAACATTGATTGGAAGAAACCGACCGTAAGGTTCTCTGATTTATATGGGTGCTTTGCCCGCGTAGGTCCCCCGCGAAGCTTCACTGCGATGGCGAGGGAAACGAAGGCAGAGTAGCATGAAGCGACGGCGCAGGTCCGCCGGACGTAGTTTTTTGATTTTCATAAACCTTTCATAAGCCTTTTCGGCTCACAGGCTATAGAATATAACATAGGCATGTTTTTATCCAGACATGATAATACTATCAGTCAGAGTATGAATTGGAGGAAAGAGATGAAAGAGGTATTTATTACGGAAGAGACTATTTCGCGGTATGAAAGCTATCTGCGCGAAAATGAAAAGGCCAAGTCCACCATAGGTAAATACGTGCAGGCCGTGCGGGCGTTCGGCTGTTACCTGAGGCAGGCGCCCGTTACCAAGGCGGGCCTGCTGGCGTACCGGGAGACGCTGCAGGAAAGGGAACAGGCTGGGACGGTCAATACGAAGATTTCGGCGCTGAACTCCTACCTGGATTTTGCGGGCTTGCCCGAATGCAGGATCAAATTTCTGAAAGTACAGCGCAAACCCTTTATCGATGACGACCGGGAGCTGACCAAGGCCGAGTACGGCAGACTGCTGACGGCGGCGCAGGGGCGAAAGAATCAGAGACTCTACTATATCATGCTGACCCTTTGCGGCACGGGCCTGCGAATCAGCGAGCTGTCTTATATCACCGTGGAGGCGGCGCGCCGGGGAAGAGCGGAGATCCGTCTGAAAGGAAAAAGCCGCACTGTAATTCTGCCGCGGAAGCTGTCAAAGAAGCTGCTGCACTTCGCGAAGACAAAGGGTATTGAAAGCGGTGTGCTTTTCCGAACAAAGACCGGCAGGCCCATGGACCGCAGCAATATCTATCATGAAATGAAGAGCCTGTGCGGAGCGGCAAAGGTGGAGCCCAGAAAGGTGTTTCCACATAATCTGCGCCATCTCTTCGCCAGGTGCTATTACGAGATTGAAAAGAATCTTGCCCATCTGGCCGATATTCTGGGGCACTCTTCCGTTGAAACGACACGCCTCTACGTGGCGGCCAGCATTAAAACCCATGAACAGACCATAAAAAAGATGAAATTAATTATTTAAAATAAAAAATAATACCACAGTATTGACATTCTGTGGTATGCGGATCAAAAAATATGAAAGGCCGCCCTGGAAAGAGACGGCCGATATGATGTAAAAGGGAAAGCTTCGAGAGATTAAGTCAACGCAAAGCAGACCTGTGCATCGTTTTGCAGGCCAACAGGTCTTTTTGTCATACAGAAAACAAGCTTAACGGTATTTCCTAACAAGAAATCCAAGAATAGAATTGATTTTTTCGACAAAATATGATATGATTCAATATGTATCAAGATATTGTTTAACCACAGAATGTCAATATCGTGGTACAAAGTTAGTTTTTCTGATTTTTACAAGGTCAGAAGTAGTTTGATGCAGGCAGCGGCTTTGCAGCGGTTTAGCTGCTGCTTACAGGAAAGAAAGGATCAATAAAGTATGAAGAAAAAGAAGGGTATGAAACGCGTATTCGTCTTGTTTCTTGCTCTGACAATGTCTCTGAGCTTTTTTCAGATCACTTCATTCGCTGACGAAGGAAGCGTAGCAGATGATCCGACAAAGGAGGAGGTGCTGCAGCTAGAAGAGACAGAAGAGATAACGCTATCGGATCAGACCACAACCTCTGCTGGATCAAATGATGAGACAACAGCTGCGGTTTCTGATGAGACAACAGATGAAACCAACGGGTCGACAGGCGGAGAAACACCTGACGAGACTTCAGACGACAATACGCCAGACGACAGCACGACGGATGAGAGCACAGGAAGCGTGTGCCGAATCGGTGAAATCGAATATGCTTCTCTGGGGGAGGCATTGGATAAGGCCGAGGCAGGAGCTGAAATCGTCCTGCTGAAGGATGTGACGGGGAATATCGTCTTGTCAAATGCAGTTACTGTAGATCTCAACGGAAAGACCCTGGCCGGAGATGGCACAGACAGCGTGGTTAAAATCCGGGCTGCAGGCGTCGTGCTGAAAAACGGTATCGTTACCGGCGGCAGCGCCACCAGTGGAGGCGGAATCAATGTCTCAGCAAGTGGAACAGACGCGATTCAGCTGCAGGATCTCACCATAAGTGGGAACACCGCAACAAACAGTGGCGGCGGCGTATATTTGGATCACGGAATCCTTGAAATCAGCGGATGCACTTTGACGGGCAATACCGCAGACAACAGCGGTGGAGGCGTCTATCAGGCAACCGGCGGTACCGATCAAAGCAGCCGCTGTATTCTGACCGGCAGCGAGATTACCGGAAATACTGCAAAGGTAGGCGGCGGTCTGGGTATGGGCGCTACTAATTATGAAGACAATTCTGATACGACTGCCGAGTTCATCATGGAAAGCGGCGCTATTTCCCAAAATAATTCGATGTCTGATTTGAGCAAGGACGGCGGCGGTGGTGTGTATCTGGTGGGTAACGGTTCACGGTTTACCATGAACGGCGGTTCCATTACGAACAATACGACGACGCAGAAAGGCGGCGGTATTTACAGCACTAACTGGCATGGCGTCACCCTCAACGGCGGACAGGTGTCCAATAACCAGGCGGGTGCCCTTGGCGGCGGCGTGTATATCGAAAACGTCAACGCTACGAAAAACCCATCGGATGTAGAAGTCCTGACTATAGCCTCCGGCGTGGAGATCTGCGGAAACTCCGCGGGCACCAACGGAGGCGGCATCGCCATCTCCGGTGCGGTCACCACCAATGTGGCTGCAGGCGCGGCCCTGTACAACAATACGGCTGTAGACCTGGGCGATGATGTATATCAGTACAATTCTGGCGGCGCGCTGACACTGCCTCAAACTTCCCAGATGAGCGGGAACCTCAGACTGGCTTCAGATGGCTATGGTATTACCGGTTGGTATTATGACGGATATGAAAACAGTTCTACTCGTTATCGCTGGGGAGAAACTTATAGTAATATCATATTAGAGTATGATGAGAATGGAAAAGTTGATGGATATCACAAAGAGAAAAGCACTTATTACAAGACCTTCGCGGCCGGCACCGCCTTTACAGGCACTATAGCCCTGAAGGCGGCCCACGAACCGATCGTTCCGATCGAAGGGGATTCCGAAGATTGGACTATCTCCAAGTCCAAGACGGCCACCAACCTGGACAGCAATTTCCTGTCTCAGGTAACCTTATCCCTGCCGTCAGCGGAAGAAGCTTTGACCACCGACGTGGTCTTCGTCCTGGACAAGTCTACCAGTGCCAGTGTAGAAGATCAGATTCTGAACATGCTGAGCAACCTGAAGACTGAGGCTGAGGCGAAGGATGCCAAGGTCAATGTAGGCGTAGTCATCTTCAATAAACAGGCCGATATTGCGTGCGGTCTGACCGATCTGGCAACGGGATATGATACGATTGAAGCAGCTATCAAAAAGACTATTACCAGCGGAACCAATCTCCATGCCGGCCTGCTGGCAGGCAAAGCTATGCTGGATGCGGATACGGAAACCGCGGCAAGCCGCAAATACCTGATTACGGTCAGCGACGGCATCACTTATATGTTTGGTGAAGAGCCTATGGCGGTCGCGTGGACCTTCAAGGCCGACACCGTCTTGAACTGGGCCGGCCCGGACAACTGGGAATCCAAGTACGGAACCAACGATGCGCCTACGGACTGGACTGCTTGGCTCAGCACCATCGCCAGCCAGATCCAGGCAGATGCCGGACAGTACAATTACCCATACGGAGGAACGGTTGGAGCGTCAACCCCTGTTGAAGAGCAGGACCGCCATGCCAATTCCATCGATACGGCGCTGTACAAGTCCTATGAGACATATCAGTCTGCGAAGGCCGCGGGCTATCACTGCTATGCTACTACAGCGACGCAGGCGAAAGGCGATCAGTATGACTGGGGGCCGTCCTTCATGAACTATCTGGCAAATGGAGAAGAGGTGGACTTTACAAGCATCGAAAAGGAGATCCTCTATCTCCTGGATGCGGGCAGCACGATCACCGACAAGATCGGCAAGACCAACGACTACGACTTTGATATGGTCAACCTGCAGGATATGACTCTGAAGGTAGGGGCCAAAGAGTATAAAGCTGTGGCTACCGCTGAAAACGTGTACACCTTCGGAGAAGCTGTAAATGACGTTTATCCTTACGTGGTGATTTATCATCCAGAAACCGCTGATAATAATGATGAGTACTTTGATTGGGAGATCAACGTTCCGGTCAGCAACCTGGAGAGAGTGCAGCTGACCTACACCGTCAAGCTGATGAATCCGAAGAGCGAGCCGGGCACCTACGGCGAGTACGACTTTGATGGAAGCAAAAACAAAGCCGGGCTGTACACCAACAACGAAGCTATTCTGTATCCGGTGGACAGCAACGGAGACAAAGGCCTGCCTGAGAAGTTCAACAAGCCGACAGTATCCTACACGGTCAGCGAGCCATACGTTCCGCCGACACCGCCTGTCTATACCACCAGCGCCACCGTACAAAAAGTATGGAAGCTGGATGACGGCGGAACCGCTGCAGCATCAGTTCAGATCGAACTGCTGAGAAACGGGGAACACTATGACACGCAGATTTTGAGCGCGGCAAACGGCTGGAAATATACGTGGACCTCTCTGCCTCTGGGCTATACCTGGATGGTCAAAGAAGTCAACGCGCCGGAAGGATTCACCACATCTATTTCAAGTGTCGGTAACTATTTCACCGTCACCAACGACGATGTGGAGGCGACGCCGATTGTTCCAGACGATCCGGACGATCCAAATAACCCGAATCAGCCTGACAATCCAGACAATCCAGCAAAACCGGATCAGCCGACAAATCCTGGCACTGTTACCGAACCAGAGGGACAGGGGCCGGAACAGCCAGCGAATCCAGATCAGCCGAAAACAGGAGATGAAAGCCAACTGGCGCTTTACCTGTTCGGACTTTTGGGCGCGGCTGGGACAATGTGCATTATGATCAGAAGAAGACGAACTGAAAAATAAGAAGAAACAAATCAGCCTTATTTGAGAGCGGGCCCGCGCAGCATACACGCGCGGGCCTGTTTCTTCCTTTTGGGAGATTATGATCAAAGGCTTCCGATATGCCGATGCGGGTGGTTTCGTATTTAGCTGCCATTTCCGTTGTTATGCGAAACCCATGACCGTATTTCAGCCGGGTTGGTTTCGTATTTAGCCGTCATCTTCGCTGTTATACGAAACCCATGACCGGATTGTAGCTGAGTGGTTTCGTATTTAGCCAGCATTTTCACTGTTATACGAAACCCATGATTGGATTTCAGCTGGGTTGGTTTCGTATTTAGCCGTCATCTTCGCTGTTATACGAAACCCATGACGAGATTGTAGCTGAGTGGTTTCGTATTTAGCCAGCATCTTCGCTGTTATACGAAACCCATGACCAGATTGTAGCTGAGTGGTTTCGTATTTAGCCAGCATTTTCACTATTATACGAAACCCTAGGCTGGAAACCCTAGGCTGAATAACCTAGGCAGGAAACCTTTGACCGGATACTTTTGATCGGGTTTCCAACGCTGAAGCTTCGCCTTGTTTTCACGCGCGGGCCTGTTCTTTCTCTTCCCGCCTCTTGGAAATTTTCCCGCCTTATGTTATAATCCAAGGTAGGTTTGATTTAGGAGAGGCTGTAATGACAATGTTAGATGAGAAAAGAGTATTCTATAAAAAGATGCTGCTGATCGGGATTCCGGTGGTATTCCAAAATCTGGTCAGCATCGGCTTGAACCTGATTGATACTTTGATGATCGGTATGCTGGGAGAACAGGAGCTGGCCGCGGTGGGCGCCGCAAAC
This sequence comes from uncultured Emergencia sp., assembly GCA_937997955.1. GTDB lineage: Bacteria > Bacillota > Clostridia > Peptostreptococcales > Anaerovoracaceae > Senimuribacter. The sequence continues at coordinate 20,682 of CALLDR010000093.1, read as the reverse complement.
CAGGTCTATTTCATCTTCACCGTATCACTGTTCGGGCTGTTCAGCGGGGCGGCCGTGTATACGGCCCAGTACTGGGGCGCGCAGGATATCGGCGGCGTGCGGAAGGTGCTGGGTATCGATTACCTGATCGGCTTTGTCTTCGCGCTGATCGTCAGCGTTGTGGCATTTGCCTTCGCGCCGGGCATCATCTCTCTGTTTTCCGAAGACGATGCCGTCATCGAATTTGGCGTGGACTACATACGGATCGCGTGTTTTTCCTACGTGTTTTCCGGCGTGTCCATGGCCGTCTCATACAATTCCAGAGCGATCCAGAATCTGAAGGTGCCGACCATCATTAACGTGGCCGCGCTGGGCGTCAACGCTTCGCTGAACTATCTGCTGATCTTCGGCATCGGCATCTTTCCGCATATGGGCGTCAAAGGAGCGGCGGCAGCCACTTTGATCGCGCGGATCTTTGAGTTCGCGGCCCTTTTGATCTTCATCTATACGAGAAAATACCACCCGTTTAAAGCGGGATATCAGGCTCTGTTTTCCTTTGACCGGGCGTATTTCCTGCGGGTCATGAGGACAGCGGTTCCCGTGGTCTTCACGGAAGGCTGCTGGGCGGCGTCCGTGGCTTTGATCTTTGCCGCTTACGGTAAGCTGGGAACCTCCGCGCTGGCAGTAGCCCAGGTCGCCAACGTGGTCTGTGAAATGCTGCAGTCCTTCTACTTCGGCATAGGAAACGCTACGGCCATGCTCATCGGCGAGGCCCTGGGCCAGGGCAAAAAAGAAACCGCTTACCAGAACGGCAAGCGGTCGATCAAAATCGTTGTTGTGCTCAATATTTTAATGACCGCGCTGATGATTTTGATGTCCAGGCCGGTGGCCGGGGTCTATCATTTCAGCGGGGAGACCTATACGCTGTTGATTCAGGCGCTGATCACCATGGCCATTACCATTACCCCGAAGATGCTGGGCTATATTCCTATCGTCGGGATCCTCCGCGCCGGCGGAGACACGGTCTTCTGCATGAAGCTGGAGCTTTTCTGCAACGTATGCGTCCAGGTGCCGCTGGCGTATCTGTCCGTGCTGTGGCTGCACGTTACGCTGCCTGTGGCCATGCTCATAGTAGAAATCGGCGATATCGTCAGGATCGTGGTCAGCATGCCGCGTGTCAAGAGCCGGAAGTGGATCAACATCGTTACGGACGTCGATCCGTCCGCGTGATCAAAGAGTGTCCGTCAGACGCCCTTTGATGATGCAGAGGCTGCGGCGTGTGAGGGTTTTGCGCCCAGGGCTGCCAGCTGCGGTTCGATCCGTTCCCATGGGAAGCCCACCACCGTGTCAAAGGAGCCTTCGTAACGGTCGATGTACTGGCCGAAGATGCCCTGAATGGCGTATGCGCCCGCTTTGTCATAGGGTTCGTCTGTGTCCAGGTAGGCGTTCAGCTGCTCGTCGGTGAAGTCCTTGCAGAAGACCTCGGTCACATCGCAGAATACGATCTTTTTGTTCTCGCCAGCTGCGGCGATGGCAACCCCTGTTGCCACAAAGTGGCTGGTATTTTTGATTTTTTGCAGCATACGGGCGGCGTCGGCCCGATCCTCCGGCTTTCCGAGGATCTCGTCTTTGAAGACCACCGTGTCGGCGGCGATGATGACGCTGCCGGTTTTTCCTTCTCTTACAGCCTGCCGCTCCACGGCCAGAGCTTTTTTCAGCGCTAAAAACATGACGGCGTCCTCCATGGAGATGTCCTGCGGCAAAGTCTCGTCGATGTGGGCGGGGCAGATCTCAGGATCAAAACCGTGGCGGCGCATCATATCGATGCGTCTCGGCGATGACGACGCCAAAATGATGTTTCTGTTCATAGTCGTACCTCCTGGAAGTATTATAGCACGACTGTACCGCTGAAATCAAAACATAAGTCGTGGTTCAATGTTTCCAACCTTGCGGCAACGCCGGCAGGAATAACAGGAAACATTATAGCACGACTGTACATCTGAAAGCAAAATGAAAGTCGTGGCCCAATGTTTCCCGCATATTTTTGCCTTTTTGCCAGATACTAAGGATAACTTGAAGCATGTGGAGGGAGCTTTTATGGAGAAGGAAATAAAGAAAAAAGACGTGGCGAAGGCCTACGAAAAATATTCTAAGCAGTTTACGCCGAAGCCGACATACTTTGCGAACTGTCTGCGGGCGTTTATCATCGGCGGGCTGGTATGCACGATTGCTTACTACGTAAATAACCTGCTGATCGCAAAAGGGTTGTCAGAAAAAGATGCCGGCACCTATGTGACCATCGGTATCGTAGCTCTGGCGCAGCTTCTGACCGGATTCGGCGTTTTTGACACCATCGCCAAGTTTTCTGGGGCAGGGGTCATCGTGCCCATCAGCGGGTTTGCCAATTCCATGGTAGCGCCGGCCATCGAGTACAAGAAAGAAGGTCTGGTGCTGGGCGTGGGCGCGAAGCTGTTCAGCGTGGCCGGGCCGGTACTGGTGTGCGGCATCACGTCAGCTACCGTCGTCGGCGTGATCTACTGGATCATCGGATTGTTTTAATACGACAAACGCCAAGCCGGCTAAAGCCGGGGCGTTTCAGCATAAGGTCCGCCTGGCCGCTCGCCCGGCCATCTGCCCGGCTGTTCGCCTGGTCATCTGTCCGGATCGCGGGGCGGACCATCATACGACAAACGCCAGACCGGCTAAAGCCGGGGGCGTTTCAGCATAAGGTCCGCCTAGCCGCTCGCTTCGCTCGCGGGGCGGACCATTAGGAGGTAAAAATGGCAGAAAAGAAAATCGGAAAACAGACTGTGAAGTTTGAGAAGTGCCCCTATGTGATCGGGTCTGCGGCTGTAGGCGGCGAGAAGGAGGGCGCGGGGCCCATGCGGGACTGGTTCGATTCTATCCTGGAAGATGATATGAACGGGGAAAAGACCTGGGAAAAGGCGGAGAGCAAGATGTTGAAGGACGCCATGCTCATGGCTCTGAAAAAGTCCGGCAGGGAGAAAAAGGAGATCGACCTGGTGCTCAGCGGAGACCTGTTGAATCAGATCATGTCCTCGTCCTTTATGGCGAGGGACCTGCATCTGCCGTTCTTGGGTCTGTACGGGGCGTGTTCCACCATGACCGAGTCCCTGCTGCTGGGCTCCATGCTCACAGACGGCGGCTTTGCACACAATATCATCGTCGGCGCGTCCAGCCATTTTTGCACAGCGGAACGGCAGTTCCGCATGCCGCTGGAACACGGCAATCAAAGGCCGCCTTCGGCCCAGTGGACCGCCACCGCGGCCGGAGCCATGATCGTGTCCGAGAAGAAATCAGACCTGTCAAAGCTGGGCGCTGTAGATGGGACCGCAGGCAGCGGCAGGGCTCCGGCGGAGCTGTACAATATCCGCGTGGACTGCGGCACCATCGGAAAGATCATCGATGCCGGCGTCAAGGATGCCAACCAGATGGGCAGCGCCATGGCTCCGGCGGCAGTGGATACGATTTTGAACCATTTGGAGGATACGGGCCGGGCTCTGTCCTATTACGACATGGTGCTGACCGGCGACCTGGGCTATATCGGCAAAGATATTGCCAGTGACCTTTTGATCGACGCGGGCCTGCCGGAAAGCGACGTGCGGCAGCGTTACGACGACTGCGGCACCATGATGTACGATCGCGAGGCGCAGGACGTTCACGGCGGAGGCAGCGGCTGCGGATGCTCGGCGTCTATCTTCTCAGGCAATATTATCCGCAGGCTCAGAAACGGACAGCTGAAACGGGTGCTGCTTCTGTCTACCGGAGCCATGCTGTCCACCATCAGCCCGTTTCAGGGGGAGAGCATACCGGGCATCGCCCACGCGGTGGTGCTGGAAACCTGTAAGGACCAGGCGGGTCCGGTTCAGTTTTAGCAGGAGGGAAACTATGGATTATGTATATACTTTTTTGATCGGCGGCGTCATCTGTGTGATCGGCCAGATTCTGATGGATACCACCAAGCTGACGACGCCGCGTATTCTGGTTATCTTTGTCGTGGCAGGAGTGGCGCTGCAGGCTGTCCACCTCTATGAGCCGCTGGTACAGCTGGCTCACCAGGGGGCCACGACGCCGCTGCCGGGCTTTGGCTACGCCCTGGCAAAGGGAGCGATGGAAGGAGCAAAGGACGGCTTTCTGGGCGCCATTACCGGCGCCGTCAAGGATACCGCCGCAGGTGTGGCCGTGGCCATCGCCTTCGGATATATCATTTCGCTGATCTTCAGCCCGAAGTCGCCGAGGTGAAGCGGGGACCCAAAAGCGGACGCGCGGAGCCGAGCGCGCAGAAAGACGGGCCGGGCGCGCAGAAAAACAGGCTCGGAGTGCGGAAGGGCAGGCCGGGCGCGCCAGCTGTGAAAAGAGCATGGAGAAAATCTGTGTTCTTTTCGTTTTTTTGACCGATATTTCATATACTCATCAAAAAGAAGAGAGGACAGAAGCATTTACAAAACCGTTGAAATATGGTAAACTTATAGGATGAAAATCACATTTGAATGCAATTGCGGCAGGTGGAGCAGATGACCTTTATCATACAGATCGGAAAGTTTTGCCTGCGGCTGCTGTACGGGATATTGAAGCTGTTCCCGGTAAAACCTAATAAAGTACTGTTTCTGAGCAGGCAGTCAGATGGACTGAGCCTGGATTTTGCTATGTTAAAAGAGGAGCTTTTGCGGCAGAAGCCGGAGGTTCAGATTACGGCCATCTGCAACAGGCTGGACGACAGCAAGAAGGGCCTGATCGGCTTTGGAGCGGATACTCTGCGGAGCATGTACCATCTGGCCACAAGCCGGGTCTGCGTCCTGGACGCCTACTGGCCGGCGGTGTCTCTGCTGCATCATAAGGAAGATCTGACGGTGATCCAGATGTGGCACGCCCTGGGAAAGATCAAAAAATCCGGATATCAGACCCTGGGCAAGGCATCTGGCCGTGGCGAAAAGCTGGCAAGGCTGCTCTGCATGCACAGAAATTACGATATCATCATCGCCGGTGGAAGGGCCTGGAATCCCTATTACTGCCAGTCCTTTGACACGACGGAGGACAGGCTGCTGAACATCGGCCTTCCGCGGATCGACCATCTGCTGGACACGGCTGAGTCCAATCGGCAGGCCGCTGTCGAGGCGTACCCTGTTTTGGGCGAGAAGGAAGTGATCCTCTACGCGCCGACCTTCAGACGGGGCATAGAGCTTCGGTGGGAACCGCTGCTGGAGGAAATCGACTTTGACCGCTATGTGCTGGTCATAAAGGGTCACCCGAACCAGAAGATCGAGTGCAGCCATCCAGGCGTGTTGCTGTGTCCGGAGTTTTCGTCGGTGGATCTGCTGGCGGCGTGCGACTATCTGATCACGGACTACTCGGCCATCGCGGTGGAGGGGGCCATTCTGAACAGAAAGACCTACTACTATCTCTACGATTATGAGGAGTACACAGAGAAGAACGGCATCAACGTCAATCCTTTTGTGTCCATGCCGGGCTGTGCGTTCCGGGACGCGAAGGCTTTGATGGAGGACTTGATGTCGGGCCGTTACAATCAGGCGGCGCTGGATGACTACAGGGAAAAGTATCTGCCACAGGAGCTGGGAACCTCGACGGCAAAGCTGGCGCGGACGGTGATCGATCATCTGTAAATCAGACGCGGACCGGTCTGGACGGGCATCGGACTGACTCTGGGCTGATTTCAGACTGACTCCGGACTGGTTTCAGGCTGATTCCGGACTGACCTTAAACCGGCTGCAGACCGGCCGCCGGGCGAAAAGCCGGGCAGAAAGCCGGAAAGCCGGACGCCGGGCGAAAAGCCGGCTGGAAAAGAGATTACGGAAGAATATATATATAGAAGAGAAATACTACAGAAAAGAGTAAAGGATATGTTCAAATTTGCGAAAAAATGTATCAAGAAGCTGAAGCTGTTCGTCCTGTATTGGAGAAGGATCGTCTTTGCCAAGAATCACTTTAAGTGCTCCTTTTTCAAGAAGCTGCGGGCTAACATCTGCGGAGGATTTCTGGCCGACCAGTGGATTCTGTACGATTTTGATCACAACGACAAAGGGGAGTACCTGTCTGAATTTGACTGGTACCGGTCCCGATATATCAACGAGCCCTTTGACTTCCTGCTGAACAACAAGATCGCCGCCGCGGAGATTTTGAAGCAGTACGTGCGGGTGCCGGAGAGCTATATGATCAAGAACAAAGGCTTTCTGACCAGCTTTGACAGCGAGCACATGGAGTACGAAACGGCCATCGACCTGCTGAAGGAGAAGGGCAAGCTGTTCATCAAGCCCTACGGCGCGGGCAAGGGAAACGGCGTCAATATCCTGATTTACCAGGACGGAAAGATCTTTGTCGATCAGGAAGAGTACAGCGAGGAGGCCTTTGTCCGGTTCCTGAAGGGACGGGACGACTGGTTTATCTGCGAATCCATGAAGCAGCATCAGTACTCCGACGACATTTACGATAAGACGGTGAACACCATCAGGCTGATCACCCTGCGGGATATCCACACTCACCAGTTCAAGATCTTCTTTGCCGTACAGCGGATCGGCACATCAGCCACCATTCCGGTGGACAATGGCAGCCGGGGCGGCCTGGTATCCAAGATCGACCTGGACACCGGCGTCCTCAGCGAGGCCAGATGCCTGCACAGCCTGGACGTGTACAAGGTGCATCCCGATTCAGGCGCCGCCATCGAAGGGGCGCGGATTCCGGGCTGGGAGGCTATCAAAGAGGAGATGCTGGCGCTGGCCAACAAGATGCCTTATATGCACTTCATCGCGTGGGATATTTTAGTAACCGAGGACGGAGGCATCTGCATCATCGAAGCAAACACGTCTTCCGGCGTCAACATCATACAGCTCTGGGGCGGCCAGAGACACGACGAGTTGGGAGATTTCTACAGATACCACAAGGTGATCAAAAAATAGGGAGAACCGTATGAACTATATCATCATGGCTGACGGAAAAGGGACCCGGTGGAACAACTACGGGGACATTCCGAAGCATTTCATAAAGGTGGAGGGGGAGACCCTTCTGGCCAGAACCGTGCGGCTGCTCCACAAGCACGACCCGGGCTGCCGCGTGACCATCACCTCTCACGATCCGAGATACGAAGTGGAGGGCGCGGTCCGCTACGAGCCGAAAAACAACGTGCTGGAGATCGACCGGTTCACGGCGGAGCTCATCGCCGACGACGTGTGCTTCCTCTACGGGGACACTTATTATTCCCACGAGGCCATGGAAGCGGTGACCGGCACGCCGGCCGAGGACATTCTGTTCTTCGGAAACCACAGGTCCATCGTGGCCGTAAAGGTCAGAGACGGACAGCTTTTCCGCCGCCACGTGGACCGGGTGCGGGAGCTGTACCTTGCTGGCCAGATCGAAAAGTGCATCGGCTGGCAGGTCTACCAGTCCTTTATGGGACTGCCCTTCGGCGAAAAGACCATAACGGACAAATACGTGCTTCTGGCTGACGAGACCAGAGATTTCAATTCGCCGGAAGACTATGAAAACAACAGGAGGAAAGAACAGTAATGAGCTTTACCAAAGGCGTAAAAAAGGCAGTGGTCAACGTACTTGCCCTTGGACCGACTTCCCGGGGCTTTACGGGGAGAGAGGCGAGACGCTGGGTCCGCGGCGTTTATAAACACTATTTTAAGAATACAGGGTATTCCCGCAGTGAGAGCCGCTGGGCCATCAAAAGGGGATTCATGCCGGAACAGGTGGAAGGCCTGAACCTGACAGAAGAGAATTACAGAGACACGATCTCTGCCAAGGAGTACGCTTTTTTGCGGCCCCTCAACGGAGGCTACAGCAAGTGGATCACCGACAAGGTGACCATCAACGCCATCTTTAAGCCCTACAGATCTGTGATGCCTAAGTGCTATTATCAGATCTATAAGAGATACACAGAGACGGAGATCATTCCTCTTTACGATTTTGAAGCGGGAGATTCCTTTGACGACCTGATGGCCATGGTAAAGGAGAAGGGGGCTTTGCGCGCCCGCATGTCCAAGGGGAGCAAGAGCAGTCTGATCTCCTGGCATGACGGCAGCTTCTACTTTGATGAGGAGGCTGTCAGCGAAGAGCTGCTGGTGAAAAAGCTGTCCTCCTACAACGCGGTCATCGTCCTGACAGAAGATGTACGGCCGAAGAAGGAATTTGAGGGAGCGAGACTGCGGCTGATCGTCTTCAACGAACAGGGCGACAATCCGGTCATCGGAGACTCCTACATTTCCTATGAACGGCTGGAGCTGATGCATAATCCGCTGCCTGACAAGCTCAGCGAGGGCGACGACCTGGAAGAGCTGGATGAGGAGCCGGAGGAGCTGGGAGAAGAATTTGACAAGATCTACGCCTATGTGGACGCGGCGACGGGAAAAGTCAGCGGCGCGGTCAGCATCCGGGCGGGCAAGAAGACGCCGAGAGACAAGAATCCGAACAACGGGCTGCCTATCGCGGAAGCCATTCCGTATTGGAGCAACATCACAGAGACGGTGGACAGCATCTGCCGTTTCGTGCCGCAGCTGGAGTTTTTCGGCCTGGAGATCGCCATATGTGACGACGGCTTTAAGATCATGCGCATGATCAACCATCCGTCCTATCCTCAGACCGTGCCGTTCAGCAAGGAGACCTCAAAGTATCTGAAGTATAAGGTTGAACAGAAAAAAGCGGCCTATAACCGCAGCGGCGTCCGTTTCAGAAGAGCGTGCAAGAAGATCAAGCTGAAGGTCCGTGCCCGCTACGCCAAGATGTTCTTCCCTGACGGACTGATCCCGTATCTGTCCATTCGGTGGTTTCAGGATCTGAAGAAGGATTTCCTGACCAATAAGGACACTACGCTGAAAGAGAAGCTGTGGGCCGCCAGGCATGGATTCCTCTCTTACCGTCTGCACCAGTACGGGATCACGGAGGAGAACCACCTGCAGTTTATCTCAGATTTTGAATATAAATGGCTGAGACATATCAACAATAAGTACAGGCACTGGATGGAGGACAAGATCACGGTCAAGTATATCTGCTCCGATTACAATCAGTGCTTTCCGGAGTATTACTATCATATCAGCCTGAAAAATGGAAATAACAAGGTGATCCCGATGATGGACTGTCCAGAAGGCTATGGAAATACATATGAAGATATTTTCAGGCTGGTTCGGGAAAAGGGCGCTCTGGCGCTGAAGCCAGATGAAGGCTCCCACGGAGACGGGTTCTACAAGTTCTCCTATGCAGATGGAAAATACTATCTGAACCACGAGGAGGCCACCCTGCAGGACGCGCTGGACATTTTAGAAGATGTGCGCAACCAGTATCTGGTCACTGAGTACATCAACATGCATCACGAGATCAAAAGGATCTACGACGGAGCCGTGAATACTATCCGTATGATCGTGTTCAAGAAAGACGGGAAGAACCCTGTCATCGGCAACGCCTACATGCGTTTCGGCTCCAAGCGGACCGGCGCGGTGGACAATATGGGAGCGGGCGGTATGTTCGCCAAGATCGACATCGAGACAGGCCGGTTCTATGACGCCAAGATCATCGAAGCCAACGAGATCAAACCGTGCCTGTGTCATCCGGATACCGGCGTAAAGATCGAAGGCTATCTGCCTAATTGGGAAAAAGTCAAGGCAGACGTGCTCAGCGTAGCCAGAAACATTCCGCAGCTGGAGTACTTCGGCTTCGACCTGGCTTTGACGGAAGATGGACTGAAGTTCCCGGAGATCAACCGGTTCCCGGACTATCCTGCCATCGAAAAATACACGCCGCAGACCATAGATTATCTGCTCTATAAGCTGGAACAGAAGAAAAAGAAATACGGCTACGATGTATCCAGAGGGCATAAGCTGGTCAAACTGCCGAAGAGGTAGAAGCGGGAAAGGATGAGAGGACGATACGTGCAGATTATAAAAGAGATATTGAAAGACCATATCGAGTACAGGAAACAGCTTTTTAAGCTGGCGAAATCGGAGATCATCAAGACCTATAAGGGCGCTGCCCTGGGATGGTCCTGGGCCATCATCAGGCCCGCCATCCAGATCTTTGTCTTCTGGTTCGCCTTTTCCATCGGTCTGAGACGGGGAAATCCCATCGAAGGCTATCCCTTTTTCCTGTGGCTCATCGCCGGTATGATGCCGTGGTTCTATATGCGGGACATGATTCAGGGAGGCTCGGCCTGCCTGAGGCGGCATACCTATCTGGTGACCAAGATCAAATATCCCATCGATACCATACCGACCTTTGTCAGCATGTCGCTGCTGGCGGTGCACATCGCGCTGCTGATCCTGGTGGTGGTGATCTTCATGGGATTTGGGTATATGCCGGACGTCTATTACCTGCAGCTGCCGCTCTATATGGCTTTGATGTTCCTGTTCTTTACGGCATGGGGACTGTTCGCGGGAGTACTGTCCGCCATGAGCCGGGACTTCCTCAATCTGGTCAAAGCCCTGACCACGGCTTTGTTCTGGATGAGCGGCATCATCTACGACGCCAACGGCATCGAGCAGGCCTGGATCCGGAATATCCTGCTGTTCAACCCGATCACCCTGATCGCCAACGGCTATCGAAACTGCTTCATCTACAAGAAGTGGTTCTGGGAGACACCGCAGGAGATGCTGAACTTCGCTGTTGTTTATGTTGTCATGATCCTATTGGCAGTCTGGGCTTACCGGAAGCTGCGGAAGGATATTCCTGATGTATTATAGAGGGGGAAAGGCGCGCTATGAGCAATACAGCGATCGAGTTTAAACACGTAACGAAGCGATACAAGCTATATAAAAACGACAAACAGAGATTCAGGGCGATCTTTTCCAAGAAGATCAAACCTAAGATAAAAAAGGCCATCGACGACGTTTCCTTCACCGTGGAGAAGGGGGAGAGCGTAGCCCTGTTCGGCAGGAACGGGGCGGGAAAGTCGACGCTTTTAAAGATGATCACGGGGGTCACTTATCCGACCTCGGGAGAGATCATCGTCGACGGCAGGGTCAGCGCTTTGCTGGAGCTGACAGCAGGCTTCGACCCGGAGTTTACCGGCAGAGAAAACATCTTTTTCCGCGGACAGCTTCTGGGCATCAGCGAAGAGGAGATCAAAGGGCTGGAAGGCGATATCATCGAATTCGCCGATCTGGGAGATTACATCGACCAGCCGGTCAGAACCTATTCCAGCGGCATGAAAGCCAGACTGGGCTTCGCCATCAACGCCAACATCAAACCGGAGATCCTCATCGTCGATGAGGCTCTCAGCGTAGGAGACAAAGAATTCCGCCTGAAGTGCAATCAAAAGATCAATGAGATCGTAGGCGAGGGTAAGGCCACCTTCCTCTTTGTCACACATTCTACGAAAGTTGCGAAGAGCTTTTGCAGGAGAGGAATCGTTTTGAAACAGGGCAAGATCCTGTTCGACGGAGATATTCAGGATGCGATAGACTATTATGAAGAACTTCTGGAGAAGGCGCAGGAAGCGCGCAAGCGCAAGGGCAGCCAGAAAGTTTTAGGGTGAACCCGGAATAGGAGTAATCAATGGCAAGACATCAAAAAGACATTTTCGCACAGAACAACAAGTACGAGGGAAATATCTTCAAGCGCATCGGACGGTGGTTTGGACGGCTGAAGGGCTGGCAGAAAGGCCTTTTGATCGGACTTCTGGTCATTATCATCATTGTCGCCGGCATCGCCAGCTACGCTTTTTCAAAGCTTGGCCTGCTGGATCGAGTCGAACTGAACGAGAAGGAGCTGTCCTGCGTGGACGTGGACGGCTATATCAACATCCTGCTGCTGGGCGTGGACAGCCGCGATATGGACAACATCGACGGTTCCGGCGCCGACGCCATCATGATCCTCAGCATCAAGGAAGAGACCGGAGAGGTCAAGCTGATGAGCGTCTACCGAGATACTTATCTGAAATTCGGAGATACGGACACCTACGGAAAGATTACCGACGCCAACAGGTATGGCGGTCCTCAGATGATGATCCAATCCCTGAATCAGGCTATGGATATGGACATCAGCAAGTTCGTGGTGGTCAATTTCAAGGCCGTGGCTGATTTAGTCGACGCGGTTGGGGGTATTACAGTAGATGTGCAGGAAGAGGAAATCCAGCAGCTGAACAAATACACCATTCAGACGGCAGAAAACATCGGCAAGGAATCCTATAACCTGGTAGAGCAGGCCGGAGAGCAGACCCTGGAAGGCGTGCAGGCCGTATCCTACGGACGCATCAGAAAAGGGGTAGGAGATGATTACAAGCGGACAGAGCGTATGCGGACTGTATTGTCCCTGGTATTTGAAAAGCTGAAGACCATGAGCGTGGGCCAGCTGGACGATATGCTGGACCTGATGCTGCCGCAGGTGAAGACCAACCTTTCCAACAGCGATATGCTGGGACTTGCTTCCCGGCTGGTCGACTTCAACATCAAAAGCGGAGAGGGCTGGCCGTATCACGTGACGGGCGGATATCTCGGAGGGATTTCCTATGTGTTCCCTGATGATCTGCTTACCAACACCAAGGAGCTGCACGAGAAGATGTTCGGCCAGGAGGACTATGAGCCGACAGAGACAGTCCAGGCGATCAGCAGCACCATCGCGGCGACCGTGAGCGGTTCTGACGTGACGCCGAAGGATCTGAATATTCCTGAGGAAACCACTGTCCCGGACGATGGCAATCAGGATCAGAACACCGGCCCTAACGGCAGCGGCGAGCCTGGCGAGAGCGTGGATAACGAAGGCGGTAATGAGGGAGGAAATGAAGGCGGCGGTACGACGACAAAGCCGGACCCAGAGCCGGATCCTGAACCGGAACCGGAGCCGACACCGACACCGGATCCGGAGCCGACACCGACGCCGGATCCCGGCACCGATGCCGCGCAGTCATAAATCGTTACTACTGAAATGGAAATAGATAAGGAGATAACAATGGCAAAAGAAAAAATCAATTTTGAAGATGCCGATATCAGACTGAAGTACAGACATACGACTTCCCATATCATGGCACAGGCAGTCAAGCATCTCTGGCCGGACGCGAAGCTGGCCATCGGACCTGCTATCGACAACGGCTTCTACTACGATATCGACATGGAGCATAAGCTCAACGATCAGGACCTGCTGAAGATCCAGAAGGAGATGAAGAAGGTCATCCAGGCCAATTACAAGCTGGAAAGATTTGAGCTTCCGAGAGAAGAAGCGATCAAATATATGGCGGACAGAAATGAGGACTACAAGGTTGAGCTGATCAACGACCTGCCGGAGGACGCGGTCATTTCCTTCTACCAGCAGGGAGACTTTGTGGATCTCTGCGCCGGACCGCATATGGAATCCACCGGACAGATTAAAGCCGTCAAGCTGATGAGCGTAGCCGGCGCTTACTGGAGAGGCGACGAGCACAACAAGATGCTGCAGAGAATCTACGGCACCTGCTTCCCTAGCCAGGAAGAGCTGGACGAATATATCAACAGGCTGGAAGAGGCCAAGAAGAGAGACCACCGCAAGATTGGCAAGGAGATGGATCTGTTTGCCATCTTTGAAGAGGGTCCTGGCTTCCCGTTCTTCATGCCGAAGGGTATGATCATCAGAAATGAGCTGGAAAACTTCTGGCGTCAGGAGCACCGCAAGAGAGGCTACCAGGAGATCAAGACTCCGCTGATCTTAAACGAGCAGCTGTGGCGGACCTCCGGACACTGGGATCACTATAAGGACAACATGTATTTCACCAAGATCGACGACGCGGATTACGCCATCAAGCCGATGAACTGCCCGGGCTCCATGCTCTGCTACAAGCGGAGAATGTGGTCCTACAGAGACTTCCCGATCAGAATGGGAGAGCTGGGACAGGTGCACAGACACGAGCTGTCAGGCGCTCTTCACGGTCTGATGAGAGTGCGTACCTTCACCCAGGACGACGCGCACATCTTCATGCTGCCGGAGCAGATCAAAGATGAGATCGTCGGCGTAGCCAGATTCATCGACGACGTTTACAGCCTGTTCGGCTTCAAATATCACATCGAGCTGTCCACCAGACCGGAAGACTCCATGGGAACAGATGAAGAATGGGAAATGGCTGAAAACGCGCTGAGAGCGGCTATGGAAGAGATCGGCGTGCCTTACGTGGTAAACGAGGGCGACGGCGCATTCTATGGACCGAAGCTGGACTTCCATCTGGAGGATTCCATCGGAAGAACCTGGCAGTGCGGTACGATCCAGCTGGATATGCAGATGCCGCAGAGATTCGACCTGACCTACGTGGGCTCTGACAATGAAAAGCACAGACCGATCATGATCCACCGGGTTATCTTCGGCTCTATCGAAAGATTCATCGGTATCCTGACCGAGCACTTCGCGGGTAAGTTCCCGCTGTGGCTGGCTCCGGTACAGGTGAAGCTGCTGACTGTGGCAGATTCCTTCTCCGACTACGCGAGAGAGGTAGCCGCCAAGTGTGAAGAGGCCGGCCTGCGGGTAGAGCTTGATGTGAGAAATGAAAAGATCGGCTACAAGCTGAGAGAGGCCAGAAATGAGAGAGTTTCCTACATCTGCGTCATCGGAGAGAGAGAAGCGGAAGCAGGCACCGTGTCCGTGCGCTCCACCAAGGTTGGAGAGCTGGGCGCTATGTCTGTAGACGAGTTCGTGGCTAAGCTGACGGAAGAGATCCGGACGAAGGCCGTATAATAAGGTCATATCATCATGTTTGGAAAGAAAGAAAAGAAGAACACCTGGCGCGACGGCGTGTATCTCTGTACCGTCACGGACAACCTGCAGGCGGATATTCTGGAGTCAAAGCTGAGAGGCGAGGGTATTCCATGTATCAGAAAGTATGAGGGCGCCGGCAACTATGTTGAGATCTTCACCGGTCTGAGCACGGTCAGCGGTATCGACCTCTACGTGCCGGAAGGCAGGCTGGAGGACGCGAAGAACATCATCGTGCCGGTAGATCTGGACGACTGCGGAGAGCCAGAGGAATAGAAACGATCAACAAAGGGATTGGAAGAAAGAGATTAAAAAAGAATCAGAAAAGAATTAGAAAAGGTGCTGATTTGCCGTCAGCACCTTTTTAAGTTATCCTCGTCTATTTTGCCTTGACCTTCGTTTTGTTTGTCTCGGCTCCTACTTTGCCTTGACCTCCAGCTGGGTCCACTGGCCGTAGTAGGTCCTTCCGCTGATGGTCTTGTATGGGCGAAGCTTGTAGTAATACTTGGTTCCCTTCTTGAGATTTGACTTGTTGGTGAACTTCAGGTTCTTGGTGGAACCGATTTTCTTGAAGCCGTCAGTCTGGCTGGTCGATTTCCAGATCTGATAGCCGGACGGCTCTGTGGTGATCGTATCGTTCTCGATCCTGGTCCAGGTCAGAACGACTTTGCCCTTGGAAGCTTCCGCTTCAGCCTCAAGAACCGTATTGTTGATATCGGTGATCTGCTGTATGATCTCGTCGGAAGGCCGTTTCAGTCCGTTTGTGCTGAAGAGGCTGGCCCAGGTCTTTGACGCTATGGCTCCCGTCGCTTCGATGCCGTTGACCCTCTGGTAGATCTTCACGATGTCGGTCATTTCGCCGTCATAGACGCCGTCGATGGTTCCATCGTAGTATCCCAGCGCCTTCAGACGCTTTTGGGCGGCTTTGGTGTACGGCTTGATGGCAGAACCGTTCCTGCCTTCGTACAGGTAGTACTGATAGCTGCCGGGATCCAGCTGAAACCGGATCTCATAGCTGTACGAGCCAGGGTTCATGTAAAAGGTTTTGGCGGACGATACCTTTTGACCGCTTCCGTTGTAGATGCCCTGTACTTTGTAGCCGATGTTCGGCTTGGAACGCACTTCCACTTCCTTCTCCTTTGACGCGTCGTATTTGAACTGGAATACGCCGTTGTCGCCGGCAGTGATGGTGATGTTCTTGTTGTTGGCGTACAGTTTAGCCTCCTGCAGCTGGTTATCTATTGTAACGCTGGCGTACTGCAGGTTCTTGCAGCCGGACAGATCCACCTCTGTCAGCGCGTTGTTGTACAGATAGACGTTTTCAAGGCTGCTGCAGCCGGACAGATCTACGGAATCCAGCTGGTTGTGGTGCATGGAGAACACACGCAGCTTCTTCATGCCGGAAAAATCGGCCTGCCCGGTGAAGCCCTTGTTGCTCCACTGAATGTGGGTCGTATTGCCGTAGCCGTTGCCCATGAAGTGGGCTTTCAGTCCGTCGCCCCATGTTTTCAGGTCATCTTTTTGATAGCCGCTGTTCATGATCAGGCCGTTTTTCCTGCCGCCTGACTTTTGTTCCAGGAACGCGCTGATGGCGGCGATCTCGCCGGCGTCGGTGATCAGATAGCCGTAACGCTTATCAGGATAGATATTATGGTAGATGTGGGAGACGGCGATCTGTTCCTGGGACGGATCAAAATAGGTATAGTTGGTAAGGCCAAAATACTGCCAGACGCCGGTATTCTTGTTCCACTTGTTGTTGGTTCCGATGGTCGGGTCGATAAAGATCCACCGGCCGTCCACGTAGGATTCCACCCACCAGTGATCCTTGACGCCGATGTTTTGCTCCGTCTCCCAGCTGTTGAGCGGAGATGTGGCGCGGTGGCCGAATACAAACCTGGTAGGAATCCCCTGGGCTCTGGCCAGCGCCAGGAAAATGGCGGAGAAGCCCTGGCAGGTGGTCGCTACCCGGCCCTGATTGTCACTGTTGGGACTGGCGATCTTATTTACGTGGTTGTACAGATTGTTGTACGGGTTCGCGTATTGGTAGGAATGGGTGGAGAACGCGACGGAATCGTAGTAAAATTCGCCGGTCACATATTCGTACAGCTTCAGCAGCTTGTCATAGTCGCTGGACGCACCCGCCGTGATCTTGTCGGACATGGAACGCATGAAGCTGATCTTGTAGCTGCTCATGTCCTCGTAAACGTCTGTGCCTGGAATTTTCAGGGTGAATCGAATATCCTCCAGGTATTCGTCCAGATACCAGGAAGGGTCGTAATCGGCTCCGATGGCCTGCACCCGTTTATTCTCGGTGATGACGTCGTTGTACCTCAGGATCTTCGGCGTGCCGCCCTGGACGCGGAGGACCATATTTTTGTACAAGGCTCCGCTGCTGGGAGATTTTTCATAAGGCTCGCCGGGATTCTCGATTCGGGAGATGTACAGGAAGTAGTCTCCGTCTGGGACGTCCTGCTTTGAGAGATCGAGAACATACTCAAATCCGGTCAACTTTCTTCCTGTGGAGGAAACGCCCATGTCCTCGGCAGGCAGGTATGTGTTGAGATCCAGATATTTCGTCTTCGGGCTGTAAAGGGCGATCCTGAATTCGCAGGCCGGGATCATGGTCTTGAATTTCAGCTCGAGTTTTCCGTCTTTGACCGCAGCCTTGCAGTAGTCGCTTCCCAAGGTGGAGCTTGAGCTGAAGCTGGTCACCTGGGAAGGCGAATCCACTTCGCTCTTGACGGCGAAAACGCTGTCAAAGGGAAAACAAGACAACAGCAGTGCCAGGATCAGTGCAAGGCTTAGTTTTTGATTACGTTGTTTCTTAAAGTTCAATTTTAGTTACCCCTTCCGTTTATCTCTGTGATTTTATGATTTTGCCAGCTTTTCCGCCGCGGCCTGTCCCGCGGTCCGCGCGCTGGCGTAGGCGAACTGCAGATTGTAGCCGCCGGTCTCGCCGTCGATATCCAGGGCTTCGCCGATGACGAACAGTCCGGGGTATCTGCGGCTTTCCATGGTTTTGGGATCGATCTCTGAGAGAGCGACGCCGCCGGACGTGACCATGGCCTTGGAAAATCCGGCCAGGCTCTCCACGGTAAAGCTGTCCTCTGTCAGCCGCGCCGCGATGGCCTTTGGCTTTTCGCCGGTCTGGGCTAAAATGGCCTGTATCAGTGATTTCGGCAGACCGAAGAGCTCCGGCAGCAGATTCTGCGGCTGCATCCGGCTCGTCTTCATTCCATGGACTATTTTATCCAATGCTAATATTTTATCACATGGATATATATAGTTTAACATAATTCTGTCATTATTTACAATGTTTTTGGAAATATTTAAAATTAATGGGCCGGAAAAATTTTCATGGGTGAAGAGCAGGCTCCCCACAGCTTCGACGGCCTTCTTTTCCTGACGCCATACGGTCAGCTGGACGTTCTGCAGTCCGATACCGGCCAGAGCTCTGTACGGATAGCTGCAGACGTTGACCGGCGTCAGGGCAGGGCGCAGCTGGGTCACGGCCAGATCCAGATCACGGCGCAGCACGTTAAAAAAGCTGCCGTCGGAGCCGGAAGCAGGGTAGGAACAGCCGCCGCTGGCGACGACGAGACAGCGTCCGACGGACACCCTTTGATCACAGGTGACCTGCCAGAGACCGTCGGGCCTCCGGGCAACGCCGGTAACCTGGGCGTCTGTGCGGAGGCGGAAGCCGTTTTGCCCGGCCCGGCTCAGGAGCATATCGCGGATCTGGCGCGCGTCCATGGACTGGGGGAAGACCTTGCCGTCCTCGCGGGTCACGGTTTTCACGCCGTTTTCCTGTAGGAAGGCCTGCAGGTGGAGGTTGTTGTATCTGTAGAGGCAGCTTCTGACTTTGCCGCCGTTTTTGCCGTAGCGGGGAATGAAATCTTTGATGGAGCCGCTGTGGGTGATGTTGCACTGGCCGCCGCCGCTCATGAGCAGCTTGGTGCCGGGGCGGTGCGTTTTTTCCAGAATCAGGCCGCGGAACCCGCCGTGCCCCGGCTGGGGCGGAAAGCCCGCCGCGCAGAAGAGCCCCGCCGCGCCGCCGCCGATGATGATGCAGTCGTAGATCGTGTTGCCGTCGTGAATCTTATTGCAGTCTTGGATCATGTTGCCTCCTTTTTCCCAATCGCATGGCTTCATGATAGCATATTTTGCCCGGGGCCGTCAACAAAAGTATAGGAACAGAGCGCGGGCCGTAACTGCCCGCGCTCTTGGATCAAAATTAAAGCTAAATATTCGGAATGTATTTGTCATAGCCCAGCTCTTTCAGAACCTTCAGGGTTCGGCTGTAGTTCTGGCGAAGCTCCAGGGTGGTGTTGACATAGCCGCCGCCGTCATCGGCGCTGACCTGGAGTTCCAGCTTCCAGATCGGGGACGGGTTCTCCTTTCTGGCATCTAGAATATCCTCGTAGGTCATGGAGCGGAAGTCCTCCTGGACAGCCCGGGCAACAGCCAGAATATGGTCAGGATCTATGATATAGAAGATATCTGGCGAGGAGTCACCCATGGATCCGGGAACCAGGATCCGTGTGAGCCCGCCGCCGGCTAGGTCATACAGCGGAGACAGCCGCTTGTAGGCAGGATCCTCAAAAAGGGCCTTGTAAGCGGAGGCGATTTCCGGCTGGGCAGGGTCGAAAGCGTAGGAACGCCGTACCTTGCGGGAGTCCTTCTGATAGTCAGGATCATATTCATCTAAAAAGTAGACGAAGAAGAGTTCTTGATCGTCGCCGGAAGCCGCGGAGGGAACGCCGGCAGATGAGGAAGGACTTCCGTACTCGGCGAGAGCCAGGCCCAGCGCTCTGGTCTTCTCGATCAGAGCGGGATCGCTGATGACGGCGTTACATTCCAGTCCAAAGAGGCTGTCGACCTGAACAGCGGCGGTTTCGGATACCTGGGGCAGGCGTTTGGCGCAGCCGCCCAGATCGAAGGCCATGAAGACGGCGAACACCGCGCCGCACAGAATGAAGGCGGCCAGCTTTTTCATAGCGGCCAGATGGAAGACCTGCAGCCGCTTTTCCAGAATCATCCTGCCGACCACATAGAACAGAATCCCGCCGGCGGCGGCCCCTGTCAGAAACAGCGCCTTGCCGCCGCTGCCGGAAAAGCTGTGCAGCGTCATTCCGCCGGAGCAAAGGCCGATAAATCCGAACAAAACACAGACAAATTCCCCAAACCCTTTGAACATAGCAGACTCTCCAACCCGCTCCACCTTCCATCTGCGGTACAGCAGCCATGCCGCGAGAAGAAAGAAGATGGCTGAGATCGTATAGATGAGATTGGGCTGGAACGTATCTAAGCGGCGAAGGCCGGCCGAACTCCATTCTCGCGTCAGCGGTGAAAGGTGGCTGCTGGCAAGGGGCAGTCCCCAGAAGCCGGTCCAAAAGGCGCTTACGATATGGTTGACCAGGTAGACGATGACCGGCAGCAGCCCGTTGAAAAACATAGCCAGCAGCAGGTGGGTCACAACCGTGCCGGCGATGATGCCGGCCAGAACCGACAGGCTGTATACGTAGGTTGTTGTGATCAGCATATCCCAAAGCCACGTCCAGAAATAGGCGTTATAGTAGTAGTCGGACTCGCTTTGCAGCTGAAGCCGCATGACGCTGTGGTCTATCAGGTACATGTAGACGAAAAACAGCGCAACGAAAGGCAGTACGCTGAGGATCCAGCCGCTGGCCAGGTGGCCGAAAAAGTGCTGGTTTCGGGTCAGCGGCAGCGCGTGTGCCCGCGTGGCCAGCCGGCGGTCGTGGAGCCAGGCACAGACGCAGACGGCCGCCAAAATCGGAAGGACGCCGGCAGCTATCAGGTCAAGGGGAGAGTTCTGCAGGGGGTTGGTTCGTTCCATCGCCTGGGCCGCCTGCAGATCGGGCATGGCTACGAACAGTATGAGCATGAGGAACGTGGCAGCGGGCAGGCTCCAGAAACGGCGCAGGTCTTCGGCAGCCATATTCAGGCAGGGCTTAAGCCTGCTCCATAACTTGGTTGTCGCGGTTGTCGATCTCATCGTGTTCACCT